>CAYGZE010000045.1:0-19058 GCA_964354185.1 uncultured Anaerolineales bacterium | reverse complement strand
GGCATCCCCATGTACCACGGCGGGGCCAACGGCATCCTCTTCACCGGGACCGAGGGCAAGATCGAGGTCAACCGGGGGTACCTGAAGTCCTGGCCGGACACGCTCATCAAGGAGCCGATCGCCCCCGGCGAGATCCACCTGCACAAGAGCCGCGGCGGCCATCACGGCGACTGGTTCGACTCGATCCGCACGCGCGAGCGGCCCGTCGCCGACGTCGAGATCGGCTGCCGCACCGTCACCGTCTGCCACCTCGGCAACATCGCCTACTGGACCGGGCACCACCTCAAGTGGGACCCCGCGAAGGAGGAAATCCTGGGCGACGACGAGGCCGCCCGGTGGCTGGACCGCCCCAAACGCGCCCCCTGGGCGCTCTGACGAACCTGGGAGCCCTGACACGAAAGGTCGAACCATGCGGATCGCGAAACGGATCACCCTTGCCGTGCTGATGGTCCTGGCGGCCGGTGCCGCCGTGCGGGCCGGCGAACCCGACGCGCAGGCCCTCCTCAAGGAACTCCGGGGCGAAGGCGAGCCCGTCAAGCGGACGCCGGCCGAGTACGACGCGGCCTACGCGACGGCCGTGGCCGCCCTTCTGCCCGACATGGGCGCCGAGGACCTCGGCAAGCGCGGCGGGGCCCAGGGCACGCTGGAGAGGATGACGCACCAGGCGGGCCGGCCCGGCAATGACGTCCAGGCCGCCGCCCTCTCGAAGGCCCTGGCCGCCAAGATCGGGCCCGATTCGCCCCCGCCCGCCCGCGTCTGGATGCTGCGGATGCTCCAGCACATCGGGCGCGCCGAGTGCGTGCCGGCGGTGGCGGCGCTCCTGGCGGACAAGGAAGCCGACGTCCGCGAGTCCGCCCGCCGCACCCTCCAGAAGAACCCGTCGGAGGAGGCGGGGGCGGCCCTGCGGGCGGCCCTCGACAGGGCGTCCGACCCCGCGTGGCGCGTGGCGATGATCAACGCCGTGGCCGACCGCCGCGACGCCGCCGCCACCGCCGCCTTCCTCAAGGCCCTGGGCGATGCCGACGCGGACGTCGTCATCGCCGGCGCGCGGGCCCTCGGCAAGGTGGGCGGCCCGGCGGCCGCCAAGGCCCTGTCCGACGCCCGCAAGCGTGCGCCCGAGAAGGCGCGGCCGGCGGTCGTCGACGCCCTGCTCCTTGCGGCCGACGGCATGGTCGCCGCCGGCAAGAAGGACGATGCCGCGGCCATCTATACGTCTCTCTACGTTCCTGACGAGCCGAAGTCGATCCGCATCGCGGCCCTGCGGGGCCTGATCGCGTCGACCGGCCCGAAGGCCGTCGCGCTCCTCTCGGACATCCTCGCGGGCGACGACGCCCAGATGCAGGTCATCGCGGTGGACCTCACGCGCGACCTGCCGGGGGCCGACGCCACGCGCACCCTGGCCGCGCTGCTGCCCAAGGTGTCGGCCAGCGGCAAGGTGGCCCTGCTGGGGGCGCTCGCGGCGCGCGGCGACGCCGCTGCCAAGCCCGCCGTCCTCGAGGCGATGAAGGCCGACGACGAGGCCGTCCGCGCCGCGGCCGTCGTCGCCATGGGCGCGGTCGGCGACGCCTCCGACGTGCCGACCCTGGCCAAGATGGCCGCCGGGGCGCCCGAGAAGGAGCAGGTCGCCGCCGTCGGCGCCCTGGCGCGCCTGGGCGGCAAGGACACCGACGCCGCCATCGTCAAGGCCATGGGCGGCGCCGACGCCCCCGCCAAGGTCGCCCTCCTGAGGGCCCTGGCGGCCCGGAAGGCCGAGGCCGTCGCGCCCGACGTCGCCAAGGTGGCCGCCGACGCCGACCCCGCCGTCAAGGCCGAGGCCCTCGCCACGCTCGGCGTCATCGGCACGCCCCAGACGCTGCCCGCCCTGGTGGGCCTCCTCGCCAAGGCCGACGCCGACGCCCCGCGCCAGGCCGCCGAGAAGTCCATCGTCGCCATCGTCAACCGGACGCCCGAGGCCGAGAAGGCCGCCTGCGCCGAGCCCGTGGTCGCCGGCCTCGCCGGCGCCGGCGCGCCCGTCCGGGCGGCGCTCCTCAGGACCCTCTGCCGCATCGGCGGCCCGAAGGCCCTCGAGGCCGCCCGCGCGGGCGCCAAGGACGCCGACGACGCGGTCAAGGACGCCGCCATCCGCACCCTGGCCGACTGGCCCGACGACGTCCCCGTGGCCGACCTCCTGGCCATCGCCAAGAGCGACGCCAAGCAGACGCACCAGGTGCTGGCCCTCCGCGGCTACGTGCGGCTGGTGGGGAAGAGCGCGCGGCCGAACACGGAGAAGGTCAAGATGTACGAGGAGGCGATGGCGGCCGCCAAGCGGCCGGACGAGAAGAAGATGGTCCTGGCGGGCATGGCCGACGCCCCGAGCATCGAGACCCTTGAGATGGTCAAGAAGTCCCTGACCGACGAGGCGCTGAAGGCCGAGGCCGTGGCCGCCGCCGTCAAGATCGCCGCCGGCATCGCGGGCGGCTACAAGGAGGAGGCACGCACCACCCTGGAGGGCCTGATCGACCAGGTCCAGGGCGACCTCCGCCGCCAGGCCCAGGACGCCCTTAACCTCATCGAGAAGGACGAGGACTTCGTCACCGTCTGGATGGTCTCCGGGCCCTACATGGAGAAGGAGAAGGACGGCGCGGCCCTGTTCGACATCGAGTTCCCGCCCGAAAAGGGCGACGGGGCCGAGGCCAAGTGGAAGGCCGTCAAGCCGGGCAATGGCCAGTACGACATGGGCGCCCTGGTCGAGGGCGGCGAGAACCGCGTCGCCTACCTGCGGACCTACATCCTCTCGCCCAAGGCCCAGGAAGCACGCCTTGACATGGGCAGCGACGACGGCATCAAGGTCTGGCTCAACGGCAAGGTCGTCCACGCCAACAACGCCAACCGCGGCTACCAGCCCAACCAGGACCGCGCGAAGATCGCCCTCAAGGAAGGCACGAACGTGCTGCTCGTGAAGATCACCAACGGCGGCGACGGATGGCAGGCGGGCATCCGCGTCCGGGCCGCCGGCGGCGGGAAACTGGCGGGCCTGAAGTTCCGCCCGACGGCCAACTGACGGGCGTAGGTGCGTCGGACCCGGCTGCCGCGCGGCGGGCGTGCGCACCCGCCGCGGACAGGTGCCGTCATGCGCGCCGTACTTCGGGGAGACCGGCCATGACCACGGCCCGCACGGTGACGCGCCGAGGGTTCCTGGCCCGGGCCGCGGCGGCGGCCGCCCTGCCCTGGATCGTCCGGGCGAGCGCCCTGGGGGCCGAGGGCCGCCCCGCCCCGAGCAACCGGACCACGGTCGGCTGCATCGGCGTGGGCGGGCGCGGCACCGACAACCTGCAGGCCTTCCTCGGGCGGCCCGAGTCCCAGGTCGTCGCCGTGTGCGACGTGGACTACCGCCACCGCAGCAACGCGAAGAAACTCGTCGAGGAACGCTACGCCCAGGAAACCGCTTCCGGCGCGTTCAAGGGCTGCGCCGACTACGGCGACTTCCGCGACCTCGTGGCCCGCCCCGACGTCGACGCCGTCATGGTCGGCACGCCCGATCACTGGCACGTCCCCGTCGCGCTGGCGGCCGTCCGGGCCGGCAAGGACGTCTACTGCGAGAAGCCCCTGTCGCTGACGATCGCCGAGGGGCGCATCCTGAGCGACGCCGTGCGCCGCTACGGCCGCGTGTTCCAGGTGGGCAGTCAACTGCGGTCCGAGGCGCGGTTCCGCTTCGGCTGCGAACTGGTGCGGCGCGGGTGCATCGGCAAGGTCCGCACGATCCGCGTCGGCCTGCCGACGGGCCCGGCCCTGCCGCCGGCGCCCGAGATGCCCGTCCCCGAGGGATTCGACTACGACTTCTGGCTCGGCCAGGCGCCCTGGGCCCCCTACACCGCGTCGCGGTGCCATCATACATTCCGCTATATCTTCGACTATTCGGGCGGCACGGTCACCGACTTCGGCGCCCACGACATCGACCTCGCCCAGTGGGGCAACGGCACGGAGTACACCGGGCCCGTCGAGGTCGAAGGGCGCGGCGAGTTCCCCCGCGACGGCCTCTCGAACACCGCCACGAACTTCCGGTTCCAGTGCACCTACGCCGACGGGACCGTCCTCGACTGCTGGAACAAGTACCCCCACAGCGCGAAGTTCGAGGGCGACCAGGGGTGGGTCTACGTCGGCCGCGACGGGACCGACGCCGAGCCGAAGTCGCTCCTGGCCTCGAAACCCGGCCCGGGCGAGGCGCGGCTCTACGTGAGCCGCGACCATCACGAGAACTTCCTCGAGTGTATCCGAAGCCGCCGCGAGACCATCACGCCCGTCGAGGTTGGGCACCGGACCATCACGATCTCGCACCTCGCGAACATCGCGATGCTTCTGGAGCGCAAGCTGAAATGGGACCCCCGGGCGGAGCGCTTCGTCAACGACCCGGAGGCCGACCGCTTCCTCGCGCGGGCCCAGCGGAGCCCGTGGCGCCTCTGACGCGCGACGCCGCGCGGGAAGGCCGCGCGTCGAGCGATTTCGCCCCGCTACTTCGAGCGGGTGGAACGGGTTTGACAGAGGGGGCACGCGTGTCCCCGGGACGCAGGAAACGCACGTCGATAAGGAGCCGCGCCATGCTCGTCCGGACTCAAGTCAGCCGTCGGCAGTTCCTCAAGGGCGCCGCCGCCGCGGTGGCGGTGCCGTACCTCGTGAGCGCCTCGGCCCTCGGGGGCGACGCCCCGGCCCCGTCGGAGCGGATCGGCCTGGGTGTCATCGGGACGGGCGGCCAGGGGCGGGGCGTCATGGGCGGGTTCCTCGGCCTGGCCGCCTGCCAGGTCGTCGCCGTCTGCGACGTCAACAAGGCCCGCCGCCTCGAGGCCAAAAAGCAGGTCGAGAACCACTACGCCGCCCGCAAAGACGCCGACTACAAGGGCTGCGCCGACTGTAACGACTTCCGCGAACTGCTGGCGCGCAAGGACGTCGACGCCGTCCTCATCGCGACGCCCGACCACTGGCACGCCATCCCCGCCATCGAGGCCGCCAAGGCGGGAAAGGATATGTATGTCGAAAAGCCGATGACCATGACCGTCCGCGAGGGCCGCGCCCTCTGCGACGCCGTCAAGCGCTACGGCCGCGTCTTCCAACTGGGCACGCAGCAGCGGTCGGACCGGAACTTCCGCCACGCGGCCGAACTGGCGCTGAACGGGCGCCTGGGCAAGATCACGCAGGTCATCGTCGCGGCCCCGCCGAGCGGCGGCGGCCCGCCCCTGAAGGAGGAGCCCGTCCCCGAGGGGTTCGACTACGACTTCTGGCTCGGCCAGGCGCCGCCCGCGCCCTACATGGACGTCGTGTGCCAGAAGGTCGGCTGGTACCACATGTCGCCCTACACGCCGGGCTTCATCTCGGGCTGGGGCGTCCACCACGTCGACTCGGCCCACTGGGGCATGGGCATCGAGCGCACGGGGCCCGTCGAACTCGAAGGGACCGGCGAGTTCCCCAAGGAAGGCATCTTCGACGCGGCCACGAAGTGGGACGTGAACCTCGTCTATCCGAACGGCATGAAGATGCACTTCGTGAGCGACAACGTCCTGCCGCACGGCGTCCGGTTCGAGGGCGACAAGGGCTGGGTCCACGTCGTCCGCGGCAAGATCGAGGCCGAGCCGGCGTCGCTTCTGGCGGAGAAGTTCGGCCCCGGCGACACGCGCCTGCCCGAGAGCAACCATCACCAGGGGAACCTGCTGGACTGCATCAAGAGCCGCAAGGAGACGGTGTGCCCGGCCGAGATCGGCCACCGGGCCACCAGCGTCTGCCTGATCAGCGACATCGCCATCCGCCTGAAGCGCAAGATGAAGTGGGACCCCGACAAGGAGGAGTTCCCGGGCGACGCCGAGGCCAACCGCATGCTGTCGCGGGCGATGCGCCCGCCGTGGCACCTGTAGGGCCGGGCGTCACAGAGGGATGTGGATGCGTGAATCACAAGGCCTGACCCGGCGCCGATTCCTCCAGGGGGCCGCCGCGGCGGCCGTGGCCGGGCCGGCCCTCGTCTCGGCCTCGGCCCTCGGCGCCGCCGGCGCCCGCGCCCCGGGCGACCGCATCGGCGTCGCCTGCATCGGCGCGGGCAACATGGGCGGGGGCCACCTCCAGGCCCTCGTCGGGAACCCGGGCGTCCAGGTCGTGGCCGTGTGCGACGTCGACGCCAAGGTCCGCGAGCGCGGCCTGGCGACCGTCGCCCGGGCCTACGGCGACAGGCGCGGGACCGGACCGTTCAAGGGCTGCGACGGGCAGAGCGACTTCCGCGAGGTCCTCGACCGGGCCGACGTCGACGCCGTCGTCATCGCCGTGCCCGACCACTGGCACGCCCCGATCTCCATCGCGGCCGCCCGGGCCGGCAAGGACGTCTACTGCGAGAAGCCGATGACGCTCACGATCGCCGAGGGCCGCGCGATGATCCAGGCCGTCCGCCGCTACGGCCGCGTCTTCCAGACGGGCACGCAGCGCCGCTCGTGGGCCAAGGTCCGCCACGTCTGCGAACTCGTCCGCAACGGCCGCATCGGCCGCCTGCTTCGCGTGACCGCCGGCGTCGGCGCCAACAGCCGCGAGTGCCCGCCCACGTGGAAGCCCGAGCCCGTCCCGCCCGAACTCGACTACGACCTGTGGCTCGGCCCGGCGCCCTGGGCGCCGTACCACGCCCAGCGGTGCCACTACTCCTTCCGCTTCCTCAGCGACTACTCGGGCGGCCAAGTGACCAACAACGGGGCCCACTGGGCCGACGTCGCGCAGTGGGCCATCGGGGCCGACGGCACGGGCCCCGTCGAAATCGAGGGCCGCGCCGAGTACCCCACCTCCGGCCTGTTCGACACGGCGACGAAGGCCGACTTCACGGCGACCTACGCCGGCGGCGTCCAGTTCCGCATGACGATGGACTGGGGCGAGCCGCGCTTCGAGGGCACCGAGGGCTGGATCGACATCGCCGGCAACGCCGACCCGCCGTCCGTCCTGAAGTCGCGCATCGGCCCCGGCGAGGTCCACCTGTACGAGGCCGACGGCGACCACATGGGCGACTTCCTCCGGTGCGTCCGGACGCGCGGGGACCCGGCGGCCCCCGTCGAGGTCGGCCATCGCTCCGCCGCCGTCTGCCACCTTGGGAACATCGCCATGCGCCTCGGCCGCAAGGTGAAGTGGGACCCGGCGGCCGAGCGCTTCGTCGATGACCCCGAAGCCGACCGGATGCTCGCCCGCGCCATGCGGGAACCGTGGCACCTCTAGGGCGTGCGACATGCAAGGAAAACGTACGTGTTCAGCGTGCACGTAACGGGGGAGCCACTGGCTGCTTGCAGCCAGTGCGATTCCGAGCGGCACTGGCGGACAAGCCGCCAGTGGCACCCGCCGATGGGAACCTCCCAAGCACGCTGAACACGTACAGGGAAACGACCCATGCCGCGAACGAGGGCACTGCTGCTGGCGGCCGCGATCGCGGCGGCGGCAGGATGCAGCCGCGCCGCGGGCGAAGCCGGTTCTGCCGCGCCCGCTGCCGCCGGCCCCGAGGCATCCGCGGGCGCGGCTGGCGCCGAGAACGCTGCGGCGCCCCTCCGGGTCTGCCTCGTCTCGGCCTCGGCCGAGTACAAGTCCGACGCGTCCCTGGCCGAGTTCCAGCGGTTCCTCGAGTCCCGCTGCCGCGCCGCCTGCACGCGCGTCTTCGGCGCCGACCGGGGCGACCGCCTGGACGATCTTGAGGCGATCGACTCGTGCGACGTCCTGCTCGTCTTCGCGCGGCGCGTGACGCTGCCCGACGACCAACTCGAGCGCGTCAGGAAGTACTGCGCCGCGGGCCGGCCCCTCGTCGGCGTCCGGACGGCGAGCCACGCCTTCCAGAACTGGCTCGCGTTCGACAAGGAGGTCCTCGGCGGCGACTACCAGGGCCACTACGGTGCGGGCCCGCCGGTCCAGGTGACGCTCGTCGACCGCGCCCGCGGCCACCCGGTCCTCGAGGGCGTCGGGCCGCTGGCGTCGCCCTACTCCCTCTACAAGTACCCCGCCGTGGCGGGCGACGTCGAGGTCCTCCTCACGGGGACCATCCCCGGCCACGCGGAGCCGGTGGCCTGGACGCGGGTCCACCAGGGCGGCCGCGTGTTCTACACGTCCCTGGGCGGACCCGACGACTTCAAGAACGAGACCTTCCGGCGCCTGCTCGTCAACGCCCTTTTCTGGGCGAGCAAGCGCCCCGTGGCATGGCGCCCGGAAAGCGCGAGGGATCGCTAGGACCCAGAACGAGGAGAATACGATGAGAACCTTTACGAGAACCGTGATCATGGCGGGCGTGGTGGCGGCGTGCGTGGGGCTCGTCGCCCCGGCCGCCGGGGCCGCCGAGGCGAAGCCGATCCGCGCCCTGGTCGTCACGGGCGGCCACGACTACGACGTGAAGGAGTTCCCGAAGGTCTTCGAGGGCCTCGAGGGCATCACGGCCGTCCAGGCCCCGCAGAAGGACAGCACCGTCTTCGACTCGATCGACGGCTGGGCGTACGACGCCATCGTCCTCTACAACTTCGCGCAAGGCATCAACGAGAAGCAGCAGGCGAACCTGCTGGCCCTCCTCGACAAGGGCGTCGGCCTCGTGATCCTCCACCACGCGGTCGCGGCCTACCCGAAGTGGCCCGAGTACCGCGCCATCCTCGGCGGACGCTACTACCTCGACGACGAGGAGGAAGGCGGCGTCAAGCGCCCCCGCTGCACCTACCTCCACGACGTCGACTTCAAGGTGCACGTCGAGGACCCGAACCATCCGGTGACGCGCGGCCTGGCGGACTTCGAGATCCACGACGAGACGTACCACGGCTACACCATGGACCCGAAGGTGAAGGTGCTCCTGACGACCGACGAGAAGACGAGCGAGAAGGCCGTCGCGTGGTGCCATCCCTATAAGAACGCGAAGGTCTGCTTCATCCAGTTGGGCCACGACGCGAAGGCCTACGCGAACCCGGCGTTTTCGGGACTCGTCGCCAACGCCATCCGCTGGGTCGCCGGCCGCGACGCGGGCGCCCCCGCCCCGGCCGCCGACGCCGAGGGCTTCATGCCCCTCCTGAGCGGCAAGGACCTCGCCGGCTGGAAGGCCGACGACGAGATGCGAAAGCACTGGGCCGTCGTGGACGGCGTCCTCCAATACGACGGCAAGAGCAAGGACCTCTGGACCGAGAAGGCGTACAAGGACTTCATCCTCAAGGTCGAGTGGCGGCTGCCCGCGCCCGGCGACAGCGGCATCTACCTGCGCGGCTCCTCGAAGTGCCAGGCCAACATCTGGTGCGACGCCCTAGGAAGCGGCGAGGTCTATGGCTACCGCACCGACAACGCCCAGCCCGAGGAGGTCCGCAAGGCCTGCGCGCCCTCGAAGAAGGCCGACAAGCCCGTCGGCGAGTGGAACGCCTTCGTCATCACGATGAAGGGCGACCGGCTGACCGTCGTCCTCAACGGCGAAACGGTGATCTCGAACGCGCAACTCCCGGACTGCCCGAAGGAGGGCCCGATCGCCCTCCAGAACCACGGGAATCCGCTGGAGTTCCGAAATATCTGGATCAAGGAATTGCCATGACCGACGCGCCCGCCCGTGCCGACGACGACCTGAACGTGGCCCTCCTCGGCGCCGGCAACCACGGGCGCGACCTCTTGAACTACTGCCTCGACCTGCCGGGCGTGCGGTTCCGGGCCGTTGCCGACATCTGGCCCTACGCGCGGACGTACGCCGGCCGGCTCCTCAGGCGGCGCGGCCACGACGTCCGCGACTACGCCGACCACCGCGAGATGCTCGCCGCCGAGAAGGACCTCCAGGCCGCGATCATCGCCACGCCCGACGCGTTCCACGCCGACCAGGCCGTCGACTGCCTGAAGGCGGGCCTCCACGTCTACCTCGAGAAGGAGATGCACCACACGCTGGAGGGCTGCCGGCGGGTGGTCCTGGCGGCCCGGGAAACCGGCCGCCTGGTCCAGGTCGGACGCCAGCACCGCTCGAACCCGCGCTACCTCGCCGCCCTCGACTACGTCGACCGCGAAAAGGCCCTCGGCCGCATCACCGGCGTCTGGGGCCAGTGGCACGGGCACCGGCGGCACCGCGTCGGGTGGCCCGAGAAGTATGCGCTGGACGCGGCCACGCTCGCGAAGTATGGCTACGCGTCGATGGAGGAGTTCCGCAACTGGCGGTGGTCGCGCAGGTTCAGCGCAGGGGAGGCCGTCAACCTCGGCGCCCACCAGATCGACGTCTTCAACTGGTTCCTGCACGCGCCGCCCCGGGCCGTCTATGCCGCCGGCGGACGCGACTACTACGACTTCTTCGACTGGTACGACAACGTCTCGTGCCTCTTCGAGTGGGACTACGCGTGGCAAGGCGTCACGAAGACCGTCCGCGGCGCCTACCGCATCTCGACGACCGACGAGGGCGGCTTCTGGGAGACCTTCCTCGGCGACGAGGGCGCGCTCACGATCTCCGAGATCGCGACCCGGGGCTACCTCATTCGGGAGCCCACGGCCTCCGAGGCCCCGTGGGAGAAGGGCCTGGAGCGCACGCTCATCCGGATCGGCCACACCCCGCTGGTGGCCGACCTGCGGGCCCGGATGTACCCGCCCATCCCCTGGCCGGGCGTCGAGAAGCCCGTCCACTGGTACCACCTGAAGAACTTCTTCGACGCGGTCCGCGGCCGGTGTAGACTCAACTGCCCGCCCGAGGTGGGATACGAGGCGGCCGCGTCGGCCTTCGCCGTCAACCGCGCGATGCGGACCGACGCCCGCCTGGCCCTGGGACCGGAGGAGTTCAGGACTTGAGCGGGCGATGCAGAAGGCCGTAGCGCGGTGGCGCACCCCCGGACGTGTCTAGCGTGCCTGGCAAGCCCCCATCGGCGGGTGCCACTGGCGGCTTGTCCGCCAGTGCCGCCCGGAACCTGCCGGCAGGCAGGCTGCCGACAGGCAGGGCTCATGCCCCGCGCGGCCCGCGCAGGCGGAACCGGCCCGTACGCTCGTCGAACGTCACCGCCGGCGCGCCGCCGAGCACACCCCGGTCCAGGCCGATCAGCCGCAGCGGGTTGTCGAGGCCCAGCGCCACGAGTTCCTCGGCCGTGCACAGGCCGAGCGACGCCAGGTGGTTCATGCACTCGAGCATCGTCGCACTCGACCCGACGAGGCACCCCTTGGCCGGGTTGTGCAGCAAGCCCGACGGCTCGAGGACGGCGTCGTTGCCCGAGACCCGGTAGCGGCCCGGCGGGAGGCCCGCCACGGGCGAGGCGTCGCTCACGACGGCCGTCCGGGCGACGCCCTTGGCGCGCAGCATCACCTTGAGGACGGCGGGCGGCAGGTGGTGGCCGTCGGCGATGATCATGGCCCACAGGCGATCCTCGGCCAGGCCGGCCCAGATGGGGTTGCGGTGGCGCGGCAGCGTGTTCGGCACGCCGTTGCCGAGGTGCGTGAGGGCGGTCGCGCCGGCGCGGGCGAGCCGGTCGAGCGCGGCCTCGTCGGCCAACTGGTGGCCGAGCGAGACCGTGATGCCGAGGGCGACGGCGCGGCGGGCGAGGTCCTCAGCCCCCGGCGCCTCGGCCGCGATCGTGAGGAAACGGACCCGCCCCTCCCCCCACGCCCACATCCGGTCCAGGAGCGCCGGGTCCGGCGGCCGCACCCACGCCGGATTGTGCGCCCCGACCGCGCCCGGCTCGGCCGACAGGAACGGCCCCTCCAGGTGCAGGCCCAGCAGGCGCCCCGCGAACTCCGGCCGCGCCATCACCCGGGCCGCCAAGGGCAGGTTCCGCTCGTAGACCTCCAGGGGGCTGGTGACGACCGTCGGGAGGAAGGCGGCGGTGCCCCGGGCGAGGAGGTCGCGGCAGGCGGCGGCCAGCGCCTCCTCCGAAAGGTCCGGGGCCGAGAAGTCCGTCCCCCGGTAGCCGTTCACCTGGAGGTCAACGAATCCTGGAATGTCCATGCGTGTGCCCTAGCCGCCCTTCCCCGGCCGCTTCGCCAGGAGCGACGCCGACGCCTCGTCCACCAGGAGCGTGCACGCCTCATGCTCGCGCAGGATCGAGGCCGGGCACCGGTTCGTCACGGGGCCCTCGACGGCGGCCTTCACCGCCCGCGCCTTGCGGAGGTCGGGGACGCCGCAGAGAATGCGGCGGCTCTTCAGGATCTGGCGGATGCTCATCGAGATCGCCCGCGCCGGGACGTCGGCGAGCGTCGCGAACCACCCCTCGCCCAACTGCTGCCGGCGGCACGCCTCGTCGAGGTCGACGACGAGGTACGGCGCCTCGGTGTCAAAGTCGGCGGGCGGGTCGTTGAACGCCAGGTGGCCGTTCTCGCCGATGCCCACCAGGGCGAGGTCGATCGGGTGGGCGGCGATGATCTTGCCGACCCGCCGGCACTCGGCCGCCGGGTCGGGACGGTCACCCTCGACCCAGTGCACCGCCGCCAGGGGCCCGACCTTCTCGACGAACCGCTCGCGGAGGTACTTGCGGAAACTGGCCGGATGCGTCGCCGGCATCCCGACGTACTCGTCCAGGTGGAACATCGTCACGCGCGACCAGTCGACCCCCTCGGCCCGGACGAGGCAGGCGAGCGTCTCGAACTGGCTCGCGCCGGTGGCCAGGATGAGGTGGGCGGCCCCGCGCGCGCGGACCGCCTCGCGGAGGGCGTCGGCCGCCAGGGCCCCCGACGCCGCGCCCAGCGCGTCCTTCGTGGCGAAGACCCGGATGTCCATCGCCCCTCCCTTCCCGCCCCGGGCCCTACTTCTGGAGGCCCAGGACCTTGTCATAGTTATAGATCAGGAAATACACAATACTCGCCACGGTCGCGGCAATCGCCAGGCCCATCCCGAGGTTCCACGCCCAGGCCTTCGCGCCGCGCGGCCGGTCGTCGCCCAAATAGGCCCGGCGGTTCTGGAGGACGAAGAACGCCAGGTAGGCGATCGGCAGCAGGAGGCCGCAGAGCGCGCTCGTGCGCACGCCGATCCAGAACCCCATCTTCCCCCACAGGACGACGCCCACCACGCCCGGCGCCGGAATGAGGCACGCCAGGCGGTACTTCCAGCCGCGCGGCTCGATGCCGAAGATCTCGCACGCCGCGAAGCCCGCGACGATCATGTGCGTCGTGATGCTGCTCAGGGCCATGCCCAGGATGCCGAGGCCGAAGATGACGCGGCCGAAGAGGGGGCCGACGCCGGAGGCCGCGATCATCTGCGCCGCCTCGACCGGCTTGATCTGCGCCGCCGGGTCCAGGTGGCCGTAAATCGTGCATCCCGCCGCCATGATCATAAGCGATGTCGCCACCACGAACGGCAGGAACATCCCCGACACGAGGTCGAACTTCGACAGGCCCCAGTGCTCCTTCCCCCAGCCCCGCGCCAGGATCGAGTAAGGATAGAGGAACGTCATGTTGATGCCCACGGAGGCACCGAACGCGCTCATGACGACCTCGATGCCCCGCGCGTCGGTCGGAATGTAAAGCGGCAGGAAGCCCTTGAGGACCTCGAGCCAGGCGACCTTGCCCTCGAGCGTGCTCCGGACGATGACGACCGCGAACGCCAGGATGATGAGCCACACCATCGCCTTCAGCGCCCGCTCGTACAGCCGGATGCCGCGCCGGCCGCTTCCGTAATTCCACGTGATGGCCACCGAAATGGCGAGATATGCCGCCCCGAGCGCCACGAAGAGGCCCGTCCGCGCGCCGCCCTGGGGCGCCCACGCCGTGGCCGCCGTGATCATGTCCTCGGTCACGCCCGCCGCCAGGGCGTACTGCGGGAGGTGCCAGATGAGCGTCGCCAGAAGCGTCGCCAGGGCCCACGCCCACGCGACGGGCGCGCCGACGTATTGGCGCATCGCCCCGAACGGCCGCGCGCCCGTCGCGAGCGTCTGGTACGACACCGCCGAGAGCATGACGACGCCCAGGGCCATCGCCAGCGGCTGGACCCAGAGGAGTTTGTACCCGAAGAACGCGCCGATCATGAGCGACGAGGCGGCGGTGCCGCCGCCCAGCGTCATCGCGCTCTGGAGCCAGCCCGGCCCGGTGCGCCGCGCGTAGCCCCACCACCGCGCCGGCACCGGTCTGCGGGCCAGCGCCGCGAGGTCCTGCCGCTCGGCTTCGAGCGCCGCGGGGTCCGATGCGGTGAACATCGGCAGACCGCGCACCAGGTCGGTGCCGCGGCCGCCGGCGCTCGGCGGTTCCGGCGGCGGATTCGGACGCGATTCGCTCATCGGACCTCCTCGGATGGGCTCGACGGCCATGATGCGCCCGCGGCGGGGGCGATTCAACACATTCTTCGCGGGCCGCGCCGCGCCCGAGTTCCGCCTTGATAATCGCCCGCATTGTGCTACGCTTCGCGGCGACGCCTCGCCGGTAGGAGGCGGGCGTCGCGCACGGGTCCTCGAGGTCACCAGCCCGGTCGAGGAGGCGCCATGTCGGCCCGCAAGACGCTCAATCGCCGCCAGTTCCTGAGGGGCGCGGCCGCGCTGGCCGTCGCCGCGCCGCTGGTCGTCCGCGCATCCGCCGTGGGGGCGGGCGAGCGCGGCACGCCCGGCAACCGCATCGCCACCGCGTCGATCGGGTTCCGCGGCCAGGGCGGCGGGCACCTGAAGGCGATGCTCGGCAACACGCGCGAGGTCCAGGTCGTCGGCCTCTGCGACGTCGACGCCAAGGTCCTCGCCGGCGGCCTGGAGGCGGCCGAGAAGGCCTACGGCCCCAGCCACGGCGTCAAGGGCTGCAACGACTTCCGCGACCTCCTGGCGCGCAGAGACCTCGACGCCGTCGTCATCGCCACGCCCGACCACTGGCACGCCGCCATCTCGGTCGCCGCCATGAAGGCCGGCAAGGACGTCTACTGCGAAAAGCCGATGACCCTGACCATCGTCGAAGGCCGCGTCATGACCGACGTGGCCCGGCGCTACGGCCGCGTCCTCCAGTGCGGCACGCAGCAGCGATCCTCGCGCGAGTTCCGGACGGCGTGCGAACTGGTGCGCAACGGGCGCATCGGCAAACTCCGGACTATCCGCGTCGGAATCCCCCCGAACAACGTGCCGAGCCCCAAGGACTGGCACGAGATGCCTGTGCCCGAGGGGTTCGACTACGACCTGTGGCTGGGCCCGGCCCCGTGGGCGCCCTACCACGAAAAGCGGTGCCACTACAGTTTCCGCTTCCTCCTCGACTACTCGGGCGGCCAAGTCACGAACTGGGGCGCCCACTACCTCGACATCGGCCAGTGGGGCAATGGGACCGACGACACCGGCCCCGTCGAGGTCGAGGGCCGCGGCGAGTTCCCCGAGGACGGCCTCTTCGACACCGCGACCCGCGTCGACTTCACGTGCACGTATGCTAATGGGGTGCGCATGACCTGCACGACCGGCGGCGGCGGGAACACGCGCTTCGAGGGGACCGACGGCTGGGTCGACGTCACGCGAGGCCGGCTGGACGCCCAGCCGCGCTCGCTCCTGGCGGAGCCGTTCGGCCCCTCCGACATCCGCCTCTACGAGAGCAACAATCACATGGGCGACTTCCTCGAGTGCGTCCGGACCCGGCGACGGCCCATCGCCGACGTCGAGATCGGCCACCGCACGTCGACCCTCTGCCATCTCGGCAACATCGCGATGCTCCTCGGCCGCAAGGTCCGGTGGGACCCCGAGCGCGAGCGGTTCCCCGACGACGCCGAGGCCGACCGGATGCGGCTGCGGCCGTACCGCGAACCGTGGCACCTGTAGGGAAAAGGAGCGGATTCCCATGTCTCCATGCCGAAGAAGCCCGACCGCCCTCCTTTTCACGCTCGCGCTCGCGGCCTGCGGCGCGCTGGCGGCCTCCGGTGCGCCAGCCGCCGAGACGGCGCGGCCGACGCTCGACGAGGCGTTCGCGGCCCTGCCCGCGGCCGCGTTCGGCGAGAGCCGCCTGGCCCAGACCGTCGTCGCCGACGCCGTGCGCGACTCCCACGGCAAGCCCGACGCGCAGAAGGCCCTGGCGGCGCGGCTGGCAGGGCTTCTGAAGGGCGACGCCTCGGCCGAGTGCAGACAGTTCGCCTGCCGCCAACTCGCCCTCATCGGGTCGGCCGCCGAGGTCCCCGCCCTGGCAGCGTTGCTCCCTGACAAGGACCTCTCGCACATGGCGCGGTACGCGCTGGAGCGGATCCCCGACGCGGCCGCCGGCGAGGCCCTGCTGGCGGCCCTCGATGCCGCACCGGCCGCCCAGAAGGTCGGGATCGCACTCTCGCTGGGCGAGCGCCGCGAAGCCAAGGCCGTCCCCGCCCTGGCGAAACTCACCCGGGACGCCGGTGCGTCCGTCGCCGGGGCGGCCGCCGTCGCGCTCGGCCGGATCGGCGGCCCTGACGCCGCCAAGGCCCTCGCCTCGCTCCTGGAGCAAGGGCCCCCTGCCCTGCGGCCGACGGCGACCGACGCGTACCTGGCCTGCGCCGATGGGCTCGCCTCGGCCGGCCGGGGGCCGGACGCCCTTGGCATCTATAGGTCACTATACGGAAATGCCAAGGGGCCGGCGCAGGTGCGGGCCGCCGCCCTGCGCGGCATCCTCAGCGTTGAGGGCGAGAAGGCCCTGCCCCTTCTGGTCGAGGAGGCCAAGGGCGGCAACGTCGCTTCCCTGCGCCTGGCGCGCGAGATGCCCGGCCCCAAGGCGACGGCGGCCCTCGCCGGCGCGCTGCCGGGCCTGCCGCCCGCCGCCCAGGCGGTCCTTCTGGACGAACTCAAGGCCCGCGGCGATCCCGCGGCACGGCCCGCCGCCGTCGACGCCCTGCGGAGCGCCGACCAGGCGGTCCGCCTTGCCGCCCTCGACGCCTTGAGCACGCTCGGCGACGCCGCGAGCGTCCCGCTCCTCGCCCAGGCCGCCGCCGGCGCCGAGGGACCGGAACGCGACGCCGCCCGCCGCAGCCTCGCCCGTATCCCCGACGCGCAGGCGGACGGCGCGATCGTCGCCGCCCTCGAGAAGTCCGACGCCAAGGTCCGCGCGGAACTTCTCCTGGCCCTGGGGGGGCGCGGCGCGAAGGCCCACGGCAAGGTACTCCTTGACGCCGCGGGCGACCCGGACAAGGTCGTCCGCGCGGCCGCCCTGTCGGCCCTCGAGGACCTGGCCGACCCGGGGACGGTCCCCGGCCTCGTCGCGCTGGCGGGCAAGCCCGACGCCGATCTCGGCGCGATCGAGAAGGCCCTGGCGGCCGCCTGCGCCCGGGCCCGCGACAAGGACGCGGGCGTCGGACCCGTCGCGGCCGCGATGGCGGGCGCGGGCGACAGCGCCAAGGCGGCGCTCCTCCGCGTCCTGGCACGCACGGGCGGCACGAAGGCGCTGGAGGCCGTCCGCGCCGCCGTCAAGGACCCGAGCGCGGCCGTCCAGGACGCCGCCGTGCGCGCCCTGGCCGACTGGCCCGACGCCGCGCCGGCCGACGACCTTCTGTCCATCGCCAAGACGGCCGAGAAGGAGACGCACGCCGTCCTCGCGCTGCGGGGCTACCTGCGGCTGGCCGCGGCGAAGGAGTGTCCGGCCGACCGCAAACTGGCGATGGCCGCCGAGGCCCTCGCGGCCGCCAAGCGCGCCGAGGAGAAACGCCTGGCGCTCGGCGTTCTCGGAGGCGCAGGGACGCTGGAGGCCCTGAAGGCCGTCGTGCCCTGCCTGGACGACAAGGATCTGAAGGAGGAGGCCGCGGCGGCGGCCGTCAAGATCGCCAAGGCCCTCGGCAGCAAGGGCGGCGACGACGTCCGGGCCGCCATGGAGAAGGTCAAGGCCGTCTCTGCGAACGCCGGCCTCAAGGGCGAGGCGGACAAGGTCCTCGCGGACCTGAAGTAGGCGGGCGCCGCCGCGCGGTCCCTACGGCGCCGGCGCCGCGGGCTCCACGAAGAACTCGTAGGTGCTGCGCCACGTCATCGCCTCACCCGGCGCGACGCGGACGCGGAGGAACGGTTCCGGGCACGCGGCGGTGCGTTCGGCGTAGAACCGCCACGCCGCCGGCGGCTGGTCCCCCGAGATTCGGACGCCCGTCCCCGTCCGGCGGTTGGTGATCGAGACGCGGTTGTCCTCGACCTTCCCGGTTCCCCCATCGAAGGCGATCCAGAGCGAGTCGACCTTGAATGCCTCCGCAATGAGCGGGTTCCCGCCCTTCCACTCGGACGTCCCCCCGAGCGCCGTCGCCCCCAGGTCGCCCCTGAGTTCCTCCGCAATGACCAGGTCCCCGCCCTTCAACTCGGCCGCGCCCCGGAACGCCGTCGCCCGCAGCGGGAACGGGAACGTGATCCGGTAGAGCGGCCCCACGGGGTCCCCGTCGATCGTGATGAAGTTATGGCAATAGTGTGTCGTCTCGATTGCCTTTGTTCCCGTGTTCCGGAGCGCGTGGTCGATCGTGAACGCCGCCTTTCCGGGAGCCAGGCCGACCCGCTTCGTGTACGCGTAGCCCCATCCGCGCGGGCCGGCCAGTTCGTGCCGGAACTCGACCCAGTCCTTGCCGCTCGTCACGGTCCACTTGCCGCCGTCGACGATCTTGTACCGGTTCGAGAACCCGTACTTCTTCTCCGCGACTTTCTCGATCGCGCCGACGCCGATCTTGACGAACGTCTCTCCGACCTTCGCCTCGTCGTACGCCGGCGGCGGGCCCTCCAGGTCGAACTCCTCCGCCGGCCCGGAGCAGTTGTCGTGGTTGAAGGCGTCGTACTTCTCGCGGAACGGGCCGAACACGCGCCGCCCGTCGAACTCCGCCCACGCCACCTGCCCCGACCAGTCGAACCGCGCCCCGCGGTAGAACCCCTTCTGGGCGTCCGGCAGGTACACCGCCATCCGCATCGCCCCGTTCGTAAGGACCTTCTGCGGAAACTCCATCCTGGGCGTCTCCTTGTTCTCGGCCGCCGCCCCGCCGCCCCACGCCGCCAGGAGGGCCCCCAGCGCCCCCAGCACGAGTCCGCCCCGCGTTCGCTTTGGCATGGTTCCCGCTCCCCGATCGGCGCCGCGGCCTGCCGCGCGCCGGGCGCGCCGCCGCGTCGCCGTCCGACCTCCTCCCATACGCTCGCCCGTTCCGTCTTGCAAGTCCATTCCCGTCCGCTATCATCAACCGACCGGGCGCTCCCCCGCCGCACGGCCTCCAGGGAGGGTCACATGCACCGCCTCCGCCGTCTCGCTCCATGCGTCGCCGC
>CAYGZE010000044.1:0-19673 GCA_964354185.1 uncultured Anaerolineales bacterium | reverse complement strand
GCCCAGGTTGCCCGAAGAGTGGTGGTAGACGATGCGGCCGGGGTCGAGGCGCCGGACGATCGCCTCGGCCCGCACGGCCAGTTTACTGTTGTTCAGGGACCACGTGTCGCGCGGGTCCTGGACCCCGTCGATCATGTCGGGGTTCATGTCCTCGTTGTAGCCGGTCGCGTTGTGGTTCATCGAGTAGAACACGACGGACGGGTGGTTCCCGGCGACGCGGACGTAGAACGCCGCGTGGCGGGCGTAGCCGTTCGACTGGTCCGCGTCGGGCGCTTTCCACTCGTACTGGCCGAAGTGGGGCTGCGAGAAGGAGACGAGCATGCCCACGTCGTCGGCGGCCCTCAGGATCTCCTCGAAACCCAGGTGCGAGCCCGGCTCGCAGCCGTAGTTGTGCGTGTACACGAAGTTGATGCCGAAGCCTTTCAGGCGCAGGAGGCTTTCCCTGGCGGCGTCGTAGGTGGCGAGCGCGGCCCCGACCTGGGCGTTGTCGAGCGGAACGGCCGAGAGGAAGACGCGCGACCCGTTCAGGAAGAAGTCGCGGCCGTCGATCCAGAACTCGCGAAACCCGAACCGCGCCGGCCAGGCCGTGTCGAGCACCTTCCCCCCGGCCTCCGCCAGAGAGAGCGTGGCGTGGTACACGTTCTGCGGCGTGTGGAGGTCCCAGAGCCTCTCGGGCTTCCAGGCCTGGGTGAAGGCGATGCGCCCGTCCTTCAGGTCGCCGCCCGCGAAGGGCTTGCCCGTGAACTCGGCGACCTGGCGGGGGCCGTCCGTGATCCGGGCGCGGAGCGCGTACCGGCCGTCCGCCGCCAGACCCTCGAGCGCCGCATCGAAGGTGATCTGCCCCTTGCGGACCGACGTCTCGACCCGCACGTCGGCGATCCGCGCGGCCGGAGGCGCGCCCACGAGGTAGACGTCGCCGCACAGGCCCCGCCGGTCCACCGATCCCTTGACGGCCCGGGCGGCGTTGGTGTCGTTGTACGAGAGCATGACGCCCTTCAGCGGCATGGCCACCACGAGCAGGCTAAGGCGGTGCTTCTGCCCCGGGCGGCACGCCGCCGTCAGGTCCAACTCGCCTCCGGGGAACCGCAACTCGCCCGCCTTGCGGCCGTCCACGTACACGGCCGCGTACGAGTTCAGGTACTCTACGCAGAGGGCGACGCGGCGGCCGGCCCAGTCTGCGGGGACGGCGATCTCGCGCTCGTACCAGGCCGTGGCGATGCCGCCGAGCCGGACATCCTTCCAACTCGGATGGGCGTGGGCCGTCTGGCAGTCCTTCTGCATGTAGTCGGTGACCCCGGGCCAGGACCCGGGGACCTTGAACCAGCCCCACCGGTCGGCGGGCACGGCGTCCGCGCCGGCCTCGGCGGGCTGCCAGCGCCAGAGGCCGTTCAGGCAGACGCGCTCGCGGGTGGGGGACTTCTGGCGCCAGGCCTTGCCGAGGTCCCAGACGGCCTTGACGCCGGTGGGGAGCGGCGCGTTGCTCTCGGCCGCCCACGCCGACGCCGCCGCGGCAGCGGCCAGCCAGGCCGCCAGGGTGAAACGCAGCGCAGTGTTCCGTGCCATCGCCTCCCCCTTCCGGCGCGGCCGCTCACGGGCCGGGCACCATCTCCAGTCCGAGGGCCACATGGCCGCCGATCTCGAAGTGCTCGACCACGATCTCGACGGTCCGGTCCTTGTCCAGTTCGAACGCGCCGCCGCTGCGCGCCAGCCGGCGCCAGGCCTGCCAGGACTCGACGACGACCTTGCCGTCGACGGTCACGCGGACGCCGTCGTTGCCCGTGACGACGAACCGCCACGCGCCCTTGGCCAGCGGCACGCGGGTGCGGGCGACCACGCCGAGGTGGTCGCGGCCGATCCCGGCGGCCGCCACCGCGTCGGCCAGACCGAGGTCGTCCGGCCCGGCGTCGTCGTACTTGAGCACCAGGTGCTCAAGGTGCGCCTTCACCGCCCCCGGGCCGTCGGCGAGGCGGCGGTACCCGTCCGGGTTCTGGCGCGGGTCGGTCTCGGCCGTCCAGTTGAAGAAGGTGGCGTCCCAGGCGGCCACGAGGAGCGCCCCGCGGACGTCGCAACCGAAGTCGCCCGCCCTCAGGCGCAGGACGTACGGGTGCGCCCCGGGCTTGGCGCCGGCGGCAACCTCGACCGCCAGGACCCACGCGCCGTCGTCCCCTTCCTGAAGGGAGGCCGTCACGCCCTTGGCCGTCCCGGGCAGGACCTCGACCCGCGGCGCGGCGGGCATCCCGCGCAGGTCGTAGGTCGCCCAGCGGGCGCCGGCCCTCAGGAAGCGGACGAGGGGCGACGCGTGGTCCCAGGGGCCCCACTCGGCCATGACGATCTTGTCGCGGCCGCGTAGCGCCGGCCGCGCACCGACCGGCTGCGTCGTGCCGAGGACGGCGTGGGCCGGCACCTGCACCGCCTCGGCCCGGGCCTTCGGGTCATCGATGACCCGGACCTCGGGCGCGGCGTCCATCCGCCGGCCGCACTCCGTGTAGGTGTTGGGGCCGACCGTCACGTCGCTCGCGCCGCTGAGGTGGAAGACGACGGCGTCGCCCGCGAAGGTGTTGTCGGCGACGAGGTTGTCGGAGGAGGACGACCCGTTGGCCTTGCCCCAGGGCTTGTCGGCGAAGTCCTTGGGGTCGGTCCACCAAAGGTGGACGCTGCACCGGTTGCCGCCGAAGGTGTTGCGGACGATGCGGTTGTGGGACCCGTGGTCGATGTTGACGCCGCCGCGCTCGTCCCCGTACGCCATCTCGCCGTTGCCCTCGATCGTGTTGCCGGCGACGAGGAGGTCCTGCGAGAACCCGCCCCAGACGCCGCAGATGCCGTTGCCGACGAGGCGGTTGTCGAGGACCCGGACGCCGAACGAGAACGTCGTCTCGACGCCGTGGGCAGGGGCGTAGGAGAAGTCATTGCCGATGAGCAGGTTGTCGTTGTTGCCGCGGCGCCGGTACCACTCGGCCGGATGCTCGCCGACCTCGCCCAGGGCCTCATTCCCCGCGTAGGAGAAGAAGCCGTCGCCGCCGTGCGTCCCGGAGTTCTCGGCGATGACGTTCTCGGTGTTCTGCTCGAACAGGAGGATGCCGGCCGAGTCCTGGCCGCGGTTGTAGACCCGGTGGCTGTAGCCGCGCACGCAGAAGTCGACGGCGTTGCGGCTGACGACGCACCGCGCGCACCGCCACATCGCCACGCCCCATCCGGTGTTGAACGAGAAGTCGTTGTCGTAGACCTTGGCGCCGCGGAGGCGGTCCAGGACGAGGGCGTTCTGGCCGTGGAGGACGCGGCAGCGGCGGACCGTGACGTTCTCGGCGTCCTCGACGCACAGCGCCGCCCCATAGTTCTTCCGCCACTCGCCCCCGTCGTTGTGGTGCGGGTAGAGCCAGTCGCCCAGGTCCTCGGCGGCGGGCGTCGAGCCCAGGCGGGCCCGCCGGTTGTCGGAGGCGTCCACACCCTCCAGTGTCAGGCCGTCGGTCCTCGTCGCCCACAGGCCGGTCCAGTACCCGCGGACGCGGGCGCCGCGGACCGTCACGTTGCGGACGCCGACGGCCCGGATGCCGCACCCCCGGTACTGGTCCGGATCGCGCCCGGCGGGCGCGCCCGCCAGGACGCTCCCGTCGGCGAACTCGACCTCCACGTCGGACGCGGCGATCCGGAGGACGCCGCCGCCGTCCGCATCCTCCAGGACCGTGCCCGGCGGGATGACGATCCGGCACGACCGGGTGATGACCACGGGGCCCGACGCGACCTCGATGACAGACCCGCCGGACGGCGCGGCGGCCAGGATGACGACGCAGGCCAGGATGACCAGAACGACCACGATGAGCGGCGTAAGGAACATCCAGCCACCTCCTCTTGTCAGGACCTTCGGGCATCATCGCCTGAAGACGGCACCGGTGCAAGGAGCGATGGCGCGGCCGGGCCCCACGGTTCGCGGCCCGGCCTCCACCGCGCGGGGGGGCGCTTTCGGCGGGAAGAACTCGCTGGATGCGCTGTCGCGCCCGGGTTATCATGTGGAACACACCATCTCGGTCGGCAGGCCGGCGTCGTCCGGCCCGCCAGGAGGGATCCTCCCATGCAATGCCTCCCCTGCTGCGTCGTCCTGGTTGCCCTGCTCGGTCTGGCCGCCGCCTCGGACGCCCAGGCCGCCGACGCCCCGGGCCGCTGCGTCATCACAATCGGCGGCAAGGCGCTCGACCCCGCCACGCACGCCATCGTCGTGCCCGACCAGCCGACGCCCCAGGAGGACTTCGCCGCCAAGGACCTCCGGGCCCACCTGGAGCAACTCACCGGCAAGTCGCTGCCCGTGGTGGCCGACGCGGCCGTGAAGGACCAGGTGCCGCTGGTCGTCGGCCGGTGCGAGGCGACGCTCAAGAAACTGGGCGTCCAGGTCGCCTTCGGCGCGCTCGGCCTCGAGGGCATCGCCATCCAGACCAAGGGCCCCGCGCTCGTCCTGGCGGGGAACAAGCGCGGCGTCCTCTACGCGGTCTACACCTTCCTGGAGGACCACTGCGGCTGCCGCTGGTTCACGCCCGACTGCACGGTCATCCCGAAGGAGGGGACCTTCGCCGTCGGCGAGGTCAACCTGACCTACGTGCCGCCGCTGGAGTACCGCTCGACCGACTATCCCTGCTCGCGCGACGCCGACTGGGCCGTCCGCAACAAGGTCAACGGCACCCAGACGCGCCTCGACGAGCCGCGCGGCGGCAAGGTGGCCTACGGCCCCTTCGTCCACACGTTCAACTCGCTCCTGAGCCCGGACGAGTACTTCAAGGACCACCCGGAGTACTTCTCGGAGATCAAGGGGAAGCGCGCCGGCGGGAACACACAACTGTGCCTGACGAACCCCGAGGTTCTCGAAATCGCCAAGAAGAAGGTCCGCCAGTGGATCCAGGAGGCGCCCCAGGCGACGATCTTCTCGGTCTCGCAGAACGACTGGCACAACTACTGCGAGTGCGCCAAGTGCAGGGCCCTGGCCGAGGTCGAGGGCAGCCAGGCGGGGCCCCTGCTCCACTTCGTCAACGCCATCGCCGACGACATCGCCAAGGACTTCCCCGACAAGGTCATCGACACGCTCGCCTACCAGTACACCCGCAAGCCGCCCAAGCACGTCAAGCCGCGCCCCAACGTCTGCGTCCGCCTGTGCAGCATCGAGTGCTGCTTCGCCCATCCGCTCGACGGGTGCGAGGCGAACAAGACCTTCGTCGACGACATCCGCGGCTGGCACGAGATCTGCAACCGGCTGTACATCTGGGACTACGTGATCGACTACAGCCACAGCATCATGCCGTTCCCGAACCTTCGGAGCCTGAGGCCGAACATCCGGTTCTTCGTCGCCAACGGGGTCAAGGGCATGTACGAGGAGGCGTGCTACTTCACGCCCGCGTCGGAACTGGCGGAACTGAGGACGTGGATCATGGCCAAGACCCTCTGGAACCCCGACTACGACACGGACCGCGCGATCGACGAGTTCCTGGCCGCCTACTACGGCCCGGCGGCATGGCCCCTGAGGCGGTACCTCGACCTCGTGCACGCCCAGGTGGCCGAGCACAAGGACTGGCACGCCAACATCTGGGCGGCCCCGAACGCGCCGTACCTCGGGCCGGCCGTCCTGGCCGAGGCCGTCCGCCTCTTCGACGAGGCCGAGAAGGCCGCCGCCGCCGACCCCGTCCTCGCCCAGCGGGTGGCGGTCGCGCGGCTGCCGGTCGTCTACGTCCAGATCGCAACGGCCAAGCCCGAGGCGCCCGACGCCGCCGCGCTCGTCCAGACGTTCGAGACGGTCGCCCGCAAGGCCGGCCTCACGACCGTCCGCGAGGACGGGCGGTCAGGCAAGTTGGACACCTGGCTGGGCGAGCAGCGGAAGCGGCTCAAGATCGGCGGCGAGGCCAAGCCCGCCGACGCCCCGAAATGACGGTGAACCCGAGGACCGTCGGGGACGGTCCGCACACGGCATGAAGGAGAACGCGACCATGAAGCACGTGCTGGTGGGACTCGCGCTGGTGACGATGGCGGGCGGCTGCGCCTCGACGCAACAGGGAGGCGGCACCTTCGGCAACGACCTCGCCCTCCTCAAGAAGCACACCGACGTCGTCGTCCTGTCGGACAAGGCCGGCGGCGCCCAGGTCGCCGTCGTCCCGAGCATGCAGGGCCGCGTCATGACCAGTTCCGCCGAAGGCCCCGGCGGCCTGAGTTTCGGCTGGATCAACCGCAGCCTCGTCGACTCCGGCAAGACGCTCGAACACTTCAACCCGTTCGGCGGCGAGGACCGCTTCTGGCTCGGGCCGGAGGGCGGCCAGTTCTCCATCTACTTCGCCAAGGGCGCCCCGTTCGACCTCGACCACTGGTACGTCCCCGCCGACTTCGACACGCGGCCGTTCGCGATCGTCGCCAAGAGCGCCGACCGCATCCACTGCCGCCGCCAGATGACCGTGACCAACTACTCCGGCACCCGCTTCGACGTCCTGGTCGACCGCGAGGTGCGTCTGCTCGCCCCCGCCGACGCCTGGAAGGCCCTGGGCGTCCCCGCCGCCGCCGGCGTCAAGATGGTCGCCTACGAGTCCGCCAACCGCATCACCAACGCGGGCAAGGAGGCGTGGAAGAAGGAGACGGGCCTCTTGTCGATCTGGATCCTGGGCATGTTCACGCCCTCGCCGACGATGACGATCGTCGTCCCCATCCGCCCGGGGCCCGAGTCGGAGCGCGGCCTGCCGGTCAAGGACGACTACTTCGGCAAGGTCCCGGCCGACCGGCTCATCGTCAAGAACAACGTCGTGTTCTTCTCGGCGGACGGCGAGTGCCGCTCGAAGATCGGCTTCAACCCCCGCCGCGCCAAGGGCATCGAGGCCAGTTACGACGCCACGAACCGCGTCCTCACCCTCGTCCAATACACGCTGCCGGCGGGCGTGACCGACTACGTGAACTCCATGTGGGCGCTCCAGAAGGACCCGTACGGGGGCGACGCGGCCAACTGCTACAACGACGGCCCGCCGGCGCCCGGCAAGAAGCCGATGGGGCCGTTCTGCGAACTCGAGTCCTCGAGCCCCGCCGCCGCCCTCGAGCCGGGCAAGGCCCTCGAGCACGTCCACCGGACGGTGCACCTCGTGGGCGACGAGAAGGCCCTCGACCCCATCGCCCGCGCGGCGCTCGGCGTGGGCATCGAGGAGATCAAGGCCGTGTTCGCGAAGTGACGCGCGGAGCCATGCGCTGCCGCGCCAGCCAGGGGAGGGTCCGGAATGAGACGCGCTGCCTGCCTCGCCGTGGTCTGCCTCCTGGGCGCGACGGCGTGCGCCCAGGAAACGTACACGTATGTCGACCTGGCCAAGCGCCTGACCGACCTGGAGCGCCTGGCCGTCCTGCCCGCGCCGGGCGACACGTGCGCCCAGTGGTCCAGTTACGACCGGGCCAGCCGGTTTGATGCGGCCGCGGGCAAGTACGTCGCCTGGGACGCCAACGGCGACGGCGGGGGCGTCATCCGCCAGGAGGGCGACGCCATCCTCATGGCCGAGATGGAGGGCCCCGGCTGCATCTGGCGGATCTGGTCGGCCGACGCCAAGGGCGGCCACGTCCGCATCTACCTCGACGGCGCCGCCGAGCCCGCCGTCGACCTTCCGTTCAGCGGGTACTTCGACGGCAAGGACGCCCCGTTCGTCGGCGCCGCGCTCGTCCACAACGCCTCCTCGGGGCGCAACAACTACGTCCCCATCCCCTACCGGAAGTCCTGCAAGATCGTGGCCGACAAGGGCTGGGGCAACTACTACCACTTCGGGTACGAGACGTTCCCCAAGGGGACCGTCGTCCCGACGTTCAAGCGGGACCTGGCGCCCGAGGAGACGGCCGCCCTGGCGGCCGCCGACCGGTACCTCGCCGACGGCCTGGGCCAGGACCCCTCCGGCCCCCGCGCGGGCCGCGAGGAGGCGTCCGGCACCGCGACCCTCCCGCCCGGCGGCGCGGTGGTCGTGGCGGACCTCAAGGGGCCCCGGGCGATCACCGAGGTTCGCGGCAAGTGGGCCGCGACCGAGCCGGAGGACCAGGCCCGGGCCCTGCGGGAACTCGTCATCCGCGTCACCTGGGACGACGAGAAGGCCCCCGCCGTCTGGGCGCCCCTGGGCGACTTCTTCGGCACGGCCCCGGGCGTCAACAAGTACAAGTCCCTCCTGTGCGGCATGACCGACGACGGGTGCTATGCGCTCTGGTACATGCCCTTCGCCAGGCGGGCGCTCGTGGAACTCGTCAACGACGGCACGGCCGCCCGGACGGTCGAATACCGCATCGCGCACGCCCCGCTCGCGCGCCCTGTCGAGGGGCTCGGTCGCTTCCACGCCAAGTGGCACCGCGACGCGCTCTTGCCCGAGGAGCCCGAGCGCCGGATCGACTGGACGATGCTCAAGACCCAGGGGCGCGGCCGCTTCTGCGGCGTCATGCTCCACATCTGGAACCCCAAGGGCGGCTGGTGGGGCGAGGGCGACGAGAAGTTCTTCGTCGACGGCGAGAAGTTCCCCTCCACCATCGGCACCGGATCCGAGGACTACTTCGGCTACGCCTGGGGCAACGCCGCCCTCTTCCAGAACGCCTACCACAACCAGACGATCTCCAACGGCAACAAGGGCGACGTCTCCGTCAACCGCTGGCACATCACCGACGACGTCCCCTTCCAGAAGTCGTTCGAGGGGTGCATCGAGAAGTACTGGTCAAACACGCGGCCGACGCTCTACGCGTGCACGGCCTACTGGTACCTGGCGCCGGGCGGCACGGACGCGTACGAGCCCGTGCCGGTGGGCGAGCGCGTCGGCTACAACGTGCCTCTGCCTCCGCCCCCGGCCTTCCGCGGCGCCATCGAGGGCGAGCGGATGGAGGTCCTCAAGAAGACCGGCGGCAACGCGCGGGAGCAGGAACTGGCGGGCCATGGCGGCGAGTGGAGCGGCGACGCCCATCTCTGGTGGACCGACGCCAAGCCCGGCGACCGGCTCGACCTCGCCCTCCCGGTCCAGGAGGCGGGCACCTACACCCTGACCGCCCAACTCACCAAGGCCCGCGACTACGGCATCGTGCAACTCTACCTCGACGACAAGAAACTCGGCGAGCCCCGGGACCTCTACGACCCCGAGGTCGTTCCGACCGGCATCCTCGACCTCGGCAAGCACGACCTCAAGGCCGGGAAGCACACCCTCTCGATCGAGATCACGGGCGCCAACGACAAGGCCGTCAAGGCTTACATGGCCGGCCTCGACTTCGTGAAACTCGAGGTGGTCAAGCCGTAGCGCGCGAAGACGCGGCGGCGCAGAAGAAAAGCGCGGCGGGCCTGCCGACCCGCCGCGCTTCATTCGCCCCCGGCGCGGTCGGTCAGGAGACCGACCGCGCAAAACGCATATCGGACTCCACGGGCCCCCGGCGCCCGTCACTCCGCCGGCTTCAGCAGGAGGTAGTCGAGGCCGAACATGTACGACTTCACGGCCTTCTCGTTCGCGCCCACGACCGTGGCCGTCAGGCGGTTCTCGCCCTTCGTGAACTCGAACGTGCCGAGGTTGACCGGCCCGGTGAGGACCACGCCGTCGTTGAAGAAGTCGATCGGTTCGCCGACCTTCCGGCCGTTGATCTCGAGTTGGATGATGCCGTAGTCGACGGCCTTGACGAACTGGGCCTCGACGCGGTACTTGCCGGCGTTCTCGACGTCGAAGGCGAGGACGAGTTTGTCGCCCGGCTTCTGGCCCTCGTGCCACCAGAGATGGGCGCCGCCGCTCACGCCCTCCCATTCCTGGGGCGCGGGGTTGCCGGTCTTCTCGACGATGCGCATCTTCTCGCCCTCGATCGCGCCCTTGACCTTGGGCATGACGATCTCCGGCACCGGCCGCAGTTCGACGTCGGCCGCCCGGACGGGCTTGAACGCGTCCGTCGCCCCGGGCCTGGCGTACCAGTAGGCCGTCACGGCCATGTTCACCTTGCACTCCTTCCAGTGCCACAGTTCCATGTCGAACCGGAAGTCTTTCTGGAAGGGGATGCGGTCGATGACATGGAAGCGGTTGACGCTGGTGCGCCCGTAGTTGCCGGGCCCGTCGCATCGCGGCTGGTTGTGGTAGGCGTGGACGAACTTCTCGTTGCAGCACCACGCGTAGCCGTAGTAGTCCTCGGTGCCGGTGCCGAAGTGGCTGGGGAAGGTCTGGCCGTCGAAGTAGATCTTCTCGTCGCCCTCGCCCCACCAGTCCTTGACGGGGTTGTCGATGGCGAAGGAGACGCCGGCGAAGACGCCCTTGCCCTTGGCCGTCAGGTAATTCCAGTCGACCATCGGCCGCGTCGGGAAGTCAAACACGGCCCGCCACTTCGCGTGGAATCGCATCGAGCGGTCCGTCCACTGGTAGGGGACTGCCGTGGCGGCCAGTTTGACCTTGGCGGCCTGCTTGCCGAGGTTGGCAACCTCCAGTTCGGCGGACTTCTCGTACGGCATGAACCAGCGGCTCCACATCTCGCCGTTCGGGAGGACGAGCAGGGGGACCGACTCGTAGGGGTTGACGCCCGGGGCCGCGCCGAAGAAATCGCCGAGCGGCACCTCGACCGCGCGGTCGCCGTCGAACGTGATCCGCAGGACCAGCCCCCGCAGGGCCGCCTCTTTGTCATCGGCCGCCACGTTGGCCGCCAGGCCCGCGATCGCCCCGGGCCCGGCGAGTTTCCCCGCCGAGGCCGACTTGCCCGGCTCGATCGTCGCGTCCACCGTCTTCAGCGTCCCCTTGATCTCCTGCTGGTCTTTCCACGGCGCCGCCAGGCGCTCGGCCAACTTCGCCGCCTGGCCCTCCAGGTCCTTCAACTGGTCGGCCGTGAACGAGACGACCTTGGTCCCGGCCGGGTACGTCCGGTAGTTGACGTGGTAGTAGAAGCCGCCCTGGTCGCTGGTGACCTTGCACGACTTGGCGTAGGGGATGGGGAAGTAGAGGTTCCATCCGCGGCTGACCTCGCAGGCGATCGGCTTGGGCAGGCCGGGGAACTTGCCGCCCAGGAGGTCGGTCATCTTGGCCTCGAGGACGGGCTTGTCGGCCCCGTCGAGGTAGATGCGCAGCGTGCCGTTGGGGTTGGCGGACCAGATGCGCACGATGGCGCCCGGCCCCTCGGCGTCCATCATGACCTGTTCCTTGCGGCCGTCCTTGTCCTCGACGCGCAGGTACTGGCCGCAGTCGCCGTTGGCGAACCAGTTCTCGGTGGGCGACTTGGCGGCCCGGTCGTAGGACGAGAACTGCTGGCACGTGTAGGGCGGGTCGGGAAACTCCGCCATCGCGGCCAGGTCCGTCATGTCCGCCAGGAGCGACGCCGTCGTGATCGCCTCGGGCGCTGCCGCGCCGCACCACGCGGCCAGGGAAACCGCCGCGAGGAACGCCAGGCCCCCGCCCACCCGCACACCCACCGATTGCCGCATGTCAGATCCCCTTTCGTCCAGGACGATGGCCCCTCGCCCGGGCCGCCCACCGGAACGTTGAACGCCGGCCGGCCGCGCGGTATACGTGGCGCTGGATTCTACTCGGACGCCGGGGCAACCTCAAACTTTTCCGGAGGGCATCCCATGACCCGCCATGCCTCCTGCCTCGCACTCGTACTGGCCCTGGCCTGCGCGGCCGCCGGCCAGGCGGTCTCCGTGCCGAACGCGTCGTTCGAGGAGGGCGACGGGAAGCCCGCGGGCTGGACCCTCTCGGGCGGCCGCGGCGAGTGGCTCGACGGGGGCGCGGCCGACGGGCGGCGCGCCCTGGCCGTCACCGGCACGGGCAAGAGCGAGGACGCGAACGCCTGGTGCTCGGGGGCCCTGCCCTTCGAGGCGGGCGGGCTCTATCGGCTGCGGTTCATGGCCCGAAGCCTGGGCGGTCGCGGCGGCACGCCGACCACCGGGCCCACGTTCTGCAATCGCGACCTGGGCGACATCCCCCAGACGTGGCAGGCCTACGAATGGGTCTTTCTGGCGCCGAGGACGTTCGCGCCCGAGGAGGCCCACCTGCGATTCGGCCAGTGGGAGGTCGCGGGCGGCGTCGCGTTCGACCAGGTCGCGCTGTGCCGGGCCCAGGCCGTCTACGCCCGCGCGGGCGACCTCGCGCTCGGCGATGGTGAAACGCTCGACGGCAACCGCTACACGTTCGTGGCGCCGCTGGGCGGCGCGGGGGGGAACTTCAGCCGACCCCTGGCCGGGTATGCCGGCGGGTACTTCAACTCGAACCGCTGGTGCCTCGGCGCGGGGAGCGAGGTCGTCTACCGCCACCAGGTCGCCGGGCGCAAGGCGACCGCCGCCGAGATCGAGATCTCGACCTGCTGGTACGCAAGCGGCGAACTCGTCGTCGAGGCGTCGGCCGACGGCAAGGCGTGGCAGACACTGGGCGCGATCGGCCAGGTCGCGAGCGCGAAACTCGCCGTGCCGGCGGCGCTTCTGCCGGCCGAGTCCATCTGGGTGCGCCTCCGGGCCAGGCTGAAGGAGGTCGACGGCAAGCCCTCGGGCGGCGCGGGCCTCCAGGTCGGCTTCTACGCCTTCCGCGCGACGCTCGACGGCCCGCCGGCCACGCTCCTCGGCCGCACGCAGTTCCTGGCGGTGACGCAGGTCGACCCGCGCCTGAAGGTCGAGATCGACTCGGTCGGCGACACCCTACCCGGGGGCGACAACCGCGTCACCGGGCGGGCCGTCAACACGACAGGTTCGCCGCTGGCCATCCTGCGGACCGTCACCGTCGACGGCCGGCCGCCGCCGGCCTCGGACTTCACCTCCCTCGGGCCGGGCGAGAGCCCGCTGGACATGCGCTACGCGGTCCCAGGCCCCGGCACGCACACGCTTGCGATCGCCTGCGCGGCACCCGAACCGCCGGGCGGCGGGTTCGCCGCCGAGGTGTCGTTCCACGTCGCCGACCTTTACGACACCTCCTTCGGGGAGCGCCTGCCGTCGTCCAGCGACAAGGTCGGCCTGTGGTGGGCGTCGAGCGGGTGGAAGGTGAGCCGCACGCGCCCCGTGCCGGAGGCCAAGGGCGAGGCGATCCTCCTCCGCGCCGCCCGCAGCGAGGCCGAGGCCGCCCAGGTCGTCCTGCGGCCGCGGGAGGCGCTCAAGGGCCTTGCGGTCAAGGCCGGGGCGCTCGCGGGTCCCGGCGGCGCGACGATTCCCGCGGAGCGCGTCGAAGTCCTCCGCGTGCGCTACGTCACCATCACGCAGCCGACCGACGCGACCGGCTGCGTCGGCGAGTGGCCCGACCCCCTGCCGCCGCTCAAGGAGCCCCTGAACCTCGAGGCGGACCGGAACCAGCCCCTGTGGATCCGCGTCACCGTGCCCAAGGACGCGGCGCCGGGCGCATACACGGGCAGGATCGCCCTGGCGGCCGAGGGCTGGCGGGCCGAGGTGCCCGTGCGGGTCGAGGTCTACGGCTTCGCCCTGCCCGACCGGATGACGTGCCAGACGAGTTTCGGCTTCTCGGCCGATGGGGTCTGGCGATACCAGGGCCTCGACAAGGAGGCCGACCGCCGGGCGGTCCTCGAGAAGTACCTGGCCGTCCTGAGCGCCCACCGCATCTCGCCCTACGACCCCGCGCCGCTCGACCCGTTCAAGGTCACATGGCCCGACAAGAAGGACCCGAAGCCCGAGTTCGACTGGTCGGCCTGGGACGCCGCCATGACCCGCGCCATCGACCACTATCGCTTCAACGCCTTCACGATCCCCGTCGTCGGCATGGGCGGAGGGACGTTCTACTCGCGCGTCGATCCGGAACTCCTGGGCTACAAGGAGGACGCCCCCGAGTACAAGGCCGCCTTCACCGCCTACTGCCGCGCGGTCCAGGAACACCTCCGCCAGAAGGGCTGGCTCCCCTACGCCTACGTCTACTGGTTCGACGAGCCCGACCCGAAGGACTACGCGTTCGTCATGAACGGGTTCCGCAAACTGAAGGAGGCCGCGCCGGACCTGGTGCGGATGCTGACCGAGCAGGTCGAGCCGGACCTCGTGGGCGGGCCGAACCTCTGGTGCCACCTCACGCCCGACTACCGCCACGACCGGGCCGAGGAACGCCGCAAGGCGGGCGACCGCTTCTGGTGGTACATCTGCTGCGCACCGAAGGCCCCGTTCTGCACCCTGTTCATCGACCACCCGGCGACGGAGTTGCGCGTCTGGCTCTGGCAGACCTGGCAGCGCCGGATCGACGGCATCCTCGTCTGGTCCCTCAACTACTGGACCAGCGGCACCGCCTACACCGACCCGAAGCGGCCGCAGAACCCGTACGAGGACCCGGCCAGTTGGGTGGACGGCTACGGGACGGCCAAGGGGGCGAAGGTCCTGTGGGGGAACGGCGACGGGCGGTTCCTGTACCCGCCCGAGGCGGCCGCCGACGCGAACCCGTCGGCCCCCGTCCTGGAGGGGCCCGTCGAGAGCCTGCGCCTGGAGATGCTCCGCGACGGGGTCGAGGACTACGAGTACCTGGCCATCCTCCGGGGCCTGCTGGCCAAGCACGGCAAGGCCCTGCCGGAGGCCGAGCGGAAGCGGCTGGAGGCCCTCCTCGTGGTGCCGCCCGAGATCACGGCCGACATGACGAAGTTCACGAAGGATCCGGCCCCGATCGAGGCCCGCCGCCACGCCATCGGCCAGGCCATCGAGACCCTCATGCGGCGGTGACGGCCGCCGCCCCGGCGCAGGACGCGCCGGGCGCGCCGGATTTGTAGTTGACGGGGCTTCCGCCCGTGCGTATTATAGCGGGTTAATAGCAACTCCCGACCGACCCCTAACCACGACGTGGACGGCGCCGGAAGGGAGGCACGGGTGCCGTGTGGCACCCGAGACCCGAGGTTCCGTCTGGGGCTTCCCGGCGGCGGACCCGGGGAGACCCTGCTGGGAAGCGTGTAGAAGGAGTCGTACCAGTGGCGCGAGGAAAAGTGAAGTGGTTCAATGATCAGAAGGGTTTCGGGTTCATTGAACAGGACGGCGGGCCGGACGTGTTTGTCCACCACACCTCGATTCAGGGCGAGGGGTTCAAGACCCTGAACGAGGGCGAAGAGGTCGAGTTTGACGTCACCCAGGGGCCGAAGGGGCCCAAGGCTGAGAACGTCAAGCGCACGAGCGCGTAACCAACCGGGCAGTCCGACGCGCCCCCGGCCCCCGCGGCCGGGGGCGTTTCTTTTGGCGACCGCCTACTGCCCCTGCCCCGGCCCGGCCGCGGCCTGCTCCGCCCGCTTCTCCACCACGAACAGTCTCTCGTTCGTCGCGACGTACAGCCGCCCGTTCACCGCGATGGGCGTGTTGTACATCTTCGCCCCGAGCGGGAACTCGGCCAGCACCTTCAACTCCTTCGACGCCGCGAAGACCGTCATCCGCTTCTTCTCGGTCCCGATGTACACCTTGCCGTCGGCCGCCAGGGTCGAACTCCAGATCCGCGTCTTCAGGTCGTGCACCCAGTACTCGCGGCCCGTGTCGGCATCGAGGCACCGGACGTGGCCCCAGTAGTCGGCCACGAAGAGCAGGCCGTCCCAGATCGAGACGGTCGAGAGGCTGCGGCGGATCGTGCCGCAGGCCCAGACCGTCCCCGTCTCGGTGATGTCGCCGGTCTTCGTCGCGTCGATGCAGGCGAGGTTCCCGACGCCGTTGCCGTGCAGCGGGTCCTGGCCCACGTCGACGTAGACGCGGTCCTTGTAGAAGACGGGGGTGGCGATGATCTCGCTCGGCCCCTCGGGGTGCTTGTACTTGTGCTGCTTCCGCTCGGGCGGGTTGACGTCGTACTGCCAGACGGTCTTCAGGTACCGCATCCCGTCGTCCTGGGTCGGGCCGGGCTCGGGGTCGAAGGCGTAGCAGATGCCGTCGCCGCCGCCCCAGAAGAGGAGCGTCCGGTCGCCGACGCGGCCGAGCGACGGGTTCGACCAGTTCCCGTGGAAGAAGTGCGGCCCGTTCTGCGTGGCGTCGCGGGCCACCAGTTGGCCCGTCCGCTTGTCGAGGACGATGAAACTCGGCGCCTCGGGCGACGGGATGTGCGCGTGCGTCTTGTCGACGCCGTTGGACGTGCACGCGTAGAGGTAATCGCCCAGGACGAGGACCGAGCAGTTGCAGGCGTCCTGCGGCCAGATGTTCAGTTCCTTCCGCATGTCGAGAAGCCAGAGGATGTCGCCGTCCTTCGGGCCGGGCTGGATCGGCGGCCGGTCCGGCCCCGCCATGTGCTGGGCCTCGTCCCAGTAGGGGCCGTCGTTGCCGTCGGCCATCCCCTTGACGTCCAGGCACACGATCTCGCACCGGTTGGTGACGCAGTAGACGCGGTCTCCGTCGACCGTCGGCGACGAGCAGATGCCCAGCCCCTGGTAGTCGCCGTTGAAGTTGTCCTTCTCGGGCATCTTCGGCACGACGAGTTGCCAGAGGAACTCGCCCGTGGCGTCGTCGAAGCACATGACGACCGAGCGGTCGCCGGTGATGCGCGGGTCGCGCGGCGAGCCGTTGTTGGTGCCGACGAACACGCGGCCGCCGGCCACCGTCGGGTTGCCGTAGGACTCGGTCCCGAGTCTCGCCGACCACCGGACGACGCCGTCGGGCTGCCCGGCCGGGACGGCCTCGGCGCCGGCGCCTTGCGGCTTCTCGACCCCCGCGTCGAACCAGGTGGGAAGGTTCTTCTCCTGGGAGATCATGTTGCGGGCGTACGACCCGCCCCACTGCGTCCATTCGGCGGCCCCAAGCGCCGCGGGGGATGCCGCCGTCGCCCCGCGCCCGCATAGAGCCACGAGGCAGGCGGCGGCCGGCACGAGGATGATCCAGGCGGCGCGCCTCATCCTGCGCCCTGCCCGCCCGGCGACGGCTTCGGGCCTTCCTTCGCCCACCAGTCCTTCCAGCCGGCGATCGTCGCGCGGCGGGCGGCCTCGTCGGCCTTCGGGTCGTAGGGGCCCTGGCGGCCGGTCAACTCGCCGAGGGCGGCCGCGATCCGCTCGCGGGCCCCCTCGCCGGGCAGGTCGAGCGCCCGGACCAAGGCGCCGAGGACGGCCGGCGCGCGGACCTTCATCTTGCCCAGGACGGCGGCGGCCGTCCCGCGGACGCGGGCGTCCTTGTCCTCCAGCAGCGCGGCGAGCCGCGCGACGTCGCGCTCGCTCGCATGGCCCGCCAAGGCCTGGGCCGCGCCCGCCCGTGCCCGCGGGTCGGCGCTCTCGAGGCTCGCCCCGAGGATCGCCTCCGGCACCTCGCCGCGCCCCACGAGGTAACCCAGCAGCGCCAGGGCCGCCAGGTCGGTCCCCGCGGCCGTCTGGACCTTGGCGGCGATCGCCTGGTCGAGTTTCGCGCTTCGCTGCTTGGGCCCGTGATAGGCCGCCACGGCACGGACGCCGCCCTCCGGATCGTCGAGGAGTTTCACGAGGGCGTCGGCGGCCCGCGGGTCGGGGATGTCGGCCAGGGCGGTCGCCAGCCACATCCGCGAGAAGTCGGGCCGCCCCGGCTCGGACACGGCCGCGATGAGGTCCGGCACGATCTCGCGCCCCAGCCCGACGGCCGTGTCGTGGGCCTGCTTGCCGCCCCAGGCGCTGCGGTCGAACTGCTTCAGGAGGTCGGCGACGAACGCCTTCCGCTCGTCGGGCGGGAGGGCCGTGAAGTCCGGCGGGGCGATCACGACCTCGACGGCGTTCGACATCGCGGGCGTCGGCCGCTCGCCCGGCCACGGCAGGCACAGCGCGAACTTGGCCATGGCGCGGCCGGGGGCGAGCACCTCGCTCAACTTGCCCGACGGCTTGGGCAGGTCGTCGGCGCCCTCGCCCGTCAGGTAGAAGAGGAGGAGTCCCCGCGCGGCCGACGACGGATACGCCGCCGCCCCCGCCAGGTCGATCGGCTTGAACGTGACGACCTTCCCGGCCGCCAGTTCGTCCGGCCACTCGGCCGCCACCGGCACGACCTTCTCGCTGTAGTAGGCCTGCTTCGCGTCGCCGACGTTCTGGACGATGACGAGCCAGCCGAAGGGGTTCTTGGCAGGGCCGATCCGGACGCCCTGTCCTCCCGCGCCGCGAAGCGAGAGGCGGAACACGAGTCTGCCGCCGACCCGCGCGCCCGGCTCAACCTCGAGCAACGTCTGGACGCCGCCGGCGGGCGCGCCCCACTCCGCTTCCGCCTCGCCGGCGGGCGCTGCGGCCGGCGCCGCCCCGGCCCAAGCCTCTGCCGCCACGGCCGCTGCCAGAGCGGCCGCCAGACCTGCCGCCACGCACGTCCCATTCATGAGGGCGATGGTAACAGGCCGTCCCTCCCCCGGCAAGCGCCTGGACACCCGCGCGCCGGTGTATAATAGGAGTGGACCGAAAACCGCACGTCTGGTCCGAGCACAAGGAGATTCCCATGAGGATCGTGGCCATCCTGGGCAGCCCGCACGGGACCAAGGGCAACACGGCCCTGCTGCTGCGGGAGGTGGTCCGCGGGGCCGAGCGGGGCGGCGCCGCCGTCGCCACCCTCTCGCTCTCGGACCACAAGGTCGGGCCGTGCGTCGCCTGCGACGCCTGTCATCGGACGGGCACGTGCTCGCAGCGGGACGCGTACCCGGACTTCAAGCACGCGCTCGAAGGGGCGGACGGCCTCATCCTGGCCACGCCGAACTACCTCTTCAGCGCCAGCGCCCAGACGAAGGCCCTGATGGACCGCTGCTGCGGCCTGCTGCACACGCAACGGCTCCGCGACAAGCATGCGGCCGCGGTCGTCTCGTCGGGCGGCGAGGGGAGCCCGGAGGTCGAACATTACCTCCTGCGGTTCCTGCGGGCCCTGGGGTGCTGGACGGTCGGCAGCGTCGGGGCGAGCGGGGCCCAGTTGGCCGACGCCTCGGCCCGGGCGCCCGTCTTCGAGGCCGCCGCCGGCCTGGGCCGGCGACTCGCCGACAGCATCCAGAAGAAGGAGACGTTCCCAGACCAGGAACCGGAGCGGGCGGCGTTCCGCGACCGCATGAAGCAACTCGTCGCCTTCCGCCAGGACGACTGGCGATTCGAGGCCGAGTACTGGAAGGCCCACGAGGCGCACTAGGCGCCGCGCGGTGTCCCGTTTCCAGGGAAGTGGCATCCGTTTCAATGGGGTGCCACTGGCGGCTTGTCCGCCAGTGTTCGGGCGGCACTGGCTGCAAGGAGCCAGTGGCACCCGGCGGTCCGTGGCGCCTGCGCGGCGCCGCAGGCCTACATCACGATCTCGCGCTTGGCGGGGTCGAACTTCGCCACCTTCCCCTGCCGCAGGCTCCACATCCCCATGATGAGGGCCGTCTGGACGTGGTACGACAGGTCGGCCGGGGCATTGGTGTCCTGCCGTCCCGCGCGGCAGCAGTCGAGGAACCGCTTCCAGTGCTCGGCCAGGTCCTCGCCGCGCTCGACGGGCCACTTCTGCGGCTGCGTCTTCGACCCCTCCGCCGGCGCCAGGACGACCTCGTTGCCGCGGACCGTGAGCGACCCCTCCCAGCCGCGGAGGACGGGCACGCGCCCGCCCGACCCGCGCGCCGGCTCCGTCGGATCGTTGTTCCCCTGCGTCCCCAGGAGCGCCACGGTGAGTTTCTCGGGATAGTCGATCAGCATGTTGAACGTGTCGGGCACCTCGCGCTCGGGGTAGCGGAAGATGCCGCCCGAGGCCACGACCATCGCGGGCAGCGTCACGCCGAGCATGTGGACGACGGGCGTCAGCGTGTGGGGGAAGAGGTCCGTCACGGGCCCGCCGGCGTAGTCTTCGTACATGCGCCAGCGGAAGAAGCGGCTGACGTCGAAGTCGCGCTTGGGCGCGT
>CAYGZE010000043.1:14030-20720 GCA_964354185.1 uncultured Anaerolineales bacterium | reverse complement strand
AGGGGCAGGCGGGGCCGGAGGGGGCGGCGGCCGCGGGTCGCGATGCTCTTCTGGCAACTCGCGATGTACTCGACGGCCGATGTGATCCTCACGCCCAAGCCGATCCACGCCCCCGGCGACCGGCTCATCCAGGACTGCTACTGCCGCCCGGCGGACCTGTACCGGCGGCTGGCGGACGGCCAATCGGCGCTCGAGCCCGGCCGGCCGCGCGGGCCCTTCGACCTGCGGCACTACTGGGGGCCGATGGCGGGCCTGGCGTCGAGCCGCTGGGTGGCCGACGCCGCCCTGGCCGTCTGGCGCGAGGAGCGGCCCGACCTCCTCCTCGCGTACCTGCCGCACCTGGACTACAGCGGGCACCGCGAGGGCCCGGCCTCGCCGCGGCACCGGGCCGAGGCCCGCGCGCTCGACGCCCTGCTTGCGCCCTTGCTGGACGCGGCCGCGGCCGACGGCGCCCGGGCGGTCGTCCTCAGCGAGTACTCGTTTGTCCCCGTGTCGCGGCCGGTCGCCCTCAACCGGACCTTGCGCGAGGCGGGCCTCCTGGCCGTCCGCGAAGTCGAGGGGTGCGAATATCTCTATCCGGGCGATTGCCGCGCGTTCGCCATGGCCGACAACCAGGTCGCCCACGTCTACCTGCCGGCCGCGACGGACCTGGAGGCCGAGGCCCGCAAAGTGAAGCGCCTCCTGGCCCGCGCCGAGGGCGTGGCCGAGGTCCTCGACCGCCGGGGCCAGAAGGAGCGCGGCCTCGACCACGTCCGGAGCGGCGACCTCGTGGTCCTGGCGGAGCGCGACGCGCACTTCACCTACTACTGGTGGCTCGACGAGGCGAAGGCCCCGCCCTTCGCCCGGACGGTCGACATCCACGCCAAGCCCGGGTTCGACGCGGCGGAACTCTTCTTCGATCCCCAGAAGAAGTGCATCCCGACGACGGCCGAGGGGGTGCGCGGCTCGCACGGCCTCGTCCCCGAGGACGGGGCGGGCTGGGCCGCCTTCCTCGCCTCGGACCCGCCGAAGGAACTCGCCGGCCGCAAGGCCGTCCAGGCGACCGAGGTCGCGCACTGGCTGGTCGGGTGAAGCGCGGGTCTCGCGGAAGGAGGAGGGCGCATGGCGATCGAGCACGTCTCCGCGGCGCTCTGGGCGATCGCCTCGGTGCTGATTGCCGGCTCGGCGCTGGCGGCGGGCGCGGCCGCGCCGCTGCCGGCGGGACCGGCGCCGAAGGCGCTGGAGTTCCCCCACTTCCCGGACGCGATGCACGCCTTCGTCTGGCGGAACTGGTCGGTCGTCGAGCCCGCGCGGCTGGCCGCGGTCCTCGGCACGTCGGTCGAGAACGTGGCGGCCGTGGCGGCGTCGATGGGCCTGCCGCCCGCGACGCCCATCCCGCCGGAGCAGGCGGCGCGGATGTACGTCACGGTGATCCGCCGGAACTGGCACCTGGTGCCGTACGAGCAACTCTTGGCGCTCCTGGGCATGTCGGCCGACGAGTTGGCCACCACGCTGCGCGAGGACGATTTCCTCTTCGCCAAAATGGGGTCGCTGAAGCCGGCGTGCCCGCCGCTGCGTTACGCGCCGCCGTCGGAGGAGGCCCGCCGGCGGGCCGCGGAGGTCGGGCGCGTCGTCCGCGAGACGTTCGGCGACGCGCTGGCGGAGCCGGGCGAGCCGCGCTTCGCCTTCATCGAGGCGTTCCGCCGCGCGGACCCGCCCCCGGCCGGGCGCGCGGCCGAGGCCGCCCCGGGCCTGCGGTTCATCTACTCGTACTTCGCCCTCTACGGCGACCCGCTGGCCCACCCGGAACTGGACCCGTACCCGGACGGGCTCCTCCGGCGGCTGTCGGACCTGGGCGTCAACGGCGTGTGGATGCACACGGTGCTGAGCACGCTGGCGCCGAGCGCGACGTTCCCCGAGTTCGGCGCCGGCCACGAGGAGCGGCTGGCCAACCTGCGGCGCCTGGTCGAGCGCGCCAAGCGCTACGGCATTTCGGTGTATCTGTATATGAATGAGCCGCGCGCCATGCCGGCCGCGTTCTTCAAGGACCGCCCCGGCGTGCAGGGCGTGCAGGAGGGCGACCACTGGGCCCTGTGCACGTCGGCCCCGGAGGTCCGCGCGTGGCTGAGCGACTCTCTCGCCCACGTGTTCCGCAGCGTGCCCGACCTGGGCGGCGTGTTCACGATCACGGCGTCGGAGAACCTGACGAACTGCGCGTCGCACGGGGGGCAGGCGGGCTGCCCGCGCTGCAAGGGCCGCCCTGCCGCCGAGATCGTCGCCGAGGCGAGCGCGGCCGTCGAGGCGGGCGTCCACCGCGCCAGGCCCGACGCCAAGGTCATCGTCTGGGACTGGGGCTGGGGCGACTGGGCCGGCGACGCCATCGCGCGGCTGCCGAAGTCCGTCTGGTTCATGTCGGTCAGCGAATGGTCGAAGCCGATCACGCGCGGCGGGGTGGCCACGGCGGTGGGCGAGTACTCCCTCTCGGCCGTCGGCCCGGGCCCCCGCGCCACGGCCCATTGGGCGCTGGCCAGGAAGGCGGGCCTGAGGACCGTCGCGAAGGTCCAGGTCAACAACACGTGGGAACTCTCGGCCGTCCCGTACCTGCCGGTGCTGGACCTGGTGGCCGAGCACGCGAGCAACCTGGCGGCGGCGGGCATCGACGGCCTGATGCTGAGTTGGAGCCTGGGCGGGTACCCGTCGCCGAACCTGGAGGTGGTGCGGCAATTCAGCCGCCGGCCGCGCCCGTCCATCGACGCCGCCCTCGACGCCGTGGCGCGGTCGCGCTTCGGCCCGGAGGGCGCCCCCGCGGCGCGCAAGGCCTGGACGGCCTTCAGCACCGCCTTCCGCGAGTTTCCCTTCGACGTCGGCGTGCTCTATCAGGCGCCGATGCAATACGGGCCCTCGAACCTGCTCTTCGCCGCGCCCACCGGCTACCGCGCGACGATGACCGGATTCCCCTACGACGACCTGGACGCCTGGCGCGGGCCCTACCCCGCCGCGGTCTTCGCCGACCAGTTCGCCAAGGTGGCCGAGGGGTGGAAGGCGGGCCTCGCGGACCTGGAGCGGGCCGCGCGGGCCGCCCCGGCCGACCGGGCCGCCGACGCCCAGGCCGAACTCCGCTTCGCCGAGGCGGCCTGGCTGCACTTCCGGAGCACGGCCAACCAGGTCCGGTTCGTCATGGCCCGTAGCGCCCTCCTGGCCAAGGACCAGCCGCCCCAGGGCGAGACGCGGAAGGCGCTCGTCCGCGAGATGAGGGGCGTCGTCCAGGACGAGATCGAGACGGCCCGGCGGCTGTACGTCCTGGCCAAACAGGACTCGCGGATCGGCTACGAGGCCTCGAACCACTACTTCTACCTGCCCGTGGACCTCGTGGAGAAGGTGCTGAACTGCCGCCACCTCCTGGCGGGCCCCCTGGCGGAGGAGGAGTAGCCGCCGCGGCCTCCGTACGTGTCTAGCGTGCTCGTAACGAGGGTGCCGCTGGCTGCTTTCAGCCAGTGCGCGTCCGAGCGGCACTGGTGGACAAGCCACCAGTGGCACCCGGCGATGGGAACTTGCCAGGCACGCCAAACACGTACGGTTCAGGAGACCCGCCGCGCGAAGCCGGTTGCAGGACTACTCGAACACCACCATCGCGTGGCCGCGGACCTCGGGCACCGTGACCTCTGCCCGGCCGTCGCGGTACACCAGGTCGAGCGCCTTCCGCGAGGGCGCGAGGTAAACGCGCCGCGGCTTCCGCGCGAGCCGCAGCGACACCGGCACGTCGAAGACGGGGACGATGTCCTCGATGATGTCCAGGTTCTGCGCCCGCCGCTCGGGGCAGTACTGGAGCAGGTGGACGACCCAGCGGCCCTTCTGGCGCATGACGGTCGTCTCCATGCCCGTGGGCCCCCGGGCGCGCAGGAGCGGCTCGGGCACCAGCAGGTCGAGCACCTTCCCCACGAGCAGGCGGTACGGGTAGTTCCCGTGCCGCGCGAAGGCGCTGAAGATGGGGTATGGGATGCAGGCGGCGCCGCCGCGGATCGTGGCGGCGGCGTAGCGGGCGACCTGGTCGGCGGGCGTCTGGTTGTGCGACGAGAAGTGGTCCCAGGCCCGCTCGAAGTAGGGCTCGACGACGCGCGCGAGGACGGTCGTCCCCGCCCCCGCCACGACGCGCACGCCGCGCTCGTACATGACGTGGTCGGTCGGCGGGACGCCGCGCGCGATCGCCCGGCCGAACCGCAGGTACGTGACCGTGTAGGGCGACAGGCCCGCGGGCCGCAGGCCCAGGCCGGGCAGCATCGACCGCGTGCCGTCCTCCGACAGGCCGCTCGTGCCGGTGGCGAGGACCTTTCCGCCGCGCCCGAGATACGCCCGCAGGCGGGCGGCCAGGGGCGCGTCCACCGGGATGCAGTCCGGCAGGACGACCGCTTCGTACCGTTCCCACGGGCTGTCGGGGTGGACGACGTCGAACTGGTGCCCGAGTTGCGTGAGCATCCGGGTGGCGCCCTCGTCGGTGCCGGTCGACTCGATGGCCGAGGTGTGGGCGGCCGGCGCCTGGAAGAGGCCGATTTGGGCGGCGGCCTTCGCGCCGTCGAGCCACGGCTCGCGCTCGGCCGCGCGGGCGTAGACCTTGCCGATGAGGTCGTAGGCCGCCCGGTCCAGGACGCCGCGCGGGTGCAACTGGTCGCCGATGGAGCAGCGGGCCCCGTGGGCCATCATCTGGGCCGTCTCGTACTCGAGGGCGGCGTACGGCTTCAGGCCGCCGAAGTCGGCCCAACTCTTGTGGAACCGGGCCGTCATCCCCATGTAGGGCTTGCCGAAGTTGCGGGCGTAGCGGACGGCGCGCGGGAAGAACATATAGCCCCAGCCGCCCGTCGGGAGGGCCTCGATCTCGACCTGGCTCTGGTAGGCGCCTTCCTCGGCCAGGTTGAAGTACGAGCGGCTGTTGAAGTAGACGGTGGCCTGGGGGGCGCTCGCCTTGACCATCCGGTGGAACCGCTTCATGTAGGCGAGCGCGACCCGGCGGGCGTAGGCCTGGCGGTCCTCGGGCCGCGCCGGGTCGAGGCCCGCCCGCCGCATCCCCGCGATCGCGTCCTGGGAGCACGACGGCTGGTCCCAGCACATGTCGAAGAAGATACCGTCGACGGGCCGGTACTTCCGGAGGACCTCGCGGGTCTGCTCGGCGAGGTACTCCTGGTAGGGGCTCGACATGTCGAGGATCTGCCAGCCCGCGCGGAACCAGGTGCCGCCCCCGCGGCCGACGGCGCTGCCGTCCTCGGCCCGGGCGAGCCACTCGGGGTGGGTGTTGGCGGCGTACTCGTCGCACTGGACGCTGAGGTAGAGGGGCGCCCGGATGCCCTCGCGGTGGAGGGCCTCGACCTGGCTGCCCGTCAGGTCTAGGCCCCGCTTCAGGCCGGGGTGCCGCTCCGGCCGCCGCGTGTCGTAGTAGAGGTGCCCGTGGTGGCACTTGGCGAACACGGTAACGCTGTTGACGTGGGCCCGCTTCATCGTGCGGGCGAACTCGCGGGCGTCGAAGTCGCGGCCGACGTCCGGCACGGCCGGCCCCGTGTGGAAGTCGAGGTGAATCTGCCGCGACCGAAGCGATTGCGTCCTGGCCATGTCCCGAGCATCCTTCCTGGCGTTGCCGGTGGCGGCGGGGTCGCCCCCCGCGCGGAGTTGTCAGGATAGGGACCGGCGGCGCGGCTGCAAAGGGGAAAGTGGCACACCGGCCCGGCGGGATGCACCGCGCTGGCGGGGTCGCCGCGATTTCCCGGTTCCGGCGGGCACCGGCGGCCGGTATGATGAGACGGCGTCGGACCCCCGAGGAGCGCCGGGCATGGAGAGCAGCCAGACACGAGGCCCCGCAGGGCTTGCGCCGCCGCGGCACCGGTCGTGGCGGACGGCCGCGCGGCTGCTGGTCTTGGTGGCGCTGGTGGGCGTGCTGGCGGTCGTGCTCGCGCCGATGCTGCTGCCGTCGAGCGTGGTCCGCCATGAAGTGGCCAAGGCCCTCGCCGCCCGCCTGGGCCGGCCCGTCACGGTGGAGTGGGCGCGGTTCTCGTGGCAGAGGGGCCTCGATGCCAGGGGCGTGCGGGTCGGGGCGGCCGATGCGGCCGCGCCCGGCGCCTTGCTGGCCAAGGCGGATCGCCTGGTCGTCCGCTTCCATCCGCTCGACGCGCCGGGCGCGGCGATCGGCGCCGACGTGCCCATCGAGACGGTCCGCCTCGAGGGCCTGGAGGTCTGGCTGACGGTCGACCAGGCGGACGCGTGGCGCGCCCAGGGTGCCGGCTCGGGCCGCCCGCTCGAGGCCCGGACGATTCAGGTCATCGAGGGCACGTTCCACGTCGAGAACCGGCGGCTCGGCCGCTCGGTCGACCTCACGCACGTCGGCGCGACGGTCGGCCAACTCGCCACGACCGGCCGGGGCTACGTCAACCTGACCGCCGAGTTGCCCGGCCGGCCGCAGGGCCGCCTCGTCGTCACAGCCTCGCTGAGCAGCCTCGACTTCGCGCAGCCGGAGCGGCTGAGCGGCAGCCTCAAGGCCGAGTGGGACGGCGTCGACTGGCCCGGGACGCTGGCGGCCGTCGTCGCCGAGCCCCGCTTCGTCCACTGCGTGGGCCTGACCTCCGGCCGCCTGTCGACCACCTTCGGTCGTGGCTGGTGGAACGCCGAGGGCGCCATCGAGGCGAACGGCCTGGCGCTCGGCAGCCCGGGCGCGGCGGGCGGAGCACCCGC
>CAYGZE010000043.1:0-13930 GCA_964354185.1 uncultured Anaerolineales bacterium | reverse complement strand
CAAGACGGAGGGCGGGCCGCCAGTGGCACCCGGCGAGGCAGCGGGCGCGGCGGCGGGCGGAGCACCCGCCAAGACGGAGGGCGGGCCGCCAGTGGCACCCGGCGAGGCAGCGGGCGCGGCGGCGCCGTGCGCCGTCGCCTTCGACCGCGCGGTGCTCGGCTTTCAGATGGGCCGGGCCGACCCGCACAAGCCGATCGACCTCAACCTGGTCCGCTTCTCGGCCCGCGGCGTGAACCTACAACTGTCGGGCACCGTCCTGCCCGACGGCCCGAAGGGGCCGGAGGCCGCCCTGCGGATGCGCGGGGCCCTGGACTGGGCGCCCCTGGCCGAGAGCGTCGCGCCCCTGCGCCGCGTCACCGAACGCTTCGAGGAACTGGGCGGCGGCGCCGATCTGGGCCTGGACATCAAGTACGGGCCCGAGGGGATCCAGGTGGCCGGCGGGGCCGACCTCGCGGGCACCAAGGCCGACTGGCCCGACGTGCTCCGCAAGGAGTCGGGCCGGCCCCTGCACGTGGACGTCGACGCAAGGGTCTCCACCGATCCCGCGGTCCCCTCGGTGGCGCGGGTTGAACTGGCGGGCGAGGCCGGACGCCTGCGGGCCGACTGCCGCATCCCCCACCCCGCGGCCGCCGACGGCCCTGCCGCCAAGCCTGCCCCCACCACCGTCAACCTTCGGGCCGCCGTCAACGACCTCGAGTCGGCCCGGAGCCTGTACCCGGTCTTGAACCGCCTGCTGGGTCCGATCCGGACGGCGGGTCCTCTGGAGGTCGCGCTGGACCTGACGGGGCAGCCCCCGGCGGCGGCGACCGACCCCGTGGTCTGGACCTTTCAGGCGCACGCCGACCTGACGCGGGCGGCCCTGTCGCTCGGCGGCGCGTCGGGCAAGCCCGTCCGCGCGCCGTTCGTCGTGGACGGCGGCGGCACGCTCGCGCCCGCCGCCGGCGAGGTGAACCTCGAGCGCCTCCAGGTGCAGCTCGACCAGGCGACGCTCCAGTGGGCGGGCACCGGCCGCGTGCGCTGGCCCGACGACGCCCGGAAGGCCCTCGGCGGCCGCTTCGAGGGAACCCTGGACGTCCGCCGCATCGAGGCCGCCGGCGCCGTCCTCGCGCCGGACCGGTTCCCGGCCGACGCGCCGCCGCTGGCCGGCGCGGTGAAACTCACCGTCCGGGCCGACCTGGCCGACGACCGCCTCACGGGCGCCCTCGGGGCCGACTTCACCCAGGCGGCCGTCCGCGTCCCCCGGTACTTCGACAAGCCGGCCGGTTCGCCCGCCGTGGCCGCCTGGGAGGGCGCCTGGCAGATGGGCGACGTGCACCGCCTCGATGGCATCCTCCACGTGACGCTCCCCGGCGGGCGGCTGCTCGTCAAGGGGCAGAGCGAGGTCCGGCTCCGGGCGCTGCCGGAGGGGCAGGCGCCGACGGCGGCGCCGGTGCTCGCGGCCGGCGAGGGGCCCGCCCTCGGCCCCGGCGGGCGGCGCCTCACGGTCGGCCTGGCGCCGGAGGACAGCCTCCAGGTCCACGCCGAGGTGGCGGACCTGGAGCGCGCGATCGCCCTCGTGCCCCTGCTGGTCGAGCGGCTCAAGGGCTACCGCCCGAGCGGCGCCGCGGAGGGGCTCAAGGGCTACCGCGTGGGCGGTGCCGCGGAGGGCACGGTCGTGCTGACCATGCATCCCAAGACCGTCCGGGTCGGCGGGAGCCTGGACCTGACGGCGGCCTCGCTCGACCTGGCCGGCGCGCTGGTGAAGCCCCCGGACATGCCCCTGCGGATCACGCTGGCGCTGGACCTCCTTCCGCCCGAGAACCAGGACGCGGTCCGCCTGCAACTCGACAACCTGGAGGCGCGGCTGGGCGAGTCGGTCGCCCGGGTCGCGGGGCGGGCGGACCTGGTGCCGCCGGCCTCCGTGGCGGGCGTCGGGAGCGTCGCCCAAGCGCTCGCCATGCTGTCGGAGGCCCAACTGTCGCTCGATGCACGGCTGGACCACGGACCTCCGCTGCGCCAGGCGCTGCCGTGGCTCAAGCCCTTCTACGCGCGATGTGCGGTCGAGGGGACCACGCGCCTGGCGGCCGGGTTCAGCGGCACGGCCATCCGCGGCAACGTTCACCTGGACCTGGACGCCACGGCCTGCCGGTTCCTGGAGCCGGGGTCGCTGGCCAAGCCGGCCGGCACGCCCGCGACGGTCACGCTCGACGCGCGGTACGGCGATGTGCCGGGCGAACTGGTGCTCGACCGGCTCGAGATGAAACTGGCCGACGCCGAGATGCGCGCGAGCGGGCGGCTCCTCTTCGACGATCCGCGGCTGCCGACCCTCTCGCCGCCGACGGCGTGGTCCCTCCACGCCCAGGGCCGCGTTCCGGACGTCGGGCGGCTGGCGTCGCTGTTCCCGGCCCAGGTGGCCGCGTTCAAGCCCGCCGGCGGCCTGGCGTTCGACGTCCGCGCCGACGCCGACCCCTTCGGCGCCGGGATCGAGGGGCTCGACCTCGTGGCGACGCAGGCGCGCCTCGAATGGCTCGGGCGGCCCGTCTGCCTCGACGGCCGCCTCTCATACGACGGGAGCCGCCTGGCCACCGAGGGGATGCACTTCGTGGTCGGCAAGTCCGACGTGACGCTGGTCGCCTACGTTACCGACCCGTACGCGGCGCCGACGGGATCGGTGCTGGTGCGCGGCAAGACGCTCGCCCTGGAGGAGGTCCTGGACCTGCTGACCGAGACGCACGCGCGGCTGGCGCCTGAGGACGCCGCTCCCAAGGGGTCGGCCGCGGCGGCCCCGGCCCTGCCGCCCGCGGTCGTGCGGCGCCTGCGGGGCCTGCTGGCCCGCGCCCAGGTCTCCGTCGACGTCGACCTCGACCGGGTCACGCTCACCGTGCCGCAGTGGCAGACCACGTACGACCTGGCGGGCTTCGGCGCCGAGGGCCGCCAGAGCGGCAACCGGTTCGTCGTCCCGCGATTCCGCTGCGCGCTCGACGAGGGCGAGGTCACGGGCGAGATCGTCCTCGACTTCCGCCCGGCCGTCCCGGTGCTCTCGTTGGCCTTCTCGGCCGAGGACCTCCGGATGTCCGGCAACCTGCGGCCGTTCATCGACCGCACCTTCCCCGGCATGCAGGTCTTCGGCACCGTGAGCACCTGGCAGACGCTGACCCAGGAACTGGCCGAAGGCGCGATCGGCGTCGGCCACGGCGAGACCGTCCTCGTGGACGGCCTCCTGGTCGGGCCCGCCGCGCCCGACTACGTCACCGCCCTCTTCCCGGGCCTCGCGCTCTCGGAGTACCGCTTCAACAAGATGAGCAACGTCTATCGGAACCTCAAGAACGGCGACACCGAGAACCGGATGATCTTCGACGGCCGCGCCTATGACGTCTACATCTTCGGCACGTCGCATCCCGAGGGCCGCGACGTCAGCCGGACCGACTACACGCTCGGCGTGGACCTCTCCGTCAGCCTCGGCTCGAAGGTCTGGTCCCGCGAACTCGACCAGGGGAAGATCCCCCTGCTGACCTACACCGGCCGCATCGTCGGCAACCAGTACGCCGAGCAGGACGTCAATTACGTCTTGCCGCACCAACTGGCCTGGGACGTCTTCGTGCGGCGGAACCTCGTGATCCAACTCATCAAGAGTCTCGGGCGCAAGCCCCCGGACCTCGAGCGTCCGCCCGTCGGACCCGACGAGACGAGGATGCCGGGCGCCGCCCCGTAGACGGAGCCGAAGCGCCGCATAGCCGCCAGGACGGACAAGCGTGCCTCAGCCGCCGACTCGTGCTGCGCGAGCGAACCGCGCTGCTTCGCAGAGCAAGGCCGGCTCCGATGCGGCGACGTGCGACCGGGCGGTGCGCGTCCGCGGCATGTTCGCGGGCGTCGCCCCGCGGTACGACTTCCTGAACCACCTCTTGTCGGCGGGCCTCGACCATCGCTGGCGCAGCCGCGCCGCTGCCGCGTGCCCCTGTTGCGACGGCGCCTGGGTCCTGGACCTGTGCGGCGGGACGGCCGATCAGGCCCTGGCCCTCCTGAGGCGCCTGCCCCGGACGGCGCGGGTCCTGGTGGCCGACTTCTCGGGCCCGATGCTCCGGCGGGCCCGCGGGAAACTCCGCGCCGGCCGCGCCGCTCGCCGCGCGGCCCTCCTGGAGGCCGACGCCCTCGCCCTGCCCTTGCCCGACGGCAGCGTCGACGCGGTGACCGTCGCCTTCGGCCTCCGGAACGTGGCCGACGTGCCGCAGGCCCTGCGCGAGGTGGTCCGCGTCCTGCGCCCCGGCGGCCGGGCGGTCGTCCTGGAGTTCCACGCGCCGCGCCCGCGCGGGCCCCTGGCGTCCGCCTTCCGGTTCTACCTCCGGCGGGTCGTCCCGTGGCTCGGCAGGCTCCTGTCGGGGACGGGCCCGGGCGCCTACCGCTACCTGGTCGCCTCGATCGAGGCATTCGGGCCGAGCGAGGCCCTGGCGGGGCACCTGCGGGCGGCCGGCCTGGCGGACGTGCGCGTCGAGCGTCTCGCCGGCGGCGTCGCGGCCCTCCTGGTGGGGACGCGGCCGGCCCTGCCCGCCTGAGGCGGGGCACGTGTTCAGCGTGCCCGTAACGGGCGTGCCGCTGGCTGCTTCCAGCCGCTGCGCGTGCGAGCGGCACTGGTGGACAAGCCACCAGTGGCACCCGGCGATGGGAACTTGCCAAGCACGCCAAACACGTACGAGGCGGGCGGCCGTTTTCCGCTTCCCCCGCCCCGCCTTCCGCGCTACACTCTACCCATGCATTGCGCGCGGTGCTTCTTCTACGACGTCGACGCCGGCGACGAGGTGTGCGGCCGCTGCGGCCGCGCGTACATGCCCGAGGCCAACGTCTACCTCGGCCTCCTCGTGTTCGTGACGGGCGGCATGGCCTGGACGCTCCGCCACCTCCTGACGGGCAACGCGGACCCGTTCGTGCGGCCGGCGCTGGACCTGGGCGCGTGGGCCGCCTGGCCCGTGTCCATCGTCGACCGGCCGGCCTACGGCCTGGTCGTGGGTGCGTATCTGGCGATGCTCGCGCTCGGGCCGATCATGACCGCGGTCCTGTACGGGAGGCGCGGGGGGCTGCTGCTCGCGCTGATCGAGGCGCTCCTGGGCCCGAGCCTGGCCCTGCCGGCCGCGGCGGCGGTGGGCGTCTTCATCGTGGGGAGCCATGCCCTGCGCCTCTCGAGCAAACTGGCCAGCCTGCTGCTGGGCCTGGTTCCGTCGGCGGCGTACTGGTTTGTCGCGGTGGCGGTGAGCAAGGTCGAATCGCTGGCGCCGGCGCTTCGCGGCCTGACGTATGTGCCCCCGGTGGCGGCGGTCGGATTCGCGACGGCGGGGGCGCTCCTGCTGGTGGCGATCGGGCGGGCCGACCGCTGGCACGTCCGATGGCCCGGGGCCGTCCTGGCCGTCATGGCCGCCGGCCCCGTGATGGCGCTGGTGGCGTTCGTCGGCGTCGACGAGATCCGCTTCCAGATCATGTGCCGTGAGCCCCTCGCGCAGCGGGGCCTGCTCATCCAGCGGTACACCGAATTCCTGGGCCGCCACCCGAAGAGCGCGCGGGCGGCCGAGGTCCGGGCCCAACTGGCGCTGGCGCTCGAGAACGCCTACGCCGAGGCCGCCGGCTCGGGCGGCATTCTCCTCCATGCCGCGCCGCCCGAGAAGATCTGGATGGAACTCGTCGAGCAGAACCCCGACAGCCCGTGGGCGGCCGACGCGCGGCTTCACATCGGCGACACGGCCGCCGCGGGAGGCGACTTCGACCACGCCGACCAGTACTACCGCGAGGCCCTCGCGCGCACCGCCGGGACCCGCCCCCCGGCGGCGGACCCCCTGGCCGACTTCAGCGTCCTGAACGACCTGTTCACGATCGGCTCCGACCTGCGCGTCCAGGAGGCGGCGGCCCATCTGGCGACCGTCCGCCAGGACGTCCTCGACCGCCTGGCCCTTCTGCGCGAGAACCGGCCCGGCTCCGAGGCCGCCACCCGCGCTCTGGCGCTCTATGTCAAGTCGCTGGCCTGCAAGGCGCCCCGGGCTCGCCGCGCGCTCCTGGAACAGGTCAAGGCCGCCGACCCCGCGGGGCCCCTGGCCGACAACGTCGCGCACGACCTGGCGCTCGTGGAGCCCGACGAGGACGAGCGGCTGGCGAAACTCGAGGCGCTGGCCGCCGCCCACCGCGAGACGGACGGCGCGATGCTGGCCCGCCTGTCGGCGGCCGAGATCCTGATCCCTCGCGGCACGCGCGAGGGCGTCCCGCCCGACGCGACGTGGCTCTGGCAGGCCCAGCGCCACCTGGAGGACGTTCAGGCGGAACTGGTGCGGCGGCGGGAGCACAATCCCGAGGACCCCTGCGTCGCCGCCCTCGCCGACCGGGTCGAGAAGCGGCTCCTCTACGTCCGGGCCCGGATCCGGAGCCCCGAGCCCGGCCGCGGCCCCGCCGCCGCGGAGCCCGCCCCGCGCCGCGAAACAGGCTCAAGTTGACCGCCGCGCCCCCGCCGATGGTATACTACGGCTTCCCCGGGCTGCCCTCGGGGCCCGCTGCCGCGGGACGGAGGTTCCATGAACCGACGCGTGATCGGCCTTGTGCTCGGCCTGGCCGCACTCGGCGCCGGCTGCCGACCGGCCCCTTCGGACGGGCCGGTGAAGCCGCCCGATGACGAGCAAGCCGCCAAACCCGAGGTGACGCAGGCCCTCCAACCCGGCCCCATGGCTGTCGGCGTCCCCCTTAACCCCACGTTCCGGTGGAAACTGCCCGGTCACATCGGCATGCCGACGAACGTGTCCTTCATCCTCCGGGAAATCGGACCCGGCGACGTCCCGCCCGAGACGGGCGGCGGCAAAGCCGGCACCCAGATCGCCTTCTGTAGCGGTCTGCACGACACCAGCCCCACGGCCTTCGACCCCTTCAAGCCGCCGGCCGGCGCCATCCTCACCGGCGAGATCCGCTCCATGAAGGCCCTGAAGCCCGGGACGTGGTACCAGTGGGCCGTCCGCGTCATCGGCGAGGACGAGAGCGACGAGGGGCTGTTCCTGTTCCGGACCCAGGCGGAGTGACCGCCGGCGGCGCGGCGGGGGGTCGGCCCCGCGCTAGTCGCCCAGGCTCGTGCCGACGGACCGCGCCACCGCCAGCAGGGGGTCGTCGAGCGGCACGGTGCGGCAGCCGCTCGCCGCCACCGCGAGGTCGACGTCCGCGAGGCGCCCCTTCACCCAGGCGACCATCCGCCCCCAGCGGCCTTCGGCGGCCAGGGCGGCCGCCCGCCAGCCCAGGCTCGTCGCGAAGATGCGGTCGAACGCGCACGGCGTGCCGCCGCGCTGGACGTAGCCCAGCGTCGTCGCACGGGACTCGATGCCCGTCTGCTGCTCGATGGTTCCCGCGACGAGGCGGCCGACGCCGCCGAGACGGACCGGGTCGGGGCTCCCCTCGACCCGCCGCTGGATGATCATCTTGCCCCCCGCCGGCCGGGCGCCTTCGGCCGCGCACACGATGCTGAAGCGCCGGCCGCGCCGGGCCCGCGCGCGGCAGGTCTCGAAGATCGACTCCCACCGGAACGGGACCTCCGGGATGAGGAGGATGTCGGCCCCGCTCGCGACCCCGGCGTGCAGCGCGAGCCACCCGGCGTACCGGCCCATGACCTCCGCGACCATGACCCGATGGTGCGCGCTGGCCGTCGTGTGCAGGCGGTCGAGCGCGTCGGCCGCGATCACCACCGCGCTCTGGAACCCGAACGTCTGTTCCGTCCCCTGGACGTCGTTGTCGATCGTCTTCGGGACGCCGATGACCGGAATCCCCATCCGCATGAGGCCCCCGGCGATGGCCATCGACCCGTCGCCGCCGATCACGACCAGCCCGTCGAGCCGGTGCTTGCGGAAGACGGCCCGGGTCTTGGCGGAGCGGTCGACGATGCGGATCTTGCCGCCGCGCCGTTTCTGGGCCCACTGGAACGGGTTGGCCGTGTTCGACGTGCCGAGGATCGTCCCGCCCAGGGTCAGGATGTCGCTGACGGCCGCCCAGTCGAGCGGCATCGTCCGGTCGAGGACGAGGCCCTCGTACCCGTCGAGGAAGCCGACGACCTCGGCCCCCTGCTCATACATCAGCGTCTTCGAGACGGCCCGGATGACGGCGTTGAGGCCCGGGCAGTCGCCGCCGCCCGTCAGGACGCCGACCCGCCGCAATCGCTTTCCCGGCATCGGATGCTCCTCTGGCCTCGGGGAACCTGCGGAGTCTACGCCGCCGCCCCGCGGCCCACAAGGAAAAGGCGCGGCCCCGCGCGGCGGGGGCGCGCCCGAGGCGCGGAAACCCCTGGTCTTGCCCCGGGCGTTCTGATAGCATGATTCGGGAGCCATTGAGGATGGGTTTGGGAAGGGCGGTCCTCGCCCGTACGGCCGCGGGCGACGGCCGGCCGCCACTCGGCCGCAGGGGAGATGCGCCATGAGAGCGTGGATACTCGTCGTGTGCACCGTTCTGGTCGTGGCAGCGCCGCTGGTGGCAGAGGAGGCAGCGCCCGCCAAGCCCGTGCTCAAGGGCACGTATGCCGAGATGGCCGAAGTCTGCAAACTGTCGGACGAGCAGGTGGCCAAGATGGCCGCCGCCGTCGAGGCCGGGAAGGCCGCCGTCGAGGAGGCCAAGAAGGCCAACGCCGCCAAACTCGAAGAGGCCGAGAAGGTCTATGACGCCGCCAAGGCCAAACTGGCCGAGGCGCTCAAGCCCCTGGCCGACAAACTCAAGGAGGCCGAGAAGGCCTACGCCGCCGCTAAGGAAGCCAAGGACGAGGAGGCCGTCAAGACGGCCCGGGCCGACCGCGACGCCGCCCGCAAGGGGGTCGCCGACGCCGAGGAGAAGGGCGGCGCCGCCGAGGTGAAGAAACTCCGCGACGAGCGGGACGCCATCCGCAAGGTCGTCGAGGACGCCCGGGCGAAGGCCGAGGCCGACGTCATCGCCGTCCTCACCCCGGAGCAGCGCGCCACCTGGGAGGGCGCCAGGCTGTGCCAGTCGGTCGTGCGGCATTTCCGGCAGATCACCCTGGCCGAAGACCAGGTCGCCAAGTGCCGCGCCCTGTGCGACGAGGCAGGCAAGGAGATCGCGGCCGACAAGTCCGTCCGCGACAAACTCCGTGCGAAGATCATCAAGACCGTCGAGGAGACGGTCCTGACGGCCGCGCAGAAGGACGCCCTTAACAAGGCCGCCCAGGAGAAAAAGGCCGCCGAGGCCAAGCCCGCGGAGGAGAAGAAGGCCGAGCCGGCGCCGGCCGCCCAGGAGAAGTAGCCCTAGTGGGCCGTCAAGCCTCCGATTTCGGGTGCCACGGTTGCGCTGTCCAGCAACCGTGCCTCGTGCCGCAACAAGCACGGCTGCAAACGGCGCAGCCGTGGCACCCGCGCCGCGGTGCCGGTTTTTGCTTGCAAGAACGGGCTGGGCGCCGCCGTATAATCCTTTGGTGAATCGGAGAAGTCGAGGCGGCGGAGGCCGGCGAGGCCCCGTCGCTTTGCCGTCGGGTCTTCGCCGCGCCTGGGGGCCGACCGCGAAGACCGACACCCACGGCCCCATCGGAGTGCACGGCTCATGAGGAAGGCAAGCGTATGGATTTGCGGTGCGGCGGCGCTCCTGGTGGCCCTGGTCGGCGTGCGGGCCTATGCCGCCGCGAAGTCCGGCACGACCCCGAAGACGACCAAGCCGGCGCCCACCACCACGACGCCGAAGAAGGAGGCCCCCCCGCGGAAGTACCCCGTCACCGGCGAGTACGTGCCGATGATCCGCGAGTGCAGCCTGACGCCCGAGCAGGTGGAGCAGTTGGGCGCGAAGATCCAGGCCAAGAAGGAAGCCCTGGCCGCGTTCGACCGGCAGAAGCCCCTCAAGAAGATGGCCCTCAACAAGGACCTCACGACCGCGCGCGCCAAGGGCGACAAGGCGGCCGTCGAGAACGCCGAGCAGGCCCTCAAGGCCCTCGACCAGGAGCGGGCCAAGATCGAGGCCACCCAGGAGGGGCAGATCCTCGCCGTCCTGAAACCCGACCAGCGGACCACGTGGGAGGGATACCTCCTCTACCAACTCGTGGCGGCCGAACTCAAGGCCTCCGGCCTGACCGAGGCCCAGAGCGCCCGCCTCCGCGACATGTGCAACGAGTCCGGCAAGAAAGTGGCCTCGGCCGCCGATCGCGTCAAGGCGCGCAAGGAAGCCGCCCAGGAGATCATCAAGGCCGTCCAGGCCCACGGCCTCGACGCCGAGTCGCCCCCCGCCGAACCGGAGAAGCCCCGCGGCAAGCCGAAGACCCCTGGGAAGAACACGGGGCGCGAGTAGCGGGGCCCTGTCGGGAGGAGAGGTCATGGCCAAGCGAGGAACCTGGCGGCTGCCGGCGGCGATGGGGGGGCTCGTGCTGCTCGTGGCCGCGGCCGGCGTCGCTGCCGCACCCGCCGCGAACGCGGCCAAGAACACGCCCCCCCTGCCCGAGGCATACGCGCTGATGGCCAAGGAGTGCGGCCTCCTGGCCGACCAAGTCGCCAAGATGGCCGCCCAGATCGAACTCAAGGAGAAGGCCGTCGCCGACTGGAACCGCGAGAACGGCCCTCGGATCGCCAACTACAAGACGATCCTCGGCAATGCCCGCGCCCGCAAGGACGCCGCCGCCGAGGCCGACGCCCTCGCGCAACTCGACGCCCTCGAAAAGGCCAAGGCCGACGTCATCGCCCAGGCCGACGCCGCCATCGCCGCCGTCATGACCACCCAGCAGCGCGCCACTTGGGAAGGCTACCAACTCTGGCAGCAACTCCTGGCGTACTTCCAGAAACTCACGTTCACCGAGAAGCAGTCGAAGGCCGTCCGCCGCATCGCCGACGGCGCCGCCGCCCAGCCCATCCGCGACAAGGGCGACCCCGAGGCCGTCGAGAAGGCCAAGCAGGAGCGGTTCGAGCGGTGCGTCGCCGCCGTCCTCGAACGGGTCCTGACGGACGAGCAGTACGAGGCCTTCACGGGCCAGCCCGCGCCGCCCAGGCCCAAGGTGGAAGAGCCCCGGAAACCTCGGGGCGGCAGCGACCCGGAGGATGACGGGGGGGCGCCGGGCCGGGTTCCGCGGAGGCGGGGCCACTGACGCCCGCCGCCCTTGCCGCGGAGCACGTGGTCCGCGTGCTTGACAAGTCCCCATCGCCGGGTGCCACTGGCGGCTTGTCCGCCAGTGCCGCCTGGAACCGCACTGGCTGCAAGCAGCCAGTGGCACGCTCGTTACGGGCACGCTGAACACGTGGCCTGCGGAGGGAGCAATGTCTCCGGGCCTGAGACACGCCGCCGTCGGCGCCTGCGCCCTGCTGGTCCTGGCCGGCTGCGCCCCGAACGCCGCAGCGCCCCGCGCCCGGGCCCCGTCGGGGATCGACGCGGCCGCGCCGCGCGCCCTGCTGGGCGAGTGGCACCGCGCGCTCGTCGGCGGCCAGAAGGACCGCTACCTCGCCTGCTTCGTCGGGTCCCAGGATGAACTCGTCCTGGTGCTTGCCATGTTCGAGGCGGTCCAGGCCGGCTATGCCTTCCACGACGCCGTCGTCCAGACCTACGGGCCGGAGGCCTGGCGCCTGTTCGAGTCGGGCGAGGGGGCCCGCGTCGACCTGTTTCCGCGCGACGCGGCCTGGCCGAGGCGGATCACGGTGGTCCGCACGGGGACGGCGGCGTTCGGCTACCTGCCGCGCGGCCGCGTGCCCCTGCACCTGTCGGAGTCGGGCGGCGCGTGGCGCCTCCAGGCCGCCAGCCTCGTCCCCCCGGGCTACGAGGCCCGCCAGGTGGCCGACTACCTGTTCCGCTATGCGGCGGCCCTCCGCAAACTCATCCCCGAGATCGGCCAGCGCCGCCTGACCGCCGAGAAGGCAACCGAGACCGACTACTTCCACGACCTCGACCCGGCAGAGCGTCCCAAGGCCGCCGCGGCCGTCGAGGCCCTGCTGGCGCAGTAGCCGCCGTCACCGGCCCCGCCAGCTCGCCGCCGCTCGCCCCTCCAGCGCCACGCCGCGCGAGTGTGACTGGTTCCTCTGACAGCCCCAAGTCGCGGAAACGCCGTGCCTTGAGTGCCGGAGGCACGACTGTTCTGTAGCCCAGGCCGCAAGGCCTGGGAATGCGGCGGCGCACGAACCTTCTTCCTCTTTTTGTCAAGCCCCGCCCGGGGCGACGGACCGCCTCAGTCGCCCCTGGCGGGGCTTGAAAAAGCAAACAGCAGAACGGTGCGCGCTTCCGTTACCACGGGCTCGCGCCCGTGGCTACAGAACAGTACGCCCCTGACGGGGCTGCCAGAAAAACAGTCACGCCCTTCTCCGCACCCGCCGCGGAATTCGCGAACGGCGCGCCCCTCCGGGTGGTAGACTCATGTGGATGGGCGGCTTCCGCGCCGGGGCCACGGAGGGTGCCATGACGAGACGCAGGAAAACGCTGGTCACCCTGGCGATCGTCCTGCTCCTCGGCGCGCTCTGCGGCGCCGTGGGCTGGCTCGCCTGCCGAGACGACCCGCCGCCCGAGGACGCCGACCTCCGCGTCCAGCGCGAGGCCATCCCCGACGGCGAGAACGCCTTCGCGTGCTTCGAGGCGGCCGGGAAGGCCGTCGCCTGGCCGGAGGATGTGGACACCTGGGACGCCCTGGAGAAGGTTCTCGCTGGCGACGCCTGGGACGCCGCCCTGGTCGAGAAGACGCTCGAGGAGAACCGCCGGGCCCTGGACCTGTGGGAGCAGGGCCTCGCGCGCCCGCGGTTTCAGACGCCCGCGGCCACGAGCATCAAGACGCTGACCCCGTACAACGCGCAGTGGCTCACCCTTGCCAAGGTTGCGTCACTCCGCAGCCTGAACCTGGCGAAGGCCGGTCGACCGGAGGAGGCGTTCGAGGAGGCGATGAGGATTGCCGAGTTCGGCCACCGCATCGAGGGGGCCAAGGGCGTGACCGTCACCTGGTTTGTGGGCGCGACGGTCAAGCACTTGGGCCTGGACCGCCTGCGCCGGCTGGCGGCCGAGACGCCCCTTCCACCCGAGCGGCTGCGGGCCTACGTGGACCACCTCGCGCCCCTCGGCGCCGACACGGCCGGCCTGGCGGACGCCTTGCGTGCGGAGTACGCGATGTTCTGCGGAATCGTGGACGACCTGGGTGCAGGAACGATCACCTGGTCCCGGGACGTCCAGGGGCCTGTGCTGTATCTCCGCGTCGGGTCGGCAACCTCATGGACCTGGCAGTGCGCTCCCCGTACCACCTCAAACCGAACCGGATCAAGGCGCTTTCCGCCCCGTACTACCGCGCGCTCATCGAGCAGGTATCGAAGACGAATGCCGAGGCGACACCATGCCTTAAGCGTCTCGACGATGACCTTGACAAGGGCGTGGCCGGCCTCTGGCTTCCTGTGCGCGCGGTCGCCCCCAACGGCCTTGGAGACATCGTCCTCAAGGTGCTGATACCAACCTTTTCCAGCGTGAACAGACTGAAGTGCGAGGAGAACGTCGCCCTGGCGGCGACACGGCTCATCCTTGCCATCCGGGCGTTCGAGTTGACGAACGGGCGGCTGCCCGACGCGCTCGACGACCTCGTGCCTGAGTTCATCCACGCCGTTCCCGCCGACGACTTCGACGGCAAGCCCATGCGCTGGTCCAAGGAGAAGCGGATCGTCTACTCCGTCGGCGAGGACTTGGCCGACGACGGCGGCCACGAGGGTACTGCCGCCCACGAGCGGTCGAAGGACCTCGTCTACCACCTCGACCCGCGGGATGCGCCGCGGCTCTACGAGGACGACGAGGAGTCGAGCGAGGACGGGCCGCAGGAACCGCCGGCCGAGGCGCCCTAGAACAGAACACTGGCGGACAAGCCGCCAGTGGCACCCGGCGCTAGCGCCGTTCCCGGAAAGGTTGTGCGCGTCTCTTTGCTTCCGCGCGGCGGCTAAGGCCTACTTGAACTCGACCGTCACCAGATGCGTCGAGCACGAGATGCACGGGTCGTAGGCCCGCACAAGCATCTCCAGGCCGT
>CAYGZE010000042.1:6247-20970 GCA_964354185.1 uncultured Anaerolineales bacterium | reverse complement strand
TCCCAGTCCCCCCAGTCCCCCGCTTTTGAATACGCCCCCGCCCCACCTCTTCTGGTGCTATTTCGGACAGGGCGAGTCCGCAACTCACGTAAGTGTTATGGACGCATCGCTACCTATCGAGCGCCAAAAGCCGTCAAAAGCGATCAAAAACCGACCCAAAGCGCCGCAATCCGTACGCAAAACGTCAAAAAACGATCGGAAAACGCAGCATTTTGCCTTACCCATCTTAACATCCGGGAGGGCCGACCCCCCTGGCGCTAGCGCCAGGGCCGATTTGGCCCGCCGAGGGCCCCAAAAATCGGCAAATTCCGCGCGCGCCACCCCGGTTTTCGGATTGTAAAATTGTGACTTACAGCAAAATCGGGGGGCCGGATCGCGGATGAGAAGCACTGGCGGGCAAGCCGCCAGTGGCACCCGGCGGGTGGGGAGCACTGGCGGGCAAGCCGCCAGTGGCACCCGGCGGGGGCGGGGGCAGGCGGCATTGGCCGTCCCGTCCGGGGCCCGGCGCGGGTTACAGGTAGGGCAGGCCCTGATGAAAGGAACCTGGCGATGCCGAGGCGGCTCCTCGTGGCGATGGCGGCGGCGATGGTCCTGGCAGGCAGCGCGGCGGCGGTGCCCACCGAGAACCTGGGCGTGCGGGTCCTCCCCGCACCGGGCAAGGTGACCGTCGACGGCAAGGCCGACGACTGGGACCTCTCGGGCGGCATCTTCATCTGCGACGACCCCGAGACCCAGCGGGACCAGTTTGCCGTCTGGTACCACACCATGTACGACGCCGAGAACCTCTACCTCCTCGCCCGGTGGATCGACCCGACGCCCCTGGCGAACCCCGGCGTGACCATGGCCGACCACGGGTTCCAGGGCGACTGCCTCCAGGTGCGGACGGTGACGGCCCCCGACACGCCCCAGGAGCGGTGCCTGCACCTGACGTGCTGGCGCGGGCGGGACGCGAAGGACGTCATCAAGGTCGAACTCGACCGCAAGTTCACGGGCGTCATCGCGGACCTCAAGAAGGAGGGCGCCCGGCAGGCGTTCCAGGTGGACGCCGACGGCAAGGGGTACGCCCAGGAGATCGCCCTCCCGTGGAAGGCCCTCACCCAGGGCGGCGGGGCCCTGAAGGCCGGCGACGCGATGCTGATGACCGTCGAGCCCAACTTCACCGTGGGCGGCAGCGGGCGGATGAGCCTGAAGGACGTCTTCAAGGTCGGCGGGACGCCCGACCGCGTCTTCACGTTCATGGCCAGCCAGTGCTGGGGCACGGCCACGCTGGAGGCGAAGGGCAAGGTGCCGCCGCAGGCCGTCCGCCTGGCCGACGCGCGGGAGTTCCCCGTCCGCCTCGAGAAGGGCCTGCCCGTGATCGACTGGACGGGCCTGGTGAAGTCGAAGGAACTCGCGGGCTTCAAAGAGATCGCCTTCACGATGCCCGAGGACGGCTACGTGTCGCTCAACCTGCGGGACGGCGAGGGGAAGGTCGTGCGGCAACTCCTGACGGCCAACTTCCTGGCCAAGGGCAAGCAGAAGGTCCGCTGGGACGGCCTGGGCACGTGGTCGTGGACGCGGCCGGGCGAGCCCGTGCCCCCGGGCGAGTATGCCTGGACGGCCCTCTGGCACCCGGGCGTGAGCCTGCGCCTCCGCGGCTGGGCCCACAACGCCGGCCGCGCGCCCTGGGACGACGGTTCCGGGACGAGCAACTGGGGCGGCGACCACGGGACGCCCGTCTCGTGCGCCGCCGAGGGCGAGCGGGTCGTCCTGGGATGGAGCGGGGCCGAGGCCGGCCAGGCCGTCGTCGCCACCGACCTGGGGGGGAAGGTTGCGTGGCGCGGCACGCGGTTCAGCATGACGGGCGTCTCGCACGTTGCTCTCGACGGCGGCACGTTCTACGCCCTGACGCGCGGCGACACGATCTATCGCCAGGACGCCCGGACGGGCGACTACACGATGTGGCAGGGCACCGAGTCGTGCGACCTCGGCCTCAAGGACCTCCTGGCCGACGTCCCCGGCAAGCCCGAGACGTGCGACGGCATGGACGCGGGCGGCGGGCGGCTGGTCCTGGCGCTCGGCAAGGCGAACCTCCTGGCCGTCCTCGACGGCAAGACGGGCAAACTCCTCAAGACCCACGCGGTCGAGGCCCCCGGCAACCTCAAGGTCGCCGGCGGCCGGGCCTACGTCATCTCGGCCGGCGGCCGGGCGGTCGTCGCGGTGGACCTCGAGAGCGGCAAGGCCGAGAAGGTCGTCGACGGCCTCGAGTGGGCGGCGGCGGTCGCCCTCGACGCCCAGGGCCGCCTGTACGTCGGCGTCCGCGACCCGGACAACCAGGTGAAGGTCTTCGCCCCCGACGGCAAGCCCGCCGGCGAGATCGGACGCCGGGGCGGTCGGGCCCTGCTCGGCAAGTGGCAGAGCGACGGCATGGCCTTCATCCAGGGCATGGCCGTCGACCAGGAAGGCAAACTCTGGGTCGCCGAGAACGACCCCTACCCGAAGCGCATCAGCGTCTGGGACACGAAGACGGGGCAACTCGTCCGGGAGTTCTTCGGCCCGACGGCCTACGGGGCGACGGGCGGGGCGATCAGCCCGCTGGACCCCGCCGTCATGGCGGGCCACGGGTGCGAGTGGCGGCTCGACCCCAAGACCGGCCGGGACACCTGCGTCGCCGTCATCACGCGCGACGGCATGAGCAACGCCCGATTCGGCGTCGGGTCGAACGGGCGGCTGTACCTCGCGGTGGCCAGAGGGTGGGCGTACGAGGCGAGCACGATCCTGCTCTTCGAGCGGACCGGCGAGGGCGCGTACGCCCTGCGCGGCTCCTTGACGTACGAGATCGACCCCGCCGACAAGGACAAGAAGCGGATCGCCGCGACCGTCTACTGGGCCGACTCGGACGGCGACGGCCAGGCGCAGCCGGCCGAGGTGCAGAAGGTCCCCGGCGAGATCCGCGTGAGCGGCTGGTACATGTTCATGACGCCCGACCTGACGTTCTATGCCAAGGACCGCCAGTTCAAGGTGGCCGGGTTCACGCCGTGCGGCGCGCCGAAGTACGACCTCGCGAACCCCGTCAAGATGCCCGCCGAGGGCCTGGGGTCGGCCGACGGGCGGCTGGTCCTCAAGACGGGCGACTACGGCGTCGTGCACGGGCAGTATGCGTGCTACGACATCGCGTCGGGGCGGCTCCTCTGGACCTACCCGGACAACTTTGTCGGCGTCCACGGGTCGCACAACGCGTGCCAGCCGACGGTCGGCATGATCCGCGGGTCGTTCGTGCCGTGCGGCGCGGCGAAACTGCCCGAGCCGATCGGCAACGTCTGGATCATCCCGACGAACGTCGGCGAGTGGCACCTCCTGACCGAGGGCGGCTACTACCTGGCGCGGCTGTTCCAGCCCGATCCGCTGAAGGTCCAGTGGCCGGCCGAGGCCGTGCCGGGCGCGGTCATGGACAACTGCCCGTGCGGCGCGGGCGGCGAGGACTTCGGCGGGTCGACCGCGTGCACCAAGGACGGCCGCCTGTTCGTCCAGGCCGGGAAGACCGCCTTCTGGAACATCGAGGTCGTCGGCCTCGATCGCGTCCAGACGCTCAAGGGCGGGAAGGTGAAGATCACCGAGGCCGACGTCCGGAAGGCCCGGGCCATCCGCGACGACGCGCTCCAGGCCGCCGTCGGCACGCGCAAGGTGGCCGTCAAGAGGATGACGCCCGCCCTCACGGGCGACTTCGACAAGGACTTCCAGGGCGCCGAGGTCGTCCGCTACAAGAAGCAGGACGACGCCGAGGTGGCGAGCGCGGCCGCATGGGACGACCGGTGCCTCTACCTCGCCTGGAACGTCCGCGACCGGACGCCGTGGCAGAACGCGGCCGGCCTGCCGGAGTTCCTCTACTGCAAGGGCGATGCCGTCGACTTCCAGTTGGCGACCGACCCGAAGGCCGACAAGGACCGCGGCGAGGCCGTCCTGGGCGACCTGCGCCTCGTCATCGGCAACTTCAAGGACAAGCCCATCGCCGTCCTCTTCCGCAAGGTGGCCAAGGACAAGGCGAACCGGAAGGTCTTCAGTTCGGGCGTCGTCAAGGAATACCCGATGGAGAGCGTCACCGTCCTGGAGGGCGCGAAAATCGAGGTCAAGAAGCACGGCGACCGGTACATCGTCGAGGCGGCCGTGCCCCTGGAGGCCCTGGGCCTGAAGCCGGCGGAGGGCCTCACGCTGCGCGGCGACTTCGGGGCCCTCCACGGCGACGCGGGCGGCCAGGACACGGTCCTCAGGACCTACTGGAACAACCAGGCCACCGGGCTCGTCAACGACGAGGTCTTCGAACTGAAGATGGAGCCGAAGAACTGGGGCGAGTTGACCTTCAAGCCGTGAGGCCCCCGCCGCAGGGGGAGAGACGGTTTCAGGTCATCTTGTAGACCCCCGCCCGGACGCCGCGGAAGGCGCCGTCGTCGTCGCGGGCGACGGCGGTGCCGTCGGTCTCCTCCACGAGGCGGACCATGCCGGCCCACGGCTCGGGGAGGATGACCTGGACGCCGGCGGCCTGCTCGGCCTCGGACTCGGGCACGGGGACGACCAGCAGCCGCTCGGCCGCGTGGACCGAGAGGTCGCCGGGCAGGGCGACCCAGGCGTCGCGTCCGCCCTTCTCGCGCAGCAGGCGCGTGAGGTAGCGGTTGCGGACGTCGGCGCCCGGCCGCTCGTCCTTCGCGCAGAAGCCCGAGGCGGGGAAGAAGCGCGGCCCCTGGTCGATGACCATGCGCTTGGGGGCGAAGCGGTTGAGTTGGAGGAAGAAGTCGCGGGGCCCCAGGCCGTCGATCGCCCGCTTGGGGTTCGAGTGGATCGAGAAGACGTTGATCGGGTGGTCGAGGCTGGTGCCCTCGCCGAGCATAATCGCGTCCGGGTCGCATTCCTTGATGCAGGCGTAGGCCTCTTCCATGAAGCGGACGGCCATGCGCGCGGTGTCGCCGGGGTAGCGCATCCAGGGGCGGGGCTTGAAGTCGGGCGAGATGGCGAAGTTGGCGCAGTCGAAGAAGATGCCCTTGGCGCCGCACTCCTGGATGTAGAAGCGGATCCACTTCTTCGTGTAGGCGATGTAGCCGGGGTGACCGGGGTTGACGAGGGTGAGTTCGCCCTGGTCGACGTTGCCCCAGGAGGCCTGGGTCCGCCCGTCGATGCCGCGGAGGAACCAGTCGTCGTCGATCTCGTCGCCGCCGCGGTAGAGGAGGCCGGCGTGCGACATCCAGATGAGGACGGGGACGCCGCGGTCCGCCAGGCGCCGGACCATGGCCTTGAACTCGGCCCGCGTGCCGTGGTTCGGGTCGGGCTCGTAGCCGAGGGGCGTCGTGCCGCTCTGGATCGGGCGGTTCGTGACGAGCGAGTAGCCGACGCCGCTCGAGAGGCCCTTGTCGATCCGCTCGAGCCACCAGGCGGCCTGCTCGGTCCAGGTGGGCCGGTTGTTCCACGCCAGGCCGTCGCCCCAGAGGGTCTTGTGGACCCACTCGGGGGGCTCCTCGTAGTAGAAGGTAGCGTAGTCGGCGAGCCAGCGCATCATCTCGTCGGCGGTGCGGCCGTAGTAGATCTTGATCTCGGGCAACTGGAGCGCGTCGCCCAGCCCGAAGGGGGCGTGTAAGGTGAAGTCGTACGAGACGCCGCGCCCGGCGTCCGTGATGTTGAGGATGTACCCGACCGTCGGCCGCCGGCACGTGAGGGCCAGCCAGTGCTCCGTCCGGTCGTTGTAGAAGAGGCCGCCGTGGAGGACCATGCCGTTGGGGTAGATGCGCCGCCAGACGTTCTGCAGGTAGCGTTTGCAGGCCTCGGGCGTGTCGTGCTCGTAGCCGACGTGGCCGAACTCGTCGTCGGGCCCGGTCGAGTGGCTGGAGGCGAAGATCATGCGCGTGTCGGCGTCCCAGAACCGCCAGTTCCAGTTGAGGACGGAGAAGGTGTCGACGTAGAGGGGCGCCTCGATGGGCGGCCCGCCGGGCCCCGGGCAGGGGCACGTCTGGTCCGCGAGTTCGCGCCGGATGAGCGTCTGGATGCCGAAGCAGGGGTGCTTCAGGTTCGTCCGCCCGCCCATGCGCCGGGCCAGGACCAGGCCCCATCCGGCGAACTGGTCGACCCAGCGCTCGCCCTTGAGGTGCGTCGCGGGGGGCAGGCCCGGCCGGTTCGGGTCGGTGTGCGGCCGCATGTCGAGCGGCAGGCCGTTGACCCAGAGTTCGGAGCGGCAGGGGTCCGCCGCGTCGAGGAGTTCGTGACCGTAGAGCCGGACGGAGCAGACGCGGCCGGTCGCGGGGTCGGTGGTGACCTGGAAGTCCTGATCCATCGTGGGCCTCCCTGAGCGGCGGGGAAGGGGCGGCCCGCGCGCCGCTTGGCGCTTGACCGCGCTTCCCGCGAGCGATAGAAGGGCGCTTCCGCGCGGCCAGTATAGTCTGGCCGGGGCGGGAGGCCAACGATATTGGGACTTCCGCGCGGCGGCGCGGCCGGCGGGGTACGTGTTTGGCGTGCTGGTAACGGGGGTGCCACTGGTTGCCTGCAGCCAGTGCGGTTCCGGGCGGCACTGGCGGACAAGCCGCCAGTGGCACCCGCCGATGGGAATTGGTCAAGCACGCCAAACACGTACGCGGCGGGACGCTGCGGCCGGGAGGAGCGGGCGGATGGCGATGACGTGGCCGGCGCAGGCGGGCCTGGCGGCCCTGGCGGTCGCGCTGGCGGTCCTCGGCGCCTCGTGCGGCGGCGAGGGCGCCCGCGCGCCTGCCGCGCGCGGGGCCGGGGCGACGGGCGGCGCGGCCGCGGCGAGTTTCGCCGACCTCGACCGCCGCGCCCGCGCCGGCGAACGCCTCAGCGTCGTCTTCTTCGGCGCGTCCCTGACCTGGGGCGCCAACGCGACCGACCCGCAGCAAACGTCCTACCGGGCGCTCGTGGCGAAGCGGCTGGAGGCGAAGTACCCGGAGGCCCGCTGGCGGTTCCACGACGCGGCCATCGGCGGCACGGGGTCGCAACTGGGCCTGTTCCGCCTCGACCGCGACGTGCTGGCGCAGCGGCCGGACCTCGTGTTCCTCGACTTCTCGGCCAACGACGACATCTACGCCGCCGACGAGGAGACCCTGGCGTCGTACGAGGCGATCGTGCGGCGGATCGTCCTGGAGGCCCGGTGCCCCGTGGTCCTCGCCATCTTCCCGTTCCAGTGGAACGTTGCCGCGGCGAACCTGGACGCGATGAAGCGGCGCGCGGCCCACCTGGCGATCGGCAAGGCGTACGGCGCCCCCGTGGGCGACGCGATCGCCCTGGCCGTCGACCGCGTCAAGCGCGGTAAGACGACGATCGAGCAGATCTGGCCGGTCGACGGCGTCCACCCGGGCGACGCGGGGTACGTCCTCTTTGCCGACGCGGCGTGGGCCGCCTTCGAGGAGGGCGTCCGCGCGAAGGCCGTCTGCCGCGCGCCCGCGGCGATGCTCCACGCGGCGACGTACATGACGAGCGCGCGGGTGCGGGTCTCGTCGCTCGGGCCGCTGCCGGCGGGCTGGCGCGTCGGGCGGCCGAACGTCGTCAGCGCCTACTTCGACATGCTGATGTCGCGCTGGCTGGACGACGAGACGATCGCCTCGAACCGCACGGAGGTCGCCGACGCCGAGGGCAAGAAGCAGTCGGTCCCCCAGGAGGTCGGGCGGCTGCGCGTCCGGTTCCGCGGCAGCATGGTGATGCTCTTCGGCGAATCGACGCCCGAGTCCGCCAGGTACCGCGCCTACGTCGACGGGAAACGGGTCGAGCACAAGTCGAACGACGGCAAGGAGACGCTGACGGAGTTCAACGGCGGCTTCCTCGGGAAGTTGGTCAAGGGCAACGCGCACCTGGTGCAGGTGATCGCGACGGGGCTCGACCCGGCGGCGGAGCACACGCTCGAGATCGAGCCGGTCTTCGAGGGCCAGGGGGCGGAGGAACTGCGGTTGGAGTCGATCTGCGTCGCGGGGGGCGGGGCGCGGGTGCGGCGGGCCGAGTAGGAGGGCAGGGGCATGACGACGGGCGGACGCCTCCTGGCCCCGGCGCTGGCCGCGCTGGTGGCGGCCGCCGCGGCGGGTCCCGCGTGGGCCGCCGAGGCCCCGGCTACGTCGATCGTCGGCGCGGGCGCCCTCGCGCCCAACCTGACGCCTGCCTCGCTCGACGCCGAGGCGTCCTACGCCCTCCCCGGGCGCACGAAGGCGGTTCCCGGGCCGCTCCGCGTGGGCGACGAGGTCTGGAAGCGCTGGCAGACCGAGCGGGTCGCCTCGGCCGCCGACGCCCAGTACGTCATCGCCTTCAAGGAGCCCGTGCCCGTCGGGACGGTCCTCGCGTACGGCGCGTGGCGTGTCAGTTACCTCAAGGCCGGCGCGGCGCCCGACGCCCTGAAGGACGACGCGTGGGCCGAGGCCGCGTACCCCGGCGCGGCGGCGCACCGCCTCCGCGTCGTGCCGCTGCCGCCGGGGGTGACGACGCGGGCCGTCCGCCTGAGCGGCCGCGCCGACCCGGACGAGAGCGGCCGCTTTTCGGCGTCGCTCGCCCTGGCGACGACCTTCGCGGGGCGCTACGTGAACGTCGCGCCGCTGGCGGACGTGCGGGTGAGTTCGCGCGGGCCCCGGTCCGAGGGGTTCCAGCCCGACCCGCGGATCAACAACCCCGAGTACCTCGTCGACGGCGACGTCGCGCACCGCACGTGGTCGAGCGCGGACCGCAAGGAGCCGCTCTCGCCCGAGAAGCCCGAGTGGATCGTCCTGGACTGGGGCGCGGAGCGCCCCTTGCGCGGGTGCGCGGCCGTGATGGGCTCGAGCGAGTCGGGCTTCGGGGAGATCCTGGTCCAGCGCTACACGGGCGCGGGCCGGGCCGACGGCGCGGACGATGGCGCCTGGGAGACCGTGGGCCGCATGGCGGGCCGCAGGCCCTGGCGGCCGGCCCTCTCGTGGGAGGTCTTTTGCGACTTCGGCAAGGACGTCCGGACCCAGGCGATCCGCCTCCTGGCCGTGCGCGGCCTGGCGAAGGATGAAGCCGCCGGCGGCGAGGGGGCCAATCCGAACGCCGTCCAGATGGGCGAGGTCCTCGTCTTCGAGGACCTTGGCGGCGCGGCCGCGCCGGCGCACCTCGCGCGGGACGACCGCGCGATGCCCGAGGGCGTCGTGGCGATCCCCTTCGAGATGCCCGAGGACGGCCTGGCGACGATTCAGATCCTCGACGAGCGCGGCGAGGTCGTGCAGAACCTCCTCGCGGGCGAGCCGCGCGCCAAGGGCAAGCAGACCGCCTGGTGGGACCTGGCGACCCCCTACGACTACTGGCCGCCGTTCCCGGGCAAGGACCCGTTCCCCGACGCCGCGAAGGTGGCGACGCCGGGCACGTACCGCTGGCGCGGCCTGTGGCATCCGCCGCTGGCGCTCCACTACCTGTACTCGTTCTACCCGCTGAAGAAGCACGGCCTGGCGTGGATCACCGCCGACACGACGGGCGGCTGGCTGGCCGACCACACGCCGCCGCAGGACGTCGTCCGCACGGGCGACACGATGTGGGTCGGCACGTTCTGCGAGGCGGGGCACGCCCTCCTGGAAGCGGACCTCGACATGCGGAAACTGTGGGGCTCGAACCGCATCTGGCTGGCGTGCCCGCGTGTCCTGGCGGCCGACGGCGACTTCATCTATTACATGGAGCAGGGCGGATGGGTCGGAAAGCGCGTCGTCATGATCCAGGTCAACCGCAAGACCAAGGAAAGCCGCCGCCTCATGGTCCGCGAGATCCAGGACGACAAGGCCTACGGCTCCGAGGGCGAGGCGTACCTGTCGGACCGCAAGGGCGAGACCGACATCCAGGGCCTCGCCGTCGTCGGCGACCGGGCCTACGTGGCGGACCGCGCGAAGAACGTCCTGGTGGTGTGCGATCTCTCGAAGAACCTGGCGTCCAAGGGCCGCGGCTTCGGATGGGACGCCGTCGGCAAGATCTTCGACGACGAGGCGATGACGGTCGTCAAGGAAATCCGCCTGGCCAAGCCCGGCCGCGTGCGGCCGTACGACGCGCGGCGCCTGGCCGCCGTCGCCGACCGCGAGGTCGTCCTCGTGGACCGCGAGTCTTATGACGTGAAGCCCGCCGTCACGGGCCTCGTCAACCCGCTCGGCCTCGCGGTCGACGGCGCGGGCAACTTCTACGTCGGCGAGATGGACCCCGTGCACCAGGTGAAGGTCTTCTCGCCCGCCGGGAAGTTGCTGCGGACGATCGGCAAGCCCGGCAAGCACGCCGTCGGCCCGTTCGACCCGGGCAACCTCGAGAGCCCGTCCGGCATCGACGTGGACGCCCGCGGGAACGTCTGGGTGTGCGAGTTTAGCGCGAACCTCAAGCGGACGAGCGTCTGGGACGCCGAGGGACGGTGCGTCAACCAGGTGCTCGGCCCGACGGAATACGGCGGCGGGGGCGACATCGACCCCGGCGACGCGAACCACTTCTTCTACCGCGGCCTGGAGTTCCGGCGCGACCCGAAGACTGCCGACATCCGCCTCACGCACATCACCTGGCGCGACGATGACGAGCGGTACGACCGGTTCTTCGCCGGGGCGCCGCACAACTTCGGCGGCCAGTCGCCCGCCTACCCCTTCCGCCGCGACGGCAAACTCTTCTTCACGAGTTGGCAGGGCTGGGCGGGCGGCGGAAACACGACCGTGTGGGTCTACGACGAGGACCACGTGCGGCCGGTGGCGGCGCTCGGCACCATCCCCGGCTGGCTCTGGGAGCGGCTCGGCAAGGGCGAGGCCGACCCCCACTTCGGCCAGCGGGTGATGGAGCGCGTCGACGGGCCGATCGACTTCCAGTGGGGCGGCTCGCCGGGCGGCCAGGTCAAGGCCGACGCGTTCGCCGTCCGGTGGACCGGGCGCGTCGTCGTCCCGCGCGACGGGCGCTACAAGTTCCAGACGACGAGCGACGACGGCGTGCGGCTCGAAGTGGACGGCAAGCGGATCATCGACAACTGGTCCGACCACGGGACGGCAGTCGATGCGGGCGAGATCGACCTCAAGGCCGGCCCGCGGCCGCTCTGCCTCGAGTTCTACGAGAAGTCGGGCGGCGCCGCCATCCGCCTCGAGTGGGAGGGGCCGGACCTGGCGCGCCAGGTCGTACCCCGGAGCGCCCTCAGGGCGGGCGACGCGGCCGACGCCCCCGAGGGCCTCGCCGGGGCCTACTACCACGGCGGCCGGGCCGAGTCGATCTTCGCCTGGACCGACGCGAATGACGACGGCAAGGTCCAGCCGCCCGAGGTCCGGACCGGCGCGATCACCCTGGACGGCAAGCCGTGGAACCGCGTCGGGGCCACCTGGCAGTTCCGCATGAACGAGAAGTTCGAGGTGGCCGCCAGCGACGGCGAGTACGACGTGGCGGCCCTGGCGTTCTTCCGCGTCGAGCGGGTGACGAGGCAGGGGTACCCCGTCTGGCGGCTGCCGACGGAGTTCCACGTCATCCCGGGCCTGCGCCACGCCTCGGACGCGGTGCTGACCGACCGGGCGGGGAGCGCGATCACCCTCGACGAGTTCGTCGTCAGCATGACGCCCGAGGGGAAGATCAACTGGCGCTACAAGAACCGCTGGCCGGGCCTGCACGCGGGGCACGCGACGACCGCCGCGGGAGACGAGCCGGGCGTCCTCATCGCGCCGACGCGGTTCCTTGGCGCGGCCGTCGTCAACGACGAGGTGGGCGAGGTCGTCTCGATCCTCAGCAACCTGGGCGCGACGTACCTGATGACGGCCGACGGACTCTACGTAGACCGCGTGTTCCAGGACGCGCGGCGTGGCCTGGCGTGGCGGATGGACGCGCCGCCCGGCGACGCAGTCATGGGCCGCCTCTCGCTGGGCGACGAGCACTTCGGCGGCACGTTCCAGCGCGTCCGCGGCGAGGACAAGAAGGACCACTTCCGCTACGTCGTCGGGCAGCCGCACTGCTCGGTCGTCGAACTCGAGGGGCTGGACACGATCCGGCGATTCAAGGGCGGCGAGTTCACGGTGACGGCCGACCAGTTCGCCCGGGCCGAGCGCCTGCGCCAGCAGCGGGCCTACGCCGCCGCCGAGCCGAAGCGCTGCACGATCCGCCGCCTCGCGAAGGTCGAGGTCGACGGCAAGGCCGACGAGTGGCCCCCGGAGCGGATCGACGGCTTTGCCCTCGGCTACGACGCCCAGAACCTCTACGTCTGGTTCGAGGGCAAGGACGACCGGGCCGTCTTCCAGAACGCCGCCAAGGCCGACGATTTCCTGGAGGTCTTCAAGACGGGCGACGTGGTGGACGTGATGCTCGAGACCCGCGCGGGCGCCAAGGCCGACCGCGAGGACGCGGCCGCGGGCGACGTCCGCCTCGCGCTGGCGATCGTGGGCGGCGAGCCGGCCGCCATCCTCTACGACTACGTCGTCCCCGGGACGCCCTCGGCGCAGCGCCTCTCGTTCTCGTCGCCCTGGCGGACGCTCACCATCGACCGCGTGACGCGCCTGGCCGGGGCGAAGGTCGCCGTCGTGCGGCGGGGCGACGCCTACGCGCTCGAGGCCGCCGTGCCCCTGGCCGCCCTGCACCTCGACCCGAAGGCGACGCCCGTCATCCGCGGCGACGTCGGCCGCGTCCTCTCGGACCAGACGGGCACCCGCGCCGTCGACCGCGTCTACTGGAGCAACCAGAACACGAAGATCGTCTCCGACGTGCCGAGCGAGGCCCGCGCCCAGCCGAACCTGTGGGGCACCTTCACGTTCGAGGCGCCGTGACCGAAGCGCCCGCCCCGGGGCCGCGCATCCGCTGGATGACGTGGTAGACCGCCTGGGTGCCCGCGCGGCCGTAGCCCTGGGCCGAGGCGGCGCGGAAGAGGGCCTCCGTCAGGGCCGTCCCCGGCAACGGGACGCCCAGGTCGTGGGCAACCTCGTCCGCGATCCGCAGGTCCTTCAGTTGGTAGTCGACGAAGAAGCCCGGCCGGTCGTCGCCCGCGACCATCTTCGGCCCCAGGTGGGCGAGTATCCAACTGGCGGCCGCGCCGCTCGAGACGGCCTGGAGCATGGCCCCGAGGTCGACGCCGGCGGCCTCGGCCAGGCACAGCGCTTCGGCCGCCGCCACCAGGTGCAGGCCGCCCAGGATCTGGTTGCAGAGTTTGACGAGGTATCCGGCGCCCGGGCCGCCGCACCGCGTCACCGTGCGGCCCATGGCCCGGAGGACCGGCAGCGCGCGGTCGAAGGCGGCCGCGTCGCCGCCGACCATGATGCTCAGCGTGGCGTCGCGGGCGCCCACGTCGCCGCCCGAGATGGGGGCGTCGAGGAACGCCGCGCCTCGGGCGGCCAGGGCCTCGGCGGAGCGCTCGGCGACCTTCGGCGACGCCGTCGAGCAGTCGACCGCCACGAGGCCTTCGCGGGCGCCGGCCAGGACGCCCCGCTTCTCGTCCAGGACCACCTCCAGCACGTCGGGCGAATCGGACACGCACGAGACCACCACGTCGCTCGCGCGGGCGACCGCGGCGGGCGAGTCGGCGACGCTCGCCCCGGCCTCGCGCAGCGCTGCCGTCTTCGCGGCCGTCCGGTTGTACACCGTCAGCGGGAAGCCCGCCTTCCGGAGGTTGAGGGCCATCGACTTGCCCATGATGCCGAGGCCGATGAAGCCGGCCCTCAGGTTGCTCGGGGCCATCAGGCGCACTCCTTTCGCTGAGGGGCGGCGAGTCAGTCGGGCCGCGCGGGCGGCTCCATGAGCTTCCAGCGCTCGCGCTCGATGAGCGGCGACTGGAACCTGGCGCGGATGCGCCCGGTCTTCTCGAGGTGGTCGAGGCACGCCCGAAGGCATCCGCGGCCGACGCAGATGCCGAGGTGGCGGAACCGGTCGGTGAGGAACCGGCTGTAGGACGGCCGCTCGCCCGCCTTCTCGGTCCCGTTCCAGAAGGGCGAGAACCGCGGGTCGTCGCCGCAGTGGACCCGCGCGCAGGCGGCCGGGTCGAACGGCGCGTGCGCGAAGCACCGGCCCTCGATGGTGAACGTCACGTCGCGCTCCGGGCCGATGGCCCCGGCCTCGCACTCGCGGGCGCACGAGCGGCACCCGTCGCAGAGGCTCCCCTCGAAGAGCGGCGTCGGCTCGATCTCGGCGTCGGTGAAGACGGCGAAGACGCGCTGCCGCGGGCCGAACTCCGGCGTCAGGAGCACCTTCGAGTGCCCGAGTTCCCCCAGGCCGGCGGCGGCGCCGATGACGCGGAGCGAGACCATCCCGTCCGGACCTGCGGGCTGGTCCGCGCGCGTCCGCCGGCCCGTGTGCGAGTGGAACGGATTGTGCACGGGCACGCTCGTCCAGCCCTCGCCCTCCAGGCACAGGACAACGTGCCGCAGGACCTGCGTCGCCAGCACCTCGTTCAGGTACCAGTAGCCGTCGCAGTTGTACGCCTGCCAGTAGGTGCCTTCCTCGACGGCCTTGAGGGCGCCGCGCGGCTGGCGCAGGGCGACGGCGATGACCGTCCGCGTCGGCGGGTAGATGGTCCGCGGGTGGAGTTCGGGCGGCGCGTCGGTGAAGCGGCTGATGGGGGCGAACCCCACGAGGTCCGCTCCCGCCTCGAGGGCCGCCCGCCGCACCTGGTCCGCGAGACTTGCCACGTAACCGCCTCCGGGGTCCGCGGTTCCTTTGTAGGGTCGCGCTGCCGCGGCGTCAACCGGCATCGCCGCGAAAGTCGTTGCCGCGGCCGCCGGCCGGGCCTACCATGCACCTCGGCCGGCCCTGTGGGATTCCGTGCCGAAAGGAGAGCCCATGTCACGGTCACT
>CAYGZE010000042.1:0-6147 GCA_964354185.1 uncultured Anaerolineales bacterium | reverse complement strand
GCGGCGCCCGAGCCGCCCCTGAAGATCGTCCTCCCCCTCGAGCGCACCGCCTACCAGACCAACGAGCGGATCGACCTGGCGGTGGTCCGCTGCGCCGCCGAGGACCTGGCGGCGGGCGACCTGCACCTCGTGCTGACCGACGCGCGCGGCGGCCGCCTGGCGCTCGTGTTCCCGGTGCCGGGAGCCGCGGCCCAGGACGGGCAGGCGCGGCGGACGGAGCACGTCTACCTGGACGGGCGGCTTCTGGCGCCCGGGCGGTACGCGCTCGAGGCGGCCGCCGACGGCGCGGCCGCGAAGGTCGAGATCGACCTCTGCAGCCACGTCCGCGAGTCGTCCTTCAAGACCGTCCTCTGGGCCGGCGGCGACGCCAACGGGCCCGTCCAGCAGGCCCTTGGGCCTGCGGGCATGGGCTTCAACGTCTTCTGGGGGAGTTACGGCCGCTACACCGAGGCCACGATCCGCGGCGGCATGGACTACATGCTCTGCTGCACGATGGGCGGCGGGCACCAGATGGACCTCAGGCAGGAGTGCGACTGGTCCGACCCGTACGTCCTGCCCGGCGCGCGGGCCCGCGTCGCCCTCCAGGCCCTGAAGGACCGCACGAAGTCCAACGCCATCGGCGTCCACTTCTACGACGAGCCGGGCCTCACGTGGTGGCGGCATCCGGCGACCGGCGAGGAGGTGCCGCACAACATCCCCAGCCAGGACCTCCAGTACCGCGGCGCCTTCGGGCGTGAGGCCGTCCAGTACAACACCGTCCGGCCCGACGATCCGCAGGCCTGCGCCGCGTGGATGGACCTGGCCCGCTGGAAACTCGGCTTCCTCGACGCCGCGTGGAAGTACTCCGCCTTCGGCGTCCGGTACGTCCGCCCGGACTTCCTCTCGGCGACGCAGAGCGTCTACGGCTTCTTCGCGTTCTCCGACGGCTACTACTTCAACGTGGTGCGGAGCCTGCCGGTGATCTGCGGCCACGGGGGCTACGACCTCTGGGGACCGGGCGTCTACCATCCGTCGCTCACGCTGGCGATGGGCCGCGCGCGCGACCTGGCGAAGCCCGACTGGTACATGCCCGCCTGGGACGGCATGACGAGCGACCGCTTCCGCCTGGAGCAGTACGCCTCGTTCATGATGCACGTCACGGGCATGATCACGCCGCCGCCCCTGAAGATGGCGCGCCCATGGGAAGAGCGGTCGGCCCCCGGCGTCGTCGAGTCCAACCAGGTGATGGCCTGCCTGGGGACGATCTTCACCGCCATGCCCGTCACGCGGCCCGAGGTGGCGACGCTCTACTCGCTCTCGCAGAACATCCACGTCCAGACGCAACTGATGCAGAAGCCGCACGACGAGGCCGCCGCCGGCAACTACGGCCACGCCCAGTTCGCGCAACTCCAGGCCCTCTCCATCGCCACGAACTGGAACCAGGTGCCGTTCTTCCCGATCGTCGAGGAGGACGTGCTCGACGGGACGCTGGCGGCCCATCACAAGGTCCTCGTGGTGCCGACGGTGGACTACCTGCCGCCCGCCGTGGTGACGGGCCTCGAGACGTTCGCGGCGGCGGGCGGGGTCGTCCTCCTGAGCGACGACAGCACCGTCGCCGTCCGCGGCGCGAAGAAACTCGGCCTCCCCGTGCCGCGCATCAAGGCCGAGCCCTCGAAGATGACCGAGGTGCTCGAGGCCGTGCGGCCCCTCGCCGCCGCCCTCGGCCGGCGGTTCAAGGAAGCGGGCGTGCGGCCGGTGTTGGAGTGCGACAACCCCGAGGTGATGGCCTGGCGCCAGGCGCGCGGCGACGTGGAGTACCTGTTTGCCGTGAACGTGGCGACCGACGTCGCCTTGGGCGGCTACAACCCGATCCGGCCGACGACGGCTCGCATCGCCCTCGCCGCTGGCGGGCGGCCGGTCTACGACGCCGTCGCGGGCGGCCCCGTGCCGGAACTCCAAGGGCGCGGCAAGGAGGTCCGGGGCGACTTCCGCTTCGGCGCGGGCCAGATGCGGGTCTTCGCCCTGACGGCCCGGCCGATCGGCGGCGTCCAGGTGGGCACGCCCGTCCTGGCGGCCGACTACACGGTCGCCGGCGACCCGATCGCCCTCCAGATCGGCGCGACGGTCGTCGACGAGGCGAAGCAGGTCCTCGCCGGGCCCGTGCCGCTGGAGGTCCGCGTCACCGATCCGGCGGGCGCGGTCCGCTACCATCTCTACCGCGCCGCCGAGCAGGGGACGCTGCGGCTCGCTTTGCCGCTGGCCGCCAACGACCCCGCGGGCGAGTGGAAGGTCGCCGTGCGGGAACTCCTGTCGGGCGCCGAGGGCGAGGCCGCGTTCGCCTACCGCCCGCCGTCCTCGTGCGGCGCCTTGGCGGGAACTGCCCGCCGTGCGGTCGTCTTCGGCAACGACCCCGCCAACGTCTTCCGGTTCTTCCAGGTGCACCGCGACGTGACGATCGTCAAGGGCACGAGCGGGTACAACGACCCGGCGGCCGACCGGCTGGCCCGCGCGCTGGCGCCCTGGGGCGTCCGCGCGAAGGTCGTCCGCGAGGCCGACGTCAACCGCCCGCGCGAACTGTCGGCCGGCGAGGCACGGACCTGGGTCGGCATCGAGTTCGGCCGGGCCGCGCCCGGCAACGCCAACAGCCCCAAGAAGGTCGGCTTCGACGTCAAGGGCCCCGTCATCCTCCTCGGCACGCCCGAGGACAACCCGCTCCTCAAGACGATCCTCGAGATGGGCTTCCTCCCCTACAAGCCCGACGCGAAGGACTTCCCCGGCCGCGGGCGCGGCATGGTGGCGTGGCAACTCGACGCGGTCTCTCCGGGCGCCGAGTCCATCGCGCTTATCGCCTACGACGCCGAGGGCATGGACGAGGCCGTCGGGACGATGTACGAGGCGATGGCGGGCCTCGACCCGCTGATGAAGTGGGACCCGCCGACCGTCGCGTCGGTCGAGGCGGGCGCGAAGGGGCCCGCGCGGCCGCCCGAGGCCGCCGCGGCCTGGACGGTGCGCCTCCCCGACGGGCCGGCGGCCATGCGCCCCCTCGGCAAGGGATGCGTCGCGGTCCTCTCGAAGGACGGCACGCTGGCGGCCGTCAAGGACTCCGGCAAGGTCGACTGGCGCACGGAGATTCCCGGCGGTGAGGCGTGGGCCCTCGACGTCAGCCCCGACGGCGACCTCGTGGCCGTCGGCGCGTCGCAGCATGTCGTCGCGTTCTCCGGCAAGGGCAAGCGCCTGTTCGATGTGCCCACGATGGACGGCCCGGCCGCGCCCGCGGTGACCTTCGTCGCCGTGTCGCCCGACGGCAAGTCGGTGGCCGTCGGCGCGAGCGACGGCAGGCTCTCGCTCCTGGCGGCCGACGGCAAGCGCGTCTGGACCGTCGGCGGCGTGCCGAAGGCCGAGAGGGACAAGTTTGAGGCCGACCTCACGGCCTGGGAGGCGGGCAAGGACCAGCGCGATGCCGAGATGAAGGCGTACCAGAAGGTCGAGGAGCAGTGGAAGGCCGCCGTCGCCGAATGGGAGAAGAAGTCCGAGGCCGACCGCGGCGAGAAGCCCAAGAAGCCCGAGCCGCCCAAGCAGCCGCCGCAGCCCAATCGGCCCGAGCGGAAGCCCTACGTCGCCGGCCTCTTCACGGGCGACTCGAAGACCCTCCTCGCGCTCGTCGAGGGCCAGGCCGAACTCCTCAGCGCGGCCGACGGGAGCGCGGGGGCGAAGATCGGCGGCGTGCCCGGGCGGACGCTCGTCCCCGCCGGCGCGGGCGACCTCGTCCTCGCGTGCGGCGGCGACCGCGTCGCCGTCCTCAGCCCGAAGGACGGGAAGATCGTACGGCAGGTCTCCCTGGCGAAGGCGGCCGTCATCGCCGCGGCGCCCGTCGGCGAGGGCGCCGTCGTGGGCGCCGAGGCCGAGGGCTCGACCGTGCGGCTCCTCAGGGCCCTCGAAGGCAAGGCCGAGGAGCAGGCGGCGTGGGACCGCCGCGTTCCCGGCCGCATCGTTAAGCACGTGGCCGCGTCGGGCGGCCTGACGGCCGTCGCCTACTGGGGCGGCACGGTGGCCGTCCTCGACGCCGACGGCAAGGTCCGCAGCGAGACCGTCCTCGCCTGGGACGTCGCCGCCCTCCAGTGGCTGGGCGGCCGCCTGGTCGCCGGCCTGGTGGACGGCTCGGTCGTCGCCCTGAAGGCGAAGTGACGGGGGACGCCATGCGGCAAGCCATCCGGGCGGGGAGTCTCGGCCTCGTGGCAGCGGTCCTTCTGGCGAGCGGGTGCGGGGCCGCGGGCGCGCGCGACGCGCCGCCGCCGGGCGAACGCATCGTCTTCCTGGGCGACTCCATCACCGACGGGCACACGCTGCCGCTTCTGGTGATCCAGGCCCTGCGCGACGCGGGCCTGCCCCCGCCCGTCTGCGTCAACGCGGGGATCGGCGGCGACACGGCCGCCGGCATGCGCCGGCGCGTCGACCGCGACGTGCTCGTCCACCGCCCGGCGCGGGTCGCCCTCAGCGTGGGCGTCAACGACGCCCTGCGCGGCGTGACGCAGGAGGCGTACGAGGCCGACGTCGGGGCCATCGCCGAGCGGCTCCGCGCGGCGCGGGTCCCCATGCTCATCCTGACGAGCAGCATCCTCGGCCCGACGCACGCCGAGGCCGACCGCCGCCTCGAGGGCTACAACACATTCCTGCGGCGGCTCGCCCGGGAGCGCGGCTATCCCGTGGCCGAGGTCAACGGCCTGATGCGCAAGGCGCAGGCCGGCGGCGCGAACGTGTTCGAGGCCGACGAGGTGCACCTCAACCAGGAGGGCTACCGCGTCATGGCCCGCGCGGTCCTCGACGCGCTCGGCCGCCCGGCCGTCGCGGTGCCGCAGGTCCTCAAGGTGGAGGTGATGCCGGGCCTGGTGCGCCGGTGGAAGGTCCGCGCCGCCGGCGGGCCGCTCGACGCCGCGGCCGTGGCGGCCCTCCGGCCCGACGACCCCGCGTGGAAGGACTACGCCCTCCCCGAGGCGCAGCCGCAGGCCCACTGGTGGATGGACCAGGAGCGGCAGCGCGGGTTTGCCACCGCGCTCCAGGAGGCGGCCGGGCCGGGCGGCGCGTACGTCGGCCTCGCGACAATCGCGTCGAGGGCTGCACGGCGCGTCTTCTTCAACCCGGGGGCGGAACTCCGGGCCATCTGGCTCAACGGCAAGTGCATCTACGCCGTGGAAGGGGAGGCGTGGCGCGGCTGGCACGCGGGACGCGACCGCGTCGCCGCCGACCTGGCGGCCGGGCCCAACACGGTCGTCATCGAGACCGGCCCGCACTTCTTCCTGAGCGTCACGGACGACGATACCTGGTGACGCGCGGGGCGGGCTCTGGCGGCCCGGCGCGTCCGGCCGGACGAGACTGGACATCCTTCCCCCGCCGCCGTATGAACTTAAGGCGTAACTCGGGCAGGGGCCGCACGGTTCTTACTAAGACACGGCCGCGACGGCAGTGCAGCAGGGCGGGACACCAACTCGGGGAGGCCAGATGACCGAGCCCTCGAAGGCGCCGGACGCCGGCGGGACCCGGCCGGCAGACCACCAGGCCGTGCTCGACCGGATCAAGGCGGCGCGGCTGGGCATCCTGAAGGAACTCCGCAAGGTGATCGTCGGCGAGGAGGAGCCGATCGACCAGGTCCTGATCGCCATGTTCGCCGGCGGCCACGCGATGATCCAGGGCCCCCCCGGGACGGCCAAGACGGTCCTCATTGCCTCGATCGCCCGCGTGATGGACCTCGCCTTCAAGCGGATCCAGTTCACGCCCGACCTCATGCCCTCGGACATCACCGGCACCGAAATCCTCGAGGAGGACCGGACCACGGGCCACCGTTTTGCGAAGTTCGTCAAGTGCCCCGTCTTCTCGAACATCGTCATGGCCGACGAGATCAACCGCACGCCGCCCAAGACCCAGGCGGCCCTGCTGGAGGCGATGCAGGAGAAGCAGGTCACGCTCGGCGGCCGGACGTATCCCCTGCCGCGGCCCCACTACGTCCTGGCCACCCAGATCGCCATGGAGACGGACGGGACGTATCCCCTGCCCGAGGCCCAGCAGGACCGCTTCATGCTGAGCATCGCGATGGACTACCTGCCCGAGGACGACGAGGTCAGCGTCGTGCGCCGGTCGACGGGGGCGGGGCGGGCGTCGCTCGACAAGGTGATG
>CAYGZE010000041.1:18659-21064 GCA_964354185.1 uncultured Anaerolineales bacterium | reverse complement strand
CCGAAGGCCGACAGCGGCATCTACCTGCGCGGCAGCCCGCAGGTCCAGGTCTGGGACCCCGTCGCCGGCATCGACCAGGCCAAGGTCGGCTCGGGCGGCCTCTACAACAACCAGAAGAACCGGAGCACGCCCCTCGTGGTCGCCGACAAGCCCGCCGGCCAGTGGAACACCTTCTACATCCGCATGATCGGCGAACTGGTGACCGTGAAACTGAACGGCCAACTCGTGGTCGACAACGTGCCGCTCGAGAACTACTGGGACCGCGCGCGGCCCATCTACCCCACCGGCCAGATCGAACTCCAGACCCACGGGGGCGAGATCCGGTTCCGCAACGTCTACCTGCGCGAAATTCCGCCCGAGGAGGCCAACCGGCTCCTCCAGGGCCTCGCCGCCGACGGGTTCAAGCCGATCTTCAACGGAAAGGACCTCGACGGCTGGCAGGGGGCCACCGATGGCTACCTGGTCGAGAACGGCACGCTCATCTGCGACCCGGCGAAGGGCGGGAACCTGCTGACGAAGCAGGAATACGCCGATTTCGCCATCCGGTTCGAGTTCAAGTTGCCGCCCGGCGGGAACAACGGCCTGGCGATCCGCGCGCCCGGGACGGGCAACCCCGCCTACGAGGGCATGGAGATCCAGATCCTCGACGACACCGCCGAGAAGCACGCGACCCTCAAGTCATGGCAGTATCACGGCTCGGTGTACGGGATCGTCGCCGCGCATCGTGGGTACACGCGGCCGGTGGGGGAGTGGAACTTCGAGGAGGTCGTCTGCCAGGGCTCGCACATCACGGTGAAGGTCAACGGCACGGCGATCGTCGACGCCGACCTTACGAAGGTCGAGAAGCCGGCCGACTCGGGCGACCATCCCGGCGTGAAGCGGACGAGCGGCCTGGTGGGCTTCATGGGCCACGGCGACCGCGTCGAGTTCCGGAACATCCGCGTCAAGGTCCTGGGTCAGTGACGGCGGCCGCGCCGCGCGTACGTGTTTGGCGTGCGCGCAACGGGCGTGCCGCCCTGGCTGGGCGCCGCGGCGACGGCTGGCTGCTTTCAGCCACTGCGCGTGCGAGCGGCACTGGTGGACAAGCCACCAGTGGCACCCGCCGATGGGAACTTGCCAAGCACGCTAAACACGTACCGCCGCGCGCGGCGCGGCGCCAGGGGCCTCGGAGGGCGGCGGCCATGGTCTCGTCCGGTGCGATCGTCTCGGGCGCCTGGCCGACAGGCGTGCTCGGCGGCCTGGTGCTGGCGATGGTGCCGCTCGTGATTTTGCTCGTCGCGTCGGCCGCGGGGCGCGCCGCCGAGACGGGCCCCGATCCGGTCTGGCCGCGGATCGCGCCCTTCTTCCGGCCGCCGCCCGAGTTCGCCGCCGACCTCGGCCCCTACCGGACGCCGCTCCTCTTTGACGACGGGGCGCCCGTGCGGACGCCCGCCGACTGGCGGAAGCGGCGCGAGGAGATTCTGCGGGCCTGGCACGCCGCCATGGGTCCCTGGCCGCCCCTCGTGGAGAGGCCCGCCGTGGAGGTCCTCGAGGAGACGCGGGCCGCGAACCTGTCGCGCCGCAAGGTCCGCCTGCCGATCGACCGCCGCCGCCGGGCCGACGCGTACCTCTTGGTCCCCGACGGCGCGGGCCCGTTCCCCGCGGTCCTGGTGGTCTACTACGACGCCGAGACGGGGGCGGGCCTCAGGCCGGAGACCGCCTTCCGCGATTTCGGCCTGGCGCTGGCGCGGCGCGGCTTCGTCGCGCTCTCGCTCGGCTGGCCCGACCCGTACGCGAACGACGCGGTCGACGGGCTCCAGCCGCTGTCGTACCTGGCCTACGCGGCGGCCAACGCGCGGGCGGCGCTGGCGGGCCTGCGCGAGGTCGACGCGGGGCGGATCGGGGTGGTCGGCCACTCGTTCGGCGGCAAGTGGGCGATGTTCGCGGCCGCCCTCGACGAGGGGTTCGCCTGCGGCGCGTGGTCCGACCCCGGCATCGTCTTCGACGAGTCGCGGCCGAACGTCAACTACTGGGACCCGTGGTACCTCGGGGCCGAGCCCGGCCGCAAACGCCTGGTGCGTCCGTCGCCGCTGCCCGACCCGCGGCCGGGGGCCTATGCGAAACTCGTCGCGGCCGGCCGCGACCTCCACGAACTCCACGCCCTGCTGGCCCCGCGGCCGTTCCTGGTTTCCGGCGGGTCCGAGGATCCGCCCGAGCGGTGGCGGGCCCTGAACCACGCCGTCGCCGTCAACCGCCTGCTCGGCTACGAGAACCGCGTGGCCCTCACCAGCCGCCGCGGCCACGACCCCACCGCCGAGTCGAATGAGCAGATGTACCTCTTTTTCGAGCACTTCCTGAAGCAGGGGAAGGCGGCGAAGTAGACCCGCCGCGCGCGGGCGGCACTGGCGGACAAGCCGCCAGCGGCA
>CAYGZE010000041.1:0-18559 GCA_964354185.1 uncultured Anaerolineales bacterium | reverse complement strand
CCCGGCACTTGGGGGAAGCACTGGCGGACAAGCCGCCAGTGGCACCCGGCACTTGGGGGAAGCACTGGCGGACAAGCCGCCAGTGGCACCCGGCACTTGTGGGAAGCACTGGCGGGCAAGCCGCCAGCGGTCAAGCCACGGCAGGCTTGCCCTGCCAGGGTGGCACCCGGCACTTGCGGGAAGCACTGGCGGGCAAGCCGCCAGTGGCACCCGCCGAGCGGTAGGCCCGCCGGGGGTCAGCCGAGGAGGACGCGCTCGGGGTCGACGAGTTCGTCCCGGTCGCGCGTGCGGACGGCGATGCGGAACCCGGGTCGCAGGGCGGCGCTGCTCCACGCCCCCGTGGGCGCCAGAACGATCAGGCCGACCTGGTCGGCGTCGCGCGGGGGGAAACTGGCCGCGACCCGCCGCACGACCTCGGCGGCGGCGTCGGCGGGCGAGGCGCCGCGCCGCAGGCACTCCACCGCCAGGAACGTCCCGCACACGCCCATGATCCGCTCGCCGACGCCGGTCGCCACGGCCGCGCCGTGCGCCGGGTCCACGTACAGGCCGTGCCCGATGATGGGCGAGTCGCCGACGCGGCCGGGCATCTTGAACGCGAGGCCGCTGGTGGAGCACGCGCCGGCCAGGACGCCGGCCGCGTCCAGCGCCAGGACGCCCACGGTGTCGTGGTCGGCCTCGGGGCCGCGCGCCTGGGCGGGGGGGCGGACCTCCTCGATGTTGGCGGCCGGGGCGGCCCCCGCCTCGCCGTGTGCCGCGCGCCACGCTTGCCACGCCCGGCGCGAGGCGTCCGTCGCCAGGTCCACGTCCGCCATGCCGTGGGCGCGGGCCAGGCGCTCGGCCCCGTCGCCCGCGAGCATGACGTGCGGCGTCGTCTCCATCACCAGCCGCGCGATCGACACCGGGTGCATCTGCCGCCGCACGAAGCACACCGACCCGCACTCGGCCGGGGACCGCATGATGCAGGCGTCGAGCGTCGTCTCGCCCGAGGCGTCGGGGTACCCGCCGTGGCCGACGGTCATCACCTCGGGGTCGGCCTCGCACGCGCGGCAGGCGTGCTCGACGGCGTCCAAGCTGCTGCCGCCCGGCCGGGCCAGGTGCGGCCAGCCGGCGGCGACCGCCAGGCGGCCGAAGGACCAGGTGGCCAGGAGGATCGGATCGGCCCCGGCGGGGCGGCGGTCCGTGGGCGAGGTCTTCCGGGGCGTGTTCAGGCGCGGGCCTCCGCCTTCAGGGCGGCCGTGACCCGGGCCGCGAAGTCGTCGATCTCGGTCAGGTCCTCGAAGCCGACGACCATCGTGTCAACGCTGCCGAGGCCGAGCACGTAGCAGACCGACGTGGTGCGCTTCTCGTCGCTCGCGCGGAACCGGCCCTCGCCGACGAGTTTCATCCCGACGACGCCCTTGCCGGCGGCGTGGATCCGCGCCAGGACCGGGGCGACCTCCTCGGGCTTCCCGTCCATCACCGTGCCGTAGGGGTTGATGCGGGCATGGACCGAGTCGACCCACGGCGTCTCGGCCGCCTTCTGGAGGGCCGCCAGCGAGTGGATTGACGCGCCGTGCGCGCGGATGATCCCCTTCGCCTTCAGGCCTTCGAGGAGGTCCATCTGTTTCTTCTGCTCGTCGGGCCAGTCGGGCGCCATCATGCAGTGCAGGAGCACCAGGTCGATGTAGTCGGTGCCGATTTCCTGGCGGAACCGGTCGACGAGGACGTCGGCGTCGAGCCGCTCCGGCTCGGGGATGCCGCCGCGATGGCGCCAGATCTTGGTGACCAGAACGTACTGGTCGCGCGGCTTGTCGCGGAGGGCCCGGCCGACGTACGCGTGGGTGCCGTACATGTCGGCCATGTCGAAGAGGCGGACGCCGCGGTCGTAGGCCCCGCGCAGGAGGGCCTCGAACGCCTCCTTCCCCAGGTGCGTCTGGTTGCTCTGGCGCATGCCGCCGCGCATCCCCGTGCCGAACCCGATGCGGGAGACCCGCAGGCCCGTCTTCCCGAGCGGCACCAGGGCGTACGGGTCGGCCGCGTCGGCGGCGTCCCGGTCGCCCGTCGCCCCCTGGCACCCGAGGATCATGCCGCCGGTGCCCGCCAGCGTCGCCGCCAGGAACGTCCGTCGGTCCATCTTCATCGTGTCGCCTCCTGTGACCGCGCAGCGGGCCGCCCCGGCCCGCCGGCCCGCCGTCACTGCTTCGCGCGGGGCGTCGCGTCGGCCTCCAGGTCTCCGAGCGCGAACTGGATACCGTCCAGGTAATGCTGGAGCACCTTGGGATTCCAGAACAGTTCGTGCTGGTGCCCGAGGGCGGAGTAGAAGACGCGGCCCTTGCCGTAGGGCTTGACCCAGGCCATGGCGAAGTCGCCGTCCTTGCGGTGGATGCCGTCGACCTTCATGTTCGTCCGGGCCGTGTCGATGCTGAGGAGCACGCGCACCCGCCCGCGCGAGTAGGGGTCCGTGACCTGGTAGATTTCGTCGGTGACCTCGAACGGGGCGGGGCCGAACGCCCGGGCGACGGGGTGGTCGGGCTCGTCGACCTTGAGGGTCACCGTGGAGCCCGCGCCCCAGGGATGGTTGTCGAACCGGGCGCCGATGATCTCGCCGAACTCGGGCCACTGGCGGAAACTGTTGACGCCGGCGTGGAGGATCGCCAGGCCCTTGCCGCCCGCGAGCCACGCGGCCAGGCTCTTCTTGAGGGCCGCGTCGCGCTCCGCCGCCTTGGCCTTCGCGTCGGCCGGGAGTTTGTCGAAGTCGGGCGGCAGAAAGATCTCCTCGTTCGTGTTGTTGAAGAGGACGGCGTCGAACCCCTTGAGCCGCTCGGGCTCGAAGTTCGCCAGGTCGTCGCTCACGACGGTCTCGAACGCGCCGGTCTTGCGGCCCAGGACCTCGGCCGCCTTCTTCCCGTAGGGGATCGCGGTGTGCCAGTAGCCGTGGGCGACGCTGAAGACGAGCAGCCGGCGGGGCTTCCTCGGCCGGGCGCGGGGCTTGTCGGGCGCGGCCGCCTCGATCTTGGCGGCCTCGTCGGCCGACGGCGCCTCGGCCGCCCATGCCCCGGGGGCCGCGAGGACCAGCGCGGCGGCCAGCGCGAGGATCGCTCCCATCGGCCATCGCGTGCGTTTCATCGTGGGCTCCTTGACCTGCGGACGGGCCCCGTGCGACAGGCCCGCGCCACCAGTCTACGGTCCTGCGGGTCTGCTGTTCAAGACTTCTGCCGCGCGGCCGGGGGCCTTTCCGTTCTCATGTGGCACGCCCGCCCTCGGGCGTGAGGGGCTCGCCCTTCGGCCTCAGCCGGGGGCGGCTGAGCCACGTCAGGCGTCGGCCTCGAGCGTCACGGGCGCGCCCGAGTCGCGGCTGCGGATGGCGGCGTGGCTGAGGAGGCTCGCGCGGTAGCCGTCCTCGGCCGAGGCGTTCTCGGGCGTCTCGCCCGCAAGGATGCACCGGGCGAAGTGGTCCATGGCCGCCAGCCACCCCTTGTCGACCATGTAGTTCCAGTGGGGCGAGCGGTCGCGGACGTAGCGCTCGCGCTCGGCGGCGTCGGCGGGCGGGTCGCCGGGCGGCGGGTGCTCGACGGCCTCGCGCAGTTCCCACCCCATCCGCCGCAGGGCGTGGAGCGCGTCGGCCCCCTCCTTCTCCAGCAGGTGCTTGTGCGTGTACTCGCGGTCGGGGTGCGAGTGGCCGGCAAAGCGCAGGACCGGCGGCACGTCGCGGTAGCCGTAGGTCCGGAGTTCCACGAAGTCCTCGACCGTGACGCCGCCCCGCGTGCTGATCGCCTCCAGGCGCTCCTTCGGCAGGTCCATCGTGGCGTAGCCGGAGTTCATGATCGTGGCGACGCAGCCGGAGCGGAACTTCATCGCATACGCCTCGTCGTCCGGCCGGGAGGCGATCACGTAGATCGACGCGACCTCCGACCGCGCGAGCCACCGCAGGACGTCGAAGACGTGCCCGAGTTCGTGGATGACGCGCACCCCCGGCGGGTAGCCTGCGCCCCAGCGCCAGTACTCGTCGGCGATGCGGTAGTGGATGTTCCTGGGTCCGCCGTCCTGCCAGAGGACCTCGCGGGCCCGGCGGTAGGCGGGGGCGAAGCGGCGGTTGAAGCCGACGGCCACGTGCCGCCGCGCCGCACGCTGGGCCGCCACCACGGCGGCGCACTCCGCGCTGGTGTTGGCGAGCGGCTTCTCGACGTAGACGTGTTTGCCGGCGCGGAGGGCCTCGATCGCCAGCCGCGCCTGGGCGTCCTCGCGCGTCGCCACGACGACGGCCTGGACCTGGGGATCGGCCAGGAGTTCGCGGTAGTCGGTCGTCGCCGAGGGCACGCCCCAGCGGTGCTGCGCCTCGCGGAGGAGGTCTTCGCGGAGGTCGCAGACCGTCTTCAGCCGCGCGTGCGGCGCCCGCGCCAGGTTCGGCAGGTGCTGCGACTGGGCGATGCCGCCGACGCCCACGAGGCCGAAGACCGTCTGGTCCATCGCTTGCTCCTCCGGCGCGGCGCGCCGCGATCACGGGTACGTGTTTGGCGTGCCCGTAACGAGGGTGCCGCTGGCTGCTTGCAGCCACTGCGCGTGCGAGGGGCACTGGTGGGCAAGCCACCAGTGGCACCCGGCTATGGGAAGTTAGCAAGCACGCTAAACACGTACAAGCAGCCAGTGGCACCCGCCCATAGGAACTTGTCAGGCACGCCAAACACGTACGATCAGGGCGCGGGCGCGGTGAACTCGATCGCGTCCAGGCACGCCTTCGCCCGGCCCGCCGGGGCCACCAGGTAGATCGGCGACTCCGACAGCCGCGCGGCCCGCCCCGCCAGGTCGCGGCCCATCGGGTCGACCCACCGCGTGCCCTTCGACGCGGCAGGGAAGGTTACGCTTGCGCCGACGCCGTCCTCGTCGGCCCAGGCGAGGGCGACGGCCTGGCGGCCGGTCTCGAATGCGACCGCCCAGGCCGACTCGCCGAACCGCCGCTCGCCGGCGAAGCGCGGCGAGGGGCCCGCCAGGTCCGTCATCACGGCCAGCGCGGGGAAGAGTTTCCGCGGCGCCCCGCCGTAGTCCACCAGCGCGCACTCGAAGTTCGGGTCGTTCGCCTTGCCGCCCGCGCCCGAGTGGATGAAAATCTTCTCGACGCCGCGCGCGAGCATGATCGCGAAGAACCGCACCGTGAAGTCGGCGCCCTGGCGCTCGCTCTCGAGCAGGCGGTGCTCTGCCCAGGAGTTCTCCTGGGAGAAGAACGGCTCCCGCGGCAGGTCGTCGGCGGCGTAGTAGGAGAACTCGGTGACCCAGATGGGCTTGCGGCCGCCGTGGGCGTCCATCATCGCCAGGAGCGCGTCCATCTCGGCGGCGAACCCCTCCGGCGTCCGCGAGCCGGGGTAGAAGTGCAGGTTGACGAGGTCGGCGTGGTCCAGGAGGCCCGCGTCGATCACCTCGCGCGTCAGGTGCAGGGCGCCGGAGCCGATGCCGCCCATGACCTTGCACTGGGGGTTCCCGCGGCGCATGGCCGCCGCCGCCGTGCCCAGGAGCGCGACGTAGTCCGCCGGGGCGTACTTGCGGCCGCCGTAGCGGTTCGTCGTGTCGGCCGGCAGGGTGTAGTCGGTGTAGATCGGCTCGTTCAGGAACTCCCAGACGCCGACGCGGTCCTTGTACCGCGCGGCCGCCTTCTCGACGAACGCGGCCAGGTCCCGCGGGTCCTTCGGCGCCCAGGCCTGGCGGAGCCGCACGCCGGGGTAGCCGTCGGTCTTCAGGTTCGCCGGCGCCTCGCTCGACCACTCCGCCGAAGGGAAGGGGGGCAGCAGGGGCAGGACCTTGACGCCCTCCGCAAGGACGCGGTCGATCTGGGCGTCGGCCCGGTCCCAGTGCCACTCGCCCCGGGCCGGCTCGACGTGCTGCCACTTGAGCGACCAGTCGCGGTACCACGTGACGCCGGCCTTGGAGGCCAGGCGGATCATGTCGGCCGTCGTGAAGGCGTGGTTGATGCCGCAGACCGAGTCGGCGGCGGTCCGGCGCGGCACGACCGCCAGGCGCACCGTTGCCCGCTCGGTCCGGCCGCCGGCCTCGGCGGTCGCCCGGACGCGGTAGTAGCCGCGCCACGCCTCCGGGACCGGCACCGGGCGCTCGGCGGTGGCCCGCGCGGGCACCTCGAACGCCACGTCCTCCAGCGGCGCGGGCTGGTCGAGGAAGTCGGTGACCTGGAACCGCACGGTCGCCCGCGCCGCCGATCCGCCGTGGTTGCAGGCCCGCACGATGAGGCTCGCGGACCGGCCCGCCTCGAAGATGCCCGCGGCCTCGGACGGCTCGAAGGCGAACTCGACGGCGGCGCGCGGCTCGAAGTCGGTCGCCCGCTCGCCCTTCTCCAGTTGCACCGCGTCGACGTCTACCTGGACGTCCTCTTCCTCCTCCAGGTCGGGCCCCACGAGGACGAATGCGTAGCGGCGCGCGGGCTTGAACGTCACGGCGTACCGCTTCCACGCGGTGCCGAGGCGGACGGTCTGGGTCAGCGTCTGCTCGGAGCCCGACGGATCGGCGGTCCTCAGGCCGAGCATTGCGCGGACGCCGTCGCGGCCGGCCCGCAGGTCGCACGAGAGCGTGTACGCGGCGCCCTTTTCAACCTCGATCCACCCGAGGTTGGCCGCCAGCGGCCGCAACTCCCGCCGCACCACGGGCTCGTAGTAGTCGAAGTAGAGGACGGGCGTGGCCCGGCCGCCCAGGGGGATCCGCAGGAACGCCTGCCCCTGGGTGCCGCCCGACCGCTCGATGCGGCCGTGCAGGCGGTCGAGGTCGCCCCACCCGGCCCCCTGGCCGAGCGACGACCATCCGCCCGCGCCGACCTCGAACGACCCGTTGGGCACCAGGTTCTTCCCTCCCGCCGCGGGCACGACGTTCGTGAAGACGACCGCCTCGGGCCGCCACTCGACGATCCGCACGTCGGCCAAGGAGAGCGTCCCCGTCTCGCCGAACCAGATTTGGAGGCGGCTGGTGGGCCCGACGTCGCGCGTCGCGTGGAAGACCCGCCGATGTGTCCGCCATGCGCGGCCGACGCGCAGAGAGCCCTCGAGGCCCGCGTTCGACCAGTCCTTCATGTCCGAGATCGCGACGCTGACGGATCGGCCGCCGATCCCCTCGGCCCGCGCGCGGCAGGAGAACTCGTACATCCGCCCCCCGACGAGGCGCACAGCGCCCACCTGGGCGAGCATGGCGTGGCTGGAGGGGCCGCTCTGCTTGAATTCGGCGCACACCAGCCGCGCGTACGGCCGGCCGTCGGCGTCGCGGGCCGCCTCCAGGCGCTGGACGACGCCGCTGTCCCCGGCCGCCTGCCAGTGCTCAGGCCGCCCGTCGGCGGCGACCTTCGCGAAGTCGCCGTTGACCACAAGATTGACCGCCTCGGCCGCCTGGGTCGGCGCGGCCGCCCACGTGAGGACGAGCGCCAGCGCCGCCCCGGCCCAGGCGAGACCTCGGCCCGCCTGCCGCGCGCCGGCGATCCGCCGCCCTTTCCGTGCGATCCCGGCCATGGCTTCCTCCTTCGAGCCTCAGGGGCGCGGGCTCCATCTTGAGCCGTCCGGCCGCCGATTGCCAGGCCTTTTCGCCGCGGATGCGCCGACGCCTCGGCCGGCGGTGGCCGGTGTGCGGCTTTCCGCCGCCGGCATATTGACCCGGCGGGCCGGGCCGGGTATTGTTTTCTGGTACGTGTTTAGCGTGCCCGTAACGGGGGTGCCACTGGCTGCTTGCAGCCAGTGTGATTCCGGGCGGCACTGGCGGACAAGCCGCCAGTGGCACCCGCCGATGGGAACTTGCCAAGCACGCTAAACACGTACGTTTTCTGTGAACTCGCAGGCATCCCGGTCTAGCGCGCCCCCAGCGGCGCAAGGAGCAGACGATGGCATCGCTCAGGCATCCCCAGGTTTCCAGGCGTGACTTCATCCGGTTGGGCGCGGCGGGGGCGGCCGCCCTGTGCGTCGGCCGCTTCGCGCCCCTGGCGTGGGCGGCCGCCGGGAAGAAGATCCCCGTCGCCCTCCAACTCTACAGCGTGCGGGACGACTGCGGCAAGGACCTGCCCAAGACCCTCGAGGCCGTCGCCAAGATGGGCTACGTGGGCGTCGAGTTCGCCGGCTACTACGGCCGCGACGCCAAGGCCCTCCGCGAACTCCTGGACGCGAACGGCCTCGTGTGCTGCGGCACGCACACGGGCATCGACACGCTCCTCGGCGACGCCCTCAAGAAGACCGTCGAGTTCCACCAGACGCTCGGCAACCAGTTCCTCATCTGCCCCGGCCTGCCCGGCGAGTACACGAAGTCGCACCAGGCGTGGCTCGACACCGCCAAGGTCTTCAACGAGATCGCCGCGAAGGCCAAGGCCGACGGCATGCGCGTCGGCTACCACAACCACAGCGCCGAGTTCAAGCCCATGGACGGCGAGGCGCCGTGGGACACCCTCTTCTCGAACACCAAGCCCGAGGTCGTCATGCAACTGGACACGGGCAACGCCATGGGCGGCGGCGGCGACCCCGTCGCCATCCTCAAGAAGTACCCCCGCCGCGCCGCCACCGTCCACCTGAAGGAGCACGGCGGCTCGGGCGACTTCGGCGACGGCGACATGAAGTGGAAGGAGGTCTTCGCCCTCTGCGAGACCATGGGTGGCACGGAGTGGTACATCGTCGAGCAGGAGAGCGGCAAGGGTGCGCCGCTCGACTGCGTCCAGCAGTGCATGGACTTCATGAAGAAGATGGGCAAGGTCTAGAACGGCTCGGATGCTTCGGCGCAGGCGCGGCGGGTGCGGACACCCGCCGCGCACTTTGCGCCGGCGGCCCGCTACTTCGCCTTGACGTCGAAGCAGTACAGGTGCGTGTCGTACCGCAGATACAGCCGCCCGCCGATGACGACGGGGTGGGCCCAACTGGTCCCCTCGCCCGCGACGTTGAACGTGCCCTTCATCTGCATCCCCTGGGGCGAGCACGTCGCCAGGCCAGCCCTGCCGCCGTTCTCGCCGAAGAGGTACAGCATCCCGTCGGCCCAGCAGAGAGAGCCCTTGCCGACGCCCTGCTCGCGCCACTGGCGCTTGCCCGTCTTGAGGTCCAGGCACACCCACCCGTCGCTGTGGTTGCCGTAGATGTAACCCTTGTCGATGATGTAGCCGCCGTGGTGGCAGTCCATGTCGCGGGTGGTCCAGGCCTGCTGAGCGGTGACGCGGCCGCCCGCGGCGGCCAGTTTCATGCAGATGCCGCTCTTGCCGTAGCCGTTCGCCCAGAAGACGTAGCCGTCCGCGTAGGCTGGCGTCGGGCAGTTGGCCGTGTTGCCCGCGCTCCAGGGGTTCGACCACAGGGCGGTGCCGTTGGCGGCGCCGACGCACACGATGCCGCCGCCTGTCCCGGCCACGATCAGCGGCACGTTCTGGAACTTGAGCCCCAGGCACGACCCGTACTGGGCGGGCGCGTCGAACCCGGTGCTCGACCAGACGGGCTGGCCGGTGCGCTTGTCGAGGGCGACGAGGCAGTTCTTTCCGCCCGGCGTCACAACCGCCAGGTTGCCGTCGATCAGGACCGATTCGGCGTAGCCCCAGCCCGGGACGTCGCCGCCGAAGTCCTTCATCTTGCGCGACCAGAGGGGCCGGCCCGTCTTGGCGTCGAGGCACCCGATCAGGCCGTGGCCGGAGACCAGGTAGAGTTTTCCGCCGTCGATCATCGGGGTCGACCGCGCGCCGGGATGGTCCTTCTGCCACGCGGCGTCGACGGTGTTCTGCCACTTGCGGTTGCCGTTCATGTCGAAGGCGAAGAGCATGAGCGTGTTGCCGACGTCGCCCGTGATGTAGACCAGGCCGCCGCTGACGGCCACGCTCGAGAATCCGCGGCCGATGTCGTCCGCCTGCCAGAGTTTGGGCGGCCCGCCGGCGGGCCACTCCTTGAGGAGGCCGGTGTCGGGCGACTTGCCGTCCCGGTTCGGGCCGCGCCAGCCCGGCCACTCGCCGGCCTGGGGCGCCGCGGCGCAGGCCGTCCCCGCCATCCACCCCGCCAGCGCCAGCACGGCCACGATCATCGCCATCCTGTGCATCGCTCTCTCCCTGGTCCCAAGGGTCCCTGCCCCCCCCCGTTCCGGCGCGGCTTCGCGGCTCTCTGGTTAGTTCAACAGCGCCGCGTGCTGCGCGGTGCGGGGAAAAACGCCCGCCGGGCGTCCCGGTCGAACCCTCGGCCGCACGGCGGGCCCGCCCCGGCCGCACTTCCTTGAGGAATCCGCCGGCCTTTTTTGACTTCCCGGAAACCTGGGGTATATTTCCCCGGTCGCAGTCTATGCGATGTTGCCGCACGGCGTCCCGCGAGGGGGGACAAGCGCGGCTGGAACCAGGGCCTGGCGCCCGACCTGCTTTACGAGCAGGCGCTGGATGCCCTAGCGCCCAAGCAGGGGGGAAGGACCGATGAAGGCAAACCTGAGAGCCGGCGCTGTCCTGGCGGCCATCGTGGCCCTCGTGGTCTCGGCCGGCGCCGCCCGCGCCGTGACGCTGACGGACGGCTCGCTCGTCCTGGACCTCACCAACGACGGGCACTTCCAGATCGTCAGCCTGAACGGCACCGGGATCGACACGAGCGGCGTCGTGCAGCAGTACTTCCTGATGGGCGGGACCACATTCACCGGCGCCTCGCCGGTAATCGTCAGCGGATCTACGGCGACCTACACGGCCATGGTGGGCTTCTTCGATGTCCATGTCTCGAGCAGCATCCTGGGGCCCCTCGCCAGCAACCCGGCCACGACGAACGTCCTCCAGCAGGTCCTGACCTTCACGAACATCGGCGGCGGCCCGGTGACGCTGGCGGCCTCGAGTTTCATGGACCAGGACCTGAAGACCACGTCGGGCGGCGACACCGTGGCCTTTGATGCCGCGCGGCAGGCCGTCTACGCTGTGGACTCGCCGATCCTGATGGCCGCCATCGCCAAGACGGACGTCGCCGGCGCCACGTTCGGCTGGGACGTCGACATCCTCGGCGCGTGCGACCGATGGTTCCCCCTGAGCGGGGGCGTCGGGCCCGTGGGCCCCGCCGACACCGCCATGGCCATCGGCTACAACGTGCACCAGATTCCTTTGGGCGGCAGCGCAACGATCGCCTACCGCTACCTCTTCTCGACGAACCTCTCGGCGGTCCCACCGGACTTCTCGTTCACGTCGGGCGTCATCCCCGAGCCCGTGACGATGCTCGGCCTGCTGGCGGGCCTGAGCGGCCTGGTGGGCTACGTCCGCCGCCGCGCGGCGTAGGCGGCACGCTGTCGCACGATGAAAACACGGCGGTCCCGGAGAGATTCCGGGACCGCTTTCCTTTGCGCCGCGCCTGGCCTAGAGGTCCAGGGCGACCACCCCGCCCGTCTCGAGCGACTCGTGAACGGCCGCCAGGATCTTGACGTTCCGGACCCCGTCCTCCAGCGGCATGGGGCTCTCGCCCCCGGCCAGCACCGCCCGCACGAACCGCCGGATCGGCAGCGACAGGAAGCCGAACTCGTCCTCGCCCTCGGGCGTCTTGCCGGAGAGCATCGGCAGTTCGTACCGCCGCGCGTCGGCCAGCGTCGTGCCCTGGCGGCTCATGTCCATGTCGGCCCGGCCCTCGGTGGCCTGGAGGCTCACCTGGAAGTCGACGATCATCGGCCACGAGGCCGGCAGGATCCACGACGTCTCGAGCGTCGCGAAGGCCTCGGGAAACGCCAGGCTCATCTGCACCGAGTCGTAGCACCCGATGCCCCGGGCCGCCAGGACGTCCTTGCGGCCTTGCGCGTAGACGCGCGTCGGCCACGCGCCCAGGAGCCAGCACGCCAGGTCCGCCAGGTGGGCCCCGAGGAACCACTCGGGGCCGCTCCGGCCGGACCAGGCGAACCACTCGGTCGCAACCTCGATCCGGTCGCTCAGCCGCGCATAGAGCATCTGCGGCCGCCCGAGTTTCCCGCCCTCCAGCCGCCGCTTGATCGGCACGAGCGCCGGGTGATAGCGGTTGTGGAAGTCGACCATGGCCAGGACGCCGGCCTTCCGGGCCGCGGCGGCGATCGCCTCGGCGTCCTCGACGGTCGTCGCCAGGGGCTTCTCGACCAGCAGGTGCTTGCCTGCCGCGAGGACCGCCTCGCACACCTCGCGGTGGGCGAAGTCGGGCGTCGCCACGCTGACGGCCCGGACGTCGGGGTCCTCGGCGACCTCCTCGACCCGCGTGCACGGGCGGCCGCCGTACCGGGCGGCCATGGCGCGGGCGCGCTTGGCGTCCAGGTCGCACACGGCCACCAGGCGGCTCTGCTCGAACTGGGCGTAGGTGGCGGCATGGACCTGGCCGAAGATGCCGCACCCGACGACGGCCACCCCCAGCGGCGCCTCGCTCATGCCCCGGCCCTCCCTTGCCGCCCGCCTCGGCGGCGCCCGCGCCCGCCCCTCAGTCGGCCAGCGGCCGGACGCGAAGGTTCTTGAACCACACCTGGCTCTCCGGGTCGTGGCCCTGGAGGGCGAACGTCCCGTGCGACAAGCCCCGCTGCGGCCGGTCGGGGTGCTTGTAGTTCTCGGGCTCCGTCCAATCGACCGTCACGCGGCCGTTCACCTTCAGGACGATCCGCTTCCCCCGGACGGCGATCTCGTAGCGGAACCACTCGCCGTCCTTCACCGGCGACTCCTTGACGTCCTGGACGGCGTAGAGGCTGCCCGTCTTCCGCCAGTCGCTGTGCGTGTTGCTGACCTGGGCCTCGTGGCCCTTGGCGGGGTAGCCCGACTCCTGCCAAGCGGTGTGGAAGTAGATGCCCGAGTTGGCCTTGGGGGCGGTCTTCACGTCCGCCTGGAGTTCGAAGTTCCTGAAGTCGTGCTCCGCCACCGGTCCGACGTAGAAGGCGTGGGCCCGCGGCCCGTGGGCGACGATCGCGCCGTCCTCGACCCGGAACGTGTCGGGGTTCTCGCTCACCTTCCAGCCCGCCAGGTCCTTGCCGTTGAAGAGGTCGTACCAGCCGTCCTTGTCGGGCTTGGGCGCCGGTGCGTCGGCGCCCGGGGCGGCCGCGCCCCACGCCGTCCAGGCCGCACACCCTGCCGCGAGCACGATCCCGACCGCCATCGCCAGCCGTTTCATGAGCAGGTCTCCTTGGGGCCCTGGGCGTGAGGGCATTATGCCCAAGGGCAGGAGGGGTTGCCAACGCCTTTTCCGGGGCGCTAGCGCGCGGGCGCGGCGGCGAGGATCTCGCGGACCGCCTGCGCGTTCTCGGCCACCTGGTTCCGGTACTTCTGGAACATGCCGACCACGACGGCGTCGGTCGGCTTGATGTGCTCGTAGGCGAAGCGCAGGGCGGCCCGCGTCGCCTCGGGCGTGGCGCAGTTGCGGCTGGCGGCCATGGCCTTGAACGCCAGGCAGGGCTTGTGCGTGGCACGCAGGGTCTTGGCCATCCGCGCCGGATCGCCCGCCGGGAAGTGGTCCCGCGCGTACGCGTCCTGCTCGGCGGCCGGCGCCGACTTGTACTGCCGCGCGAGGTTGTAGAGGCACCCCATGTAGAAGTCGACCGGCCATCCCGCGGACTCGATGTGCTCGACGACCTCCGGGATGTGCGTTCCGACGCCCGCGGGCAGGCCGCGGTCCTTGATCATCTTGACGATGTCGAGGATCGCGTCGATGCGGCCCTGGTGCCACGCGTTGTCCGTGTGCGTGCCGTGGTGGTAGATGGCGATGGGCTCGTAGCGTGCGATCTCGGCGATGTTGTTCGAGAGGCTCGCGAACTCGCTGGCCGTCTGGGCGATCCAGTGCATCGTGCCGCCGCCCAGGCGGTGTTCGAGGTAGGCCCGCATCATCAGGCGGTCGCCCCGCGTCTGGACCGTGGTGATTCCCTCCCGCGCGCACTCCCGCAGGAGGTCCTGGATGCGGGGCATGGTGTACCAGGTGATCATGTCCCAGTCCATCTCGGCCGAGAAGTGCGAGAAGCCGCTCAGCGGGTTCCCGCCGCAGACGAGGCGCGAGACCCGATGGCCGAAGAAGTCGATCGTCGGCAGCGTGTCCATGGTCCTGGAATTACCTTGCGGCCCGCCCTGCGCTCGGACGGCCCGTGGCAATGATAGCGGAACGCGGGGGCGCCCGGCAAGAGGCCGACGCGCCGCCGGGCTGGGCTCACGCCGGGCTCACGCATTGCCGCGCCGCCGCCGCGCTGCTACACTCGGCCCGCACGGGTCGTGCCCCGACGGGGAGCAAGCGCCATGTCCAGGTGGCCCTACGCGCTGGTCGTTCTCGGGCTGACCTTCCGCGCGGCGGCGGGGGCCGAGGTCGTCCTCGAGAACCTGCGGTTCCGCGCCGTCCTGGGCGAGGACGCCGTCTGGCGGTCGCTCGTCGAGAAGGCGGGCGGGAGGGACCTCCTCGCCGCCGGCGCGCGGGTCCGCTTCGCCGCCGCCACGGTCGACGGCAAGCCGTGCGAGGCCGCCTCGGCCGCCCTGGCCGACGGCAAACTCGTCGTCACCTTCGCCGGGACCGACGCACGGCTCACCTACGCCGTGAAGAGCGAGGCCGACTGGGTGGCCCTGCGCCTGGAATCGGTGGCGGGCGCGCGGCCGAGCGGGCTGGTCCTCGCGCGCCTGCCGGTGGCCGTTACGAAGCACGTCGGGCCGCGCCTGGCCGCGGCTTACGACGATGCGGCCGTGTGCCTGGCCGCCACGGGCCTCCAGGTGCAGTCGGCCGCGCACCTCCGGCCGGACCACGCCCTGCTGGAGGCCGTGACGCAGGACGCGCCGGGCCCGCACCTCGAAGGGGCGGGCGTCGCGCTCGTCGCGGCGCCGACGGCCGACCTCAAGGCCATCCTGCGGCGGCTGTCGGTCGCGTTCGACCTGCCGCGGAACGAACAGGACGGGGTGCCGTCGAAGGAATTGGCGCTGGCGCGCGGCTCCTACTGGTTCCTCTCGTTCAGCGAGAAGGACTGCGACCGGGTGATCGACCTCTGCCGGCGGACGGGCTTCCGCCAGGTGATGCTGCTCTCGGGCGCCTGGTGCCGCACGGTCGGCCACTACACCTTCGACACGAACCGCTACCCGGACGGCCTGGAGAGCCTGCGGAGGACGGTCGGGCGGCTGCACGCCGAGGGCATCCTCGTCGGGATGCACTGCTACGCCTCGAAGATCTCGAAGACCGACGCCTACGTGACGCCCGTGCCCGACCGGCGGTTCTGGGTCGACCGGCGGGCGACGCTGGCGGCCGGCGCGGCGGCGGGCGATGCCGAGGTCCGCGCGGCCGAGGACCTCCGGGAGTGGCCTGGCAGCCCCGTCGCCTCGCAGACGATGTGGGAGGGCGGCGTCGAGAAGCACCGCGAGGTCCTTCTGGACGACGAGATCGTCCGCTACCAGGCCATCGGCCCCGACGGGAAGTGGGACACCTTCCTCGGGTGCGAGCGCGGCGCGTGGGGCTCGCGCGCGGCCGCCCACCAGGCCGGGACCGAGGCCCGCCACTACGGCGTCGACGGATGCATCAACGGCTACATCATCGACCAGGAGACCACGCTCCTGGACGAGGCGACCGGGCGGCTGGCGGCCCTCTTCAACGCGTGCGGCTTCGACATGGTCTACTTCGACGGCGGCGAGGACGTCGACCGCCGCCGCTTCACCTGCTACGTCTCGAAGTTCCAGGACGCCGCGATGCGGAAGTTCGCGAAGCGCCCGATCGTCCACATGGGCACCATCATGACCCACAACCTCTGGCACTCGTTCACCCGGAGCGGGACCGTCGACACGTACCTGAACACGCTCAACGGCCACATCCTCGCGGGCGGCAAGGTCGAGACGTGGCCGACCGTCCGCAGCCACATCGACCGGTCGGTCCAGTACATGCAGAGCATCGGCGAGGACCTGATGCCGGGCGAACTCGGGTGGTTCGGCATCTGGCCCAAGGGCGAGCACACCGACGGCCTGCAACTGGACGAGACGGAGTACCTGATGGTCCGGTCGCTCGCCCACGACGCCCCCGTCTCGCTCGAGACGGGTTTCGGCGAGATGGACCGCCACCCGCTCACGCCCGGCATCCTCGAGATCGTGCGGGCCTACGAGACGCTCCGCACGGAGGGCAAGGTCGACGCGGCGACGCGCGAACGCCTGCGCGGGGCGGGCAAGGACTTCCTCCTGGTCACCCTGCGCGGCAAGCCGGAGTTCGTCGAGGCCGGGCCCATGGACGCGGTGGCCGGCGGCCGCGACGTCCGCGCGATGGTCGGCGCGTACGAGAAGGGTGCCGTCGCGACCGTCTGGCACTCCGGGGGGAAGGAGGGGCGGCTGGTCCTCGCGACGCACACGATCGCCTTCGGAGGGATGAGCGCGTACGCCCTCGGCGACCCCCAGCCCCGGCTCGAGAAGGTCCCCGGCGGCGGCCAGGCCGTGCCCGTCGGCGGCCGGCGGGTGCTGCTCGTCTTTACGGGCCTTCCGCCGGAGGCGGCCCGCGGCCTCCTGGAGAAGGCCGCCTTCGCGCCGCGGGAATGAGACCGGCACCGGTTCTTCGTGCCGCGGTTTGACTGTTGGTGGCCGAGGCTGCCTCGCACTGCCGGGGCGACGCACGGGTCTACGGAGAGGGGAGTCCGATGCGAACGATCGCGTACCGATACGGTCGGACCGGGGCGGCGGTCCTCCTGGCCGCCCTGGCCGTCGCTCTGGCGGTGCGCGGCGCGGCGGCCGAGTCGCGCGACCAGTGGCAGCAGCCCGACCGCGTCGTCGCGGACCTGGGCCTGAAGGCCGGCGCGGCCATCGCCGACGTCGGATGCGGCAACGGCTACTTCACCTTCCGGCTGGCCGACGCCGTCGGCCGGGCGGGGAAGGTCTTCGCCGTGGACATCGACAAGGGGGCCCTGAAGAAGGTGAGCGACCGCGCCGCCAGGGAGAAGCGGGAGAACGTCGAGGTCATCCGCAGCGAGCCGACCGACACGAAACTCGCCTCGGAGTCGGCCGACGCCGCGCTCCTCTCGGACGTCCTGCACCACGTCCCCGCCGGCCAGCGGCCCGGCCTTGTCAAGGACACCGCCCGGGCCGTGAAGCCCGGCGGGTTCCTCTACATCGTCGATTGGCGCAAGTCGCACGACGTGAAGTTCGACCCGTACGAGATCCTGATCCCGCGCGACGACCTGGTGAAACTCGGCACGGATGCGGGCCTGGTGCTCGACGCCGAGTTCCACTACCTGAAGTACCAGGTGTACCTGCGGTTCCGGAAGCCGCCCAACCCCTGAGGCGCACCGACGCCGCTCAGAACCTCACCGGCACCGGTTTCCGCTTCCGGTCCGACTCGAAACTGGCGTGCAGGTACGCCTGGATCTTCGCCCCGTTCGCGAAGTCGTTGTCGTCGCTCCGACCCGCCCGGATCGCCCGCACGAACCGCTCGTACACGTTCGGCGTCGGACGGCACGCCACCGTCCGCCAGGCCGCCGCGTCGACCGCCTTCCGCCCGAAACACAGCCGATACTCCCCGTACCCCCGGTCCAGGTCCACCTCGATCGCCCCCTTGTCCCCGTACACGCGGCACCGCAGGCTGTTCCGGTGGCCCGTCGCCCACCGCGACGAGTGGACCGTCCCGATCGCGCCCCCCGCGAACTCCACCGTCGCCACGAAACTGTCGTTCGCGTCCAGCACGTACTCGCCCAACCGGTTCCCGGGCACCCCCTTGTCGAACGTCTTCAGGCGGCAATCGATCGTCGCGATGTCACCCGCCAGCAGCGTCGTCAGGTCGTAGATGTGACACCCGAGGTCCCCCAGCACCCCCGCGCTCCCGTGACGGCTCGACAGCCGCCACGTCATCCCCGGCGCCGTCCGCCAGTCGCCCCACGCCGCGTTCACCAGCCAGCTCTGGAGGTAACTCGACTCGACGTGCAGCACCCGCCCGAGCTTCCCCTTCCGCACCTCCCGGGCCGCCTGCTGGAGGCCGCTCGAGTTCCGGTACGAGAAGTTCACCATGTTGACGACCCCCGCCGCCTTCGCCGCCGCCGCCATCTTCTTCGCGTCCCGCAGGGTCGTCGCCAGCGGTTTCTCCGAGAGGATCGCGAGGCCCTTCCCGATGCACGCAAGCGCCACCTCCGCGTGCGCCGCGTCCACCGTCACGTTCGTCACCGCGTCCAACCGCTCCTTCGCCAGCATCTCGCGCCAGTCCCCGTACGCCGCCGCCACCCCGTGCCGCTCCGCGAACGCCCGCGCCCGATCCCCCACGAGGTCCGCGCACGCCGCCAGGCGCACCCCCTTGATCCTCTTGAACGCCTCCGCGTGCATGTTCGCCATCCCGCCCGTCCCGATGAGCCCCAGTCGAATCATCGCCGCCTCTCCTCGCTAAGAGCCTATCCGAATAACCCTCTGGCTTCGGCCGGCTGCGGCGGCCGCATGCGGCGTCGGGCTCCATCGCCGGCCCGACAGGGGCCGCCTGCTTCGCCCTCCTTGCCTGCGGCCGCCTCGCACGGCCTCGGGCCGACGAGGGGTTATTCGGATAGGCTCTAAATGGACCCTCGCCTCTTGCGCCCGCGGTCCCCGCGCCGCGCTCAGCGCACCTTGTAGCACACCGCCATGCCGTCGTTCTTCTCCGTCGCCGCGCGGATGACGACCATCTCCCAATCGGGACTCTCGGCCATGAAGTCGAGGAAGTCCTTCATCTCGCCGGCCGAGCGGATGGCGTTGTCG
>CAYGZE010000040.1:6968-21282 GCA_964354185.1 uncultured Anaerolineales bacterium | reverse complement strand
CTAGGGCTTGGCGCCCTGCTGCGATTTGAGGTACTCGCGCGTCGGCCCCGCGAGCGTGGGCCAGACGGCCCGCAACTGGTTGACCGCCTGGTGGCGCTCCTCGGGGGTCCCGTCGATGTAGGTTTCGTAGCGCCGGCCGATGATGCGTGCGACGGCGACGGAGGCCCGCAGCCGCACCGTCCGGTCCTCGTCCTCCAGGGCTGCCAGAAGGGTCTCTATCTCGTCGATGGCGCGGACCTGGCCGAGGCCCGTGACGGCGGCGGCCCGGACGTCGGGCGAGGGATCCGAACGGGCGGTGGCGGCCAGGCTGTCGACGGGCGCGCCGGTGCCGGCCGCCCGGGCATAGGCGACGGCGGCCGCCTCGCGCACCTCGGGCCGCTTGTCCTGGAGGGCCTTCTGGACGTGGGGGAGCGCCTTGGAGCCGAGGGTGCCGAGGGCCTCGACGGCCGTGGCCGCGATCTCCGGCTTCTCGTTCTCGGTCTCGCGGGCCAGGGCTTCGGCGTCGCCCCGGTCACGATAGTGCCGGATGGAGGCGGTGTCGGGGTCGTCCTTGGAGCAGCCGGCCACGAGCGCCGCCGCCAAGACGGCCGCAGCCGCCCGTTGCCAGGGTCGCAGGATCAAATCGGCCGCTCCCTTCGTGGAGGCGCGCGGCGTGCGGCCCGTGCGCTACGGGTCCCAGAACTCCCGGGCGACCGAAGGCCGGGACGGGTCGAGCGTCGCCGGGTCGCAGGCGCTGACCGACTGGCCGACGAACAGGACGTTGATAAGGCCCTGGTGCCGCGCGAAGTCCGGTATGCCGTCGTGGTTCACGTCCGCCTCAACGTCGGTCCACAGGTCGGTGCTCCGCGCGATGTAACGGCAGTAGTCCAGGACGAGAATCTTGCCGCCGCCCACGTTCGGCTTCGGGCCTTCGTTGTTCATGGCGTAACTCGTCTCTTCGCCGGGGGCGGGGACGATGCGCTCCTCGCCCGGGCACATGCTGGGGATGCTGACCAGCGTACTCCCGTCGTCCCTGTTGACGACGGAGTTCTGGTGGCCCGTCGTTCCGGCGATGAACCACAGGCGGACGGTCCCGTCATTCCGCTTCGTCACCTTGACCATGACGTCCTTGAAGTCCCAGTCGCCGCCGTGGTCCTCCAGGCAGAGCCAGTACGTGCCGGGGTTGCTGTCGGCGTGGTAGTTGCAGTCGAAGTGGTCCCGCATGTTGTCGCCGGCCTCCGAGAGGTACCCCGCGGCCTTGGCAGCGGCGTACTGGGTGTCCGACAACTTCAGGACGTATGTCCCTACCGTGAACGGCGTGTACCACGTCTGTCCGCCGACGGTCTTGAACTCGTAGAGGTCGCCGACCGGCAGGCTGGGCATGAACGAGCCCTCTCCGGGCTGTTCGCTGCCGGTGCCGGTGCCCATCTGATCGCCGCCCGACGGGCACAGGAGCCATTCCCCGTCGTTGTTCAGGTAGGGCATGAGCAGCGTCGTCCATCCTATGACGTTGAACGGGGCGGCCACCCCCATGGCCTCGTCCCCGGTGTAGGTGGCGAAGGCCTTGCCGATCACGCTCAGGTGGCGCGCGCACTGGCTCTGCTTCGCGACGCGCCAGACGTTGGTCATCCCGGGGATCAGGATCGCGACCAGGATGCCGATCACGAGGATCACCACCAGCAGTTCCACGAGCGTGAAACCGCGTGTTCGAGTGAAGGTTCTCATGGCTCGTTCCCTTCAGCGCCGCCCCTGCGGTCTTGCGACAGCAGCCCCGCCGCCCGGCAGGCCGTCAGCCCCCCGGACCGGGGAACCCGCCTCCGCGGGCCGCCGAGGGCCCTTTCCGCCCGGGCCCTCCACTTAAATGTAGCCCTTGGCAGGTGTCCTGGCAAGGCTTATATCGGCTGGCAGGCCGCGCGCCCCTTAACCGGCCCGCCGGCCGCCGCCCCTAGCCCTTGACGGCCCCGGCCGTCAGGCCGCTGATGAACTCGCGCTGGAGGATGAAAAAGAGGACCATCACCGGCAGGATCGCCAGCAGGGTCCCCGCCATCATGATGCCGTACTGCTGGCTGTAGGTCCCGACCATCTGGTTCAGGCCGATCGGGATCGTGAACCGGTCGGCGGTGTGGAGGATGATCTGAGGCCAGAGGAACGCGTTCCAGTTGCCCATGAACGCCACCAGGCAGAACGCCCCGATCATCGGCCGCGAGACCGGCAGGGCGATGTTCCAGTAGGCCCCGAACTCCGTGCACCCGTCCATCCGCGCCGCCTCCAGCAGTTCGTCCGGGATCTGGAGCATCGACTGGCGGAAGAGGAACATCCCGAAGACGCTCACCATGCCCGGGACGATCAGCCCCGCGTGCGAGTCCATCAGGCCCATCCGGTAGATCAACTCGTACAGGGGCGCCAGCATCACCTGGCCCGGGATCATCATCGTTCCCAGCGCGAGGACCATGATCGCCTTCTTGAAGCGGAACTCGTACTTGGCCAGGGCGAACCCGCCGAGCGACGAGAAGAACATCTGGATGAGGACGGTCGCCCCCGCGACGAAGACGCTGTTGACGAGGTACCGGCCGAACGGGATGCCCCGGAAACCCTTGGCGATCTCCTTAGGGTAGGCGAGTTCCAGGACGTCGCGGTTGAGGCGCCAGGCCTCGGCCTCCGAGAAGCCGGCCTGGGACCGGGCGGCCAGGTCGAGGGCCTCGCCCGCGAGCGCGAGGCCCGCGAGGTCCTCCGGCCGCACCAGGCCGCTGCGCCGCAGGACCGCGTTGAAGGCGTCCAGCAGGCCGCGCTCCTCGGCCGGGGTGAGTTCGTGCCCCCGGGCGACGGCCGAGGCCTGCTCCCGCGCGGCCGGCGTCAGGCCCTCCCGGATCCGCTTGCCGAGGCTCGGGGCCTCGGCCTGCGCCTGGGTCTCGAGCCGCCCGCAGAAGCCCTGCCAGTCGCGGACCTCGCCCACTGACAGGATCGGCGACCCGAACAGTTTCCGGAAGTTCTCGAGGCTCAGGTTCGCCGGCGGCGGGAAGAAGAGGTAGTGGAACAGGTCGTCGGAGTTCTTGAGCGTGGCCGCCACGAGCCACACCAGCGGCGTCAGCGTCACCACGAGCGAGAGCGCCAGGACGCCGTACAGCGACGCGCCCAGGAGCAGCCGCCCCCGCGTCCCCACCGAGCAGAACGCCTTCGCGCGGTCCGTGTGGACGACCATCCAGCAGAGGAGTTTGGTGCCGATGAGGGCGGCCGTCAGGACGACGGCCTTCCACGGCGTCCAGACGGCGACGCCCGCCAGGCCCAGGAGGACCAGGGCCGCCACGTCCAACTCCCACCGGACCTGGACCGCCAGCCAGGCCCAGTACCGCCCCCGGAAGAGACCCAGGAGGGCGAGGAGCGTCGCGGCCACCAGGACCGCGGCGGCGGCCAGGGCCCACCGCTCGTTCGCCGTGGCGGCCCCGGCGGCCCCCGCGGCGACCGCGCGGGCGATCGCCGCCCCCGCGAGGGCCCCCTCGGCCAGGCCCACGGCGACGACGGCCGTCAGGAGCCCGGGCCTCAAGGTTCGGCCGCACGCGGCGCATCGCGTCGACCCCGGCCGATTGGCCGCGCCGCACGCCGCGCACGCGACGTCCGCCAGGCCCTGGATGTGCCGCCGGGCCGCCACGTCACTTCTCCTTCCGCCAGGTGCCCGCCAGGAGCATCTGCACGAGCGAGAGGACCAGGACCCCCAGGGCGAGCGTCCACCCGACGACCGACGCGTAGCCCAGGTCGCCCGCCTCGAACCCCTTCTGGTAGAGGTACATCACCACCGTCAGGCCCGCCTGCTCGGGCCCCGACGTGTTCTGGAGCATGAGGTACGGCAGTTCGAACAACTGGAACGACCCGATGGTCGAGAGGACGACGACGAAGACGGCCACCGGCTTGATCGAGGGCAGCGTGACGTGGCGGAAGCGGCGGATGGCGTCGGCCCCGTCGACGGCGGCGGCGTCGTAGAGGTCCTTGTCGACGGCCTGGAGGGCGGCGAGGAAGTAAATCATGTTGAAGCCCACATACATCCAGAGGGCCGTCATCACCAGGGCGGGCATCACGCGCTCGGCCTCGCCCAGCCAGTCCTTGTTCGACGGCACCAGGGCCATCGACGACAGGACCTGGTTCAGCAGGCCCAGCCGCGGGGCGAAGATCACGCTGAAAAGGACCGCCACGAACACCTGCCCCAGGAGGTACGGCGAGAAGAACCCGAACCGCCACGCGTTCCGCAGGCGCAGGAACTTCGCGTTCAGCAGGGTCGCCAGCCCCAGCGACAGCGGCAACTGGAGGAACACCGAGAACAGCGCGAACACCGCCGTGTTCTTCACCGCCACGTAGAAACTCGGGTCCGACAGGAGGAACCGGAAGTTCTCCAGCCCCACGAACACCGACGACTTCGGCCCCACCGTGACGTAGAACGCCAGGACCAGGCTCTTCGCCATCGGGTACAGCGCGAACACCAGGAACGTGACCACGAACGGGGCCGTGAAGAGGTACGGGGCCCAGCGGTGCTGCCATCGGAATAGCCGCTGGCGCAGCATGGTCAGAAGGGGTTCCTTCGCATCATGTTGCGGACCTCGTCGGCCCCCGCCTTCAGGCGCTCCCGCGCATAGGCCTCGAAGCCGTCCGCGCCGTGCTTGTCGTAGTAACTCGAGCAGGCCGCCACGACCTCGCTCATCTTGCTCTTCGCGAAGTCGATGTAGGGGCTCGTGTACTGGGCCGGCACGTCCTCGGCCAGCCGGGCGTAGAGCGTCCCGATGGGCTGGCCGGACCAGTAGGGGCGCGGCTCGTTGATGGCCGCGTGCTTCCACGCGTCCTTGAGGGCCGGGAGGATGTTCGTCTCGCGGAACCGCTCGGCCAGTTCATCGGGGTTGAGGTAGAAGTGCTTGGCGAGGGCCCAGGCGAGGTCCGGGTGAGGGCTCTTGCGGGTGATGCCGAGCATCGTGCCGCCCCAACTGGAGGTCCGGCGGCCCCCCGGCCGCACCGCCGGCAGGGGCATGAGGGCCATCCTCCCCGCCATCCGCGGGATCTGCTGCTCCGCCGACTTCGACCGCCAGTCCGGGCACGTCCACGTCAGGAGGTACCCGTCCTCGATCGCCTTGACCCACGACTGGCCCCAGCCGGGGTCGTCGGCGATGCGGTCCGGCCCCGCCACCAGGGGGACGTACCAGAGGAGCGTCTCCAGGGCGACGGGGCTGTCTATCGTGCACTCGCCGGCGGCGTCGAAGAGGCCGCCGTCCCGCTGGTAGAGGGCGACCTCGAACCCGCCGCCGCCCGTGTCGGCGAAGTCGAGCATGTACCGCTTGTCGGGGATCGTCAGCCGCCGCCCCAGCCGGACGAAGTCGTCCCACGTCTCGAGGGACTCGACGTCCACGCCCTCCGCCTCGAACAGGTCGCGGCGGTAGGCCAGCATCACGGGATGGACGTCGTGCGGCAGGCCGTAGAGGTGGTCCTCGCCCGTGCGGCGGTCGTGGTAGGTGTAGGGGGCGAAGCGGGTCTTGACCATGCGGTCCAGGAGGCCCTCGGCCTCCAGGCGCGGCCTGAGGTCGACGAAGCCCACCTCCTCGGCCGGGCCGCGGAAGAAACTGCCCGCCTGGCTGATCTCGACCTCGACCATGTCGGGCACGTCGAGGTCGGTCCAGAAGGCGGCCCGCAGGCGGCTGGTCACCGCCGTCCAGTGGACGAACTGGATGTCCACGCGCTGGCCCGGATGCTTCGCCTCGAACGACGGGAGGGCCTTCAGGTAGGCGAAGTAGTGCGTGTCGGCGAAGGTCCAGAACCGCAGGTCCGCCTGGGTCTTCTCGACGGGATGGGCCGCCAGCCACGCCGCCGCCAGGGCCGTCAAGACGAGGATGATGGCCGGGGCCTTGCCGAAGGGGAACCAGTCGCCGAGGCGGTCGGCGAGGGCCCGAACGGCGCTCGCGCACGGACACCGCGGCGGCTGTGCTTGGTCCTCTCGCGGTCCGTCGGCCTCGGCCATGGCGGATTTCCGTGTGCCCGCCCTCTTATTCCGCCTGCCGCGCGGTCCGTCAAGGACTTTCCCGCCCGCCCCGCGCCGCCCCCCGCCCCGCGTGCAACTTTCGCTTGCCGAACGGCGCCGGGCGGTCTATCATCGGCGACCTGACCCGCCAGGACCAGGGGCGGGCGCGCCCGGGGGACACGACGCGGGATCGAGACCGCCACCGGACCATGGCCAGCGAATACGAAGAGAACCGGCGGAAGAAGGCCGAGGCCCTGCGGGCGGCGGGGCTCGACCCCTTCGGCTCGCGCTACGCCGACACGATCGGCGCCGCCGAGGCCCGCCGCCGCTTCGAGGCCGCCGGCGAGGGCACGCCGGCCCGCGTGGCCGGGCGCCTGACGGCCCTGCGGGCGTTCGGCAAACTCATCTTCGCCGACCTCGTGGACTGGACCGGCCGCATCCAGGTCGCCTTCAGCAAGAAGGCCCTCGCCGAGGACCAGTGGCAGCGGGTCCAGGCCCTCGACCTGGGGGACCTGGTGGGCGCCGAGGGCGCGCTGACGCGGACCCGCACGGGGGAGATCACGGTCTCGGTTGCGCGGCTGGAGGTGCTGACGAAGGCGCTCCTGCCGCCGCCCGAGAAGTGGCACGGTCTCCAGGACATCGAGGCCCGTTACCGCCAGCGGTACGTCGACCTCTTTGCGAACCCCCAGGTGCGGGACGTCTTCCTCGCCCGCAGCCGCATCCTGGCCGAGGTCCGCCGCTTCCTGGCCGAGCGCGGCTTCGTCGAGGTCGAGACGCCCGTCCTCCAGCCGCTGTACGGCGGCGCGGCCGCCCGGCCCTTCGTCACGCACCACAACACGCTCGATCAGGACCTGTATCTCAGGATCTCGCCCGAACTGTACCTGAAGCGCCTCCTGGTGGGCGGGATGGAGCGGGTCTACGAGATCTCCCGCGTCTTCCGGAACGAGGGCATCTCGACCCGCCACAACCCGGAGTTCACCCTCCTGGAACTCTACCAGGCCTACGCCGATTACGGCGACATGATGGAGATCGTGGAGACCCTCTTGGAGGGCCTGGCGCGGACGGTCTCGGGCGGCGCGACCGCCCTGCCCTTCGGCGACGACCTCATCGAGTACAAGGCCCCGTGGCGCCGCGCGGCGTACGCCGACCTCCTGGCCGAGCACGCGGGCGTCCGCCTGGGCGACGACGCCGCCATCCGCGCCAAGGCCCGGGCCCAGGGCATCGAGGAATCGAACAAGCACCTCGACGTCGTCACGCACGACCTCTTCGAGGCGACGGTCGAGGACCGGATCGTCCAGCCGACGTTCGTCCTGGACTGGCCCGCGCGGCTGTGCCCGCTCACCAAGCGCAAGGCGGGCGCGCCCGACCTGGCCGAGCGGTTCGAACCGATGATCGCCGGCATGGAGATCGGCAACGCCTACACCGAGCAGAACGACCCGGACGTCCAGGCGGAGGCGCTGCGGACCCAACTGGCGGGCCAGGACGAGACGATGGCCGTCATGGACGAGGACTTCGTCGAGGCCCTGAAGCACGGGATGCCGCCGGCGGGCGGCCTGGGGATCGGCATCGACCGCGTCGTCATGCTCCTTCTGAACCAGGCGAGCATCCGCGACGTCGTCCTCTTTCCGGCCCTGCGGCCGCGTCCGGCGGCGGGGCCGGGCGGCGCGCCGGGCGAGCCCGCGTAAGCGAGACCTCTCGATGGATCAGGACTGGCTGGCTTCGGCGTGGTTTCTGCCGGCCGTCGCCGGGGCCGCCGCCGTCCTCGCGGCCGCCGCCGTCCTGGTGCTGGTGACGCCCGTCTACAAGCACCTCGTGTGCCTGACCTACCTCTTCTCAGGCTGGAAGGCGGTGGTGCCGCTGGTGTCGGCGCTGCCGGCGGCGCTGGGGGTGTTCCTGCTGATCGTCGTCTTCGCGATCATGAACGGCTTCATGAGCGAGACGCGGGAGATGACGCGGGGGACCCTGGCCGACGTCATCGTCGACGCGCACCTGGAGGGGATGGCCGACTACGACGCGTTCATCCGGCGGATCGAGCGCCTGGACGGGGTGGAGGCGGCGACGCCGATCATCCAGACCTATGCGATCGGCCGGATCGAGCCGACCCGCGTCGCGCTGAAGCCCGTCATCCAGCCGTGCATCATCCTCGGCATCCGGCCGGCCGAGAAGGCCAAGATGGGCCGGTTCCATGCTTATCTGCGGCGCCAGGGGGGCCGGGACTACCCCGCGGCGTCGCTTCTGACGGTGCCGGAGGAGATCCGGCGGCTCCGCGAGAAGGCGGGCCTGGGCGACCGGCCGGGCATCGTCGCGGGCATCGGCGTCATCGGCGTGCCGCTCCAGGCGACCGTCACGGAGCGGGGCCGCCCGGGGACGGCGCTGCGGGTGCTCCTCGGGTTCCTGGCGGTGGTGGCGCTGGTCGCGGCGCTCTTCCTGTGGGGGGCGTCGCGGCGGCGTCGCGGCCGGCTGGGGTGGCGCGTGGCGACGGGCGGCTTCGCCGTCCTCGGGGTCGGCCTGGCCGCCTGGGCCGCGGGGCTGACGATCTGGCCGCCGCCCGAGGCGCCGGTGGAGCGGCGCGAGGTGATCGACTTCCCGCTCATCGACTACTGGGACGACCTGGTGGTCTCGACGATCCCGGTCCGCGCGAGCGGGGCGATCGACCTGGGGCCTGGGGGCGTGCCGAAGGTGAACGCCCGTAAGTTCACGCTCGTGGATATCTTCAAGAGCGGCTTCTGGGAGTCGGACTCCTCGCACCTGTACGTCGACTTCGACGTGGCCCAGGAGATGGCGGGCATGAGCGCCAGGCCCGCCCAGGAGGGCCGCGAGGCCGAGCCCGCCCGCGCCAGCCAGGTCCACGTCAAGATCGCCCCCGGCGCCGACGGCAAGGCCCTCTGCCAGGCCATCCTCGCGGAGTGGGAGCGCCTCCAGGCGGATCGCGACGAGCCACTCCTCGCGCACCTGACGGTCAAGACCTGGGAGGAGCAGCAGGAGATGATCCTGACGGTCGTCATGATCGAGCGGAACATCACGACGCTGATGCTGGGCCTGATGTTCCTGGGGTTCGCGATCCTGACGGCCCTCATCTCGTACGTCATGGCCTACATCAAGCAGCGCGACGTGGGTATCCTGAAGGCCCTGGGGGCCCACGACCTCGGCGTGGGGAGCCTGTTCCTCGGCTACGGGTTCATCATCGGCCTCATCGGGACGGGCGTCGGCCTCGCGGCCGCCCTCCTCATGATCCATTACCTCGACCCGATCGAACTGTGGGTCAACGAGACGTTCCACGTGGAGGTGTTCCCGCGGACGATGTACTACTTCGAGCACATCCCGCGGAGCCTGTCGCCCGAGTGGTGCATCCTGGTGTGCCTGGGCGTGCTGGCCCTGGCGACCCTGGCGAGCACGGCGGGGGGGCTCCTCGCGGCCCTGAAGCAGCCCGTGGAGGCCCTGCGCTATGAGTGACGCGCCGATCCTGGCGGTGCGCGGCCTGGTGAAGGACTACCACATGGGGCCGTCGGTCCTGCGGGTCCTCCACGGCGTGGACCTGGACGTGCGGCGGGGCGAGTTCCTCTGCATCCTCGGCCCCTCGGGGAGCGGCAAGAGTACGCTCCTCCACCTCATGGGCCTCCTGGACCGGCCGACCGAGGGGCAGGTCGAGTTTGAGGGCGAGGACGCCTTCGCCCGCCCCAAGCGCTGGCGCGACCGCTGCCGCAACGAGGCCATCGGCTTCGTCTTCCAGTTCTACTACCTCATGCCCGACCTGACGGTCCTCGGGAACACGCTGCTGCCGGCGATGGTCCGGACGCCGGCGGCCCTGTGGCCGCTCTCGCGCGGCGAGCGGCGCGAGGAGGCCCGGGCGGTCCTGGCGCAACTCGGCCTGGCGGAGCGGGCGGACCACCTGCCGGCCGAACTCTCGGGCGGCGAGCGCCAGCGGGCCGCCATCGCCCGCGCCCTCGTCCATCGGCCGCGCATCCTCTTCGCCGACGAGCCCACCGGCAACCTCGACTCGGCCACCGGGGGCGAGATCATGAGGCACCTGGAGCGGCTGAACCGCGAGCAGGGCCTCACGTTCGTCATGGTCACCCACGACGAGCGGATCGCCCGCCGCGCCGACCGCGTCGTGCGCCTCCGCGACGGTAGGCTCTTGCACGAGTCCGCCCAGGCCGCTACAGTCTAGCCCGCCTGCGGCGGCCGGCGGCCCCTGCCGCCGCCCCGCACGAGAAGGGCGGTCCCCATGGGCAACAAGGTCTGGCTCAACGGCGAACTCGTCCCGCGCGAGGAGGCGAAGATCTCCGTCTTCGACCACGGCCTCCTCTACGGCGATGGGGTCTTCGAGGGGATCCGGTCGTACGGCGGCAAGGTGTTCCGCCTCCAGGAGCACGTGCGGCGCCTCTTCGACTCGGCCCGGGGGATCCGCCTGGCGATCCCCCTGAGCCCGCAGGCCATGGCCGACGCGATCGTGGCCACCCTCAAGGCCAACGCCCTGGACGACTCCTACATCCGGGTGGTGGTGACGCGCGGCACGGGGACGCTGGGCCTGGACCCGAACCGGTGCCAGGACCCCACCGTCTTCATCATCACCGACAAGATCACCCTGTACCCCGAGGAACTCTACCGCAACGGCCTCGAGGTGATCACGGCGGCCACGATGCGCAACCACCCGAATGCCGTCAACCCGCGCCTCAAGAGCCTCAACTATCTCAATAATATCCTCGCGAAGATCGAGGCCATCGACGCGGGCACCCTCGAGGCCGTCATGCTCAACCACCTGGGCTACGTGGCCGAGTGCACGGGGGACAACCTCTTCATCGTCCGCGACGGCACCCTCTTCACGCCGCCCATCTCGGCCGGCATCCTGGAGGGCGTGACGCGGGACGAGATCCTCTCCATCGCGCGCGGCCAGAACGTCCAGGTCCGCGAGGAGAACCTCACCCGCCACGACCTCTACGTGGCCGACGAGTGTTTCCTCACCGGGACCGCCGCCGAGGTCATTCCCGTCGTCCTGATCGACAAGCGGACGATCGGCGACGGGAAGCCCGGCCCCCTGACGCGGCGGCTGGCCGAGGAATTCCATCGCCGCACCCGCGCGTAGTCCTCCGGCGCCACGTGGCGCGGCGGGTCCGGAGACCCGCCGCGCATGGCCGCGCCAGGCATGGGAAAAGGAACCGCCCCGGGCCGACGGGCCCGGGGCGGTTTTCGCGCGCTCGCTGGGCGCCGGCCTACGCCGCCGGGCCCTCGGCCGCCAGTTGCTTCGGCGGCGGGCGGAACAACGTCAGGTACGCCAGCGCGCAGACGGCCGTCAGGGCGCACGGCACCAGGAAGACGTTCGTCCAGTTCGTGACCGCCTCGGCGCCCGTGCCCGTGGTGAACTGGGTCTTGATGAACGTGTAGATCATGGCCCCCAGCCACATGCCGACGCCGACGGTGACGAGCGTCAAGAGGCTCTGGGCGCTGGCGCGGATGTCGCCGTGGGCCACGTTGTTGACGTAGATCTGCGAGGCGACGAAGAAGAACGCGTAGCCGAAGCCGTGGAACGTCAGGGCCGCCACCACCAGCCACGTCGGCTCGCCGATGGCGAAGATGACGTACCGCAGCGGCCAGGCGATGACGCCCAGCGCGAGCGTCCACCGCAGGCCGATCTTCTTGATGGCCGGCGGCAAGAGGAACGCCAGCACGATGATCTCGGCGATCTGCGCGATCGTCATCACGGCCGGGACGTTCGCCTTCGCGATCCCGATCTCCTTGAGGAACTCCGGCGTCGGAATGTAGTAGAAGTTCAGTTCCGTCGTCACGACGAACGCGATCACGAGGAACACGGCGAAGTTCCTGTCCTTGAGGAGTTTCAGGGCCTCGAGGAAGGCCAGCGGCTTGACGCCCTCGCGCTTGGGCGGCGTGTGCGGCAGGCACAGGCAGAACAGGCCCATCGCGACGGAGAAGACCGCCGCCATGTAGAACAGGTCGCCCATAACCCCCGGCGCCGAGGGGCCCCACCAGAGGGACCAGAGCCGCTCGAACCACTCGCCCGTGAAGCCGAAGCCGCCGAGCTCCTTGAGGAACACCGGGTCCGACAGGTGACGCCACAGCGTCAGGCCCAGGCCCGCCACGATCCAGCCGATCGTCCCCCACACGCGGATGCCCCCGAAGTCGCGGTCCGGGTCGCTCATGTGGTGGAACGCCAGGGAGTTCGTGAGGGGCAGCGTCGGGGCAAAGAGGAGCGAGTAGCCCGCCATCAGGATGAGCATCCGGGTCGGGTCGGCCTCCATGCCCATCAGGAAGAGCAGCCCGCCGCCCAGGAGCGACACGACGGCCAGGAAGTACTGGGTCGGCGCCCAGCGGTCGGCGATCTGGCCCCCGATGAACGGGGCCACGATGCATGCCAGCGGGCTCATGCTGAAGAGCCACCCGATGACGTTGTCGCTGAACTGCCGCTCGGTGAAAAAGGTGTAGGCCACCGCCGCCCAGGAACCCCAGATGGCGTACTGAAGGAACATCATGGCGCTCAGGCGGATGCGGACGCTGGCGGACATGCCCATGATCGGCGGCCTCCGTATCAGGGGACCCGGGAACCCGTCATCCGGGAGTCTACTCGGCCGCCCGGCCGAGGGGAACCAAAAAAAGGTCGCCCCGGTCGGGTCAGTCCTGCGGCGGCGCGGCGCGGCCGGAGAGGGCCTCCAGCCGCTCGCGGGCCGCGTCGTACGTCGGCGCCAGTTCCAGCACGCGCTGGTAGAGGGCGACGGCCTCCTTGACGCCGCGGCCCTTGCGGCGCGCGGGGGCGGCGTCCTCGTAGGCCAGGCCCAGGTTGTAGAGGACGTCGGGATCGTTCGGCGCCAGGGCCCGCGCCTGCTCGAACGACCGGACGCACTCCTTGGTGCGTCCGAGGGAGCCGTAGCACATGCCGAGGGCGATCAGCGTGTCCACCTGGGTCGGCTCGAGCCGCGAGGCCCGGTCGAGCGACCGGAGGGCGTCTGCGTAGCGCTTCAGGTCGTAGAGCGCCCGCCCGGTCAGGTAGTGGCCGCGCGGATCGTACGCCGACCGTTCCGCCATCCGCCGCGCCGTCGCGAGCGACTCCTCGGCCCGGCCGAGGTCCAGAAGGATGGACGCGAGGTTCCCCAGGACGTCGGGATTGTCGGGGAACCTCTCGGCCAGCGCGCGAAGGCGCTCGAGCGCCGCCTCGGGGCGGCCGAGGTCGGCCTCGATCAGGGCGCGGTTGATGAGGAGGGGGAGGTCCTCGGGCCGGCGCGCGAGGCCGCGGTCGAAGGCCGTGCGGGCGTCCTCGAACTTGCCCTGCATGGCCAGGAGGACGCCGAGGTCGTTCTCGAGTTCGTGGGCGCGGCCGGAGAAGGCCATGGCGCTCTGGAGTTCGGCCTCGGCCTCGCCGAACCGCCCCTCGGCGGCCAGGAGCGCCGAGAGGTTGCGGTAGAGTTCGTCGCGGTGGGGCTCCTGGCGCAGGGCGCGCTTGAGGACCCGCCGGGCCCGCGAGACGTCGGACTTGGCGTGGGTCGCGCTGGAGAGGTGCGAGAGGATCAGGGGATCGGAGGGGCTGAGTTCGAGGGCCTTCAGGAGGTGCCGCCGCGCCTTCGCCGTCCGCCCCAGGCGCACCAGCGCGACGCCCAGGTCGAGATGGATGCGCGAGTCGTCCTTCGTGTCCTCCAGGAGGCGCTCGTAGATGTCGACGGCGCGCTCCAGTTCGCCGGTCTGGAGGTAGAAATCGCCGAGCGAGAGGCGGGCCTCGCGCGAGTCGGGGTAGGCCTCCAACTCGCGGGTCAATTCGCGCCGGGCGGCCTCGAAGTCGCCCTTCTGGCCCCAGGACCGGGCCATGGCCAGGTGGAGGTCGGGGTATTCGTCATCCCACTCGGCGGCCTTGGTCCAGACGGCGAGGGCCTCGTCGTGGCGGCCCTGCTTGGCGAGGACGAGGCCCCACTGGTAGGCGAGTTCGGCGGACGAGGCGTGCATCTCGCTGGCCTCGGCGTAGAGGCGCTCGGCCTCGTCGAACTGGCTCAGGTTGCCATAGATGCCGATGAGTTGGGCGAGGACGGCCTCGTCGCCGGGGGCGAGTTGGCGGGCCCGCTGGAGGTAGCCCAGGGCCTCGCGGTCGTCGGCCCGCAGCCACGAGACGAAGGCCAGGCCGAACCAGGCGTCGACGGACCGGGCGTCCTGGTCGAGGGCCTGGAGGAGTTCCTTCTCGGCCTCGTCCGCGCGGTTCAGGTAGGCCAGGCACCGGCCGGCCAGGGCGTGGGCGTCGGCCAGGCCGGGGTCGAGCGCGATCGCCCGGTCGCACGCCGCCAGCGCGTCCTCGTAGGCCCCGTCCTCCATCAGGCGGTCGGCCTCGTCGAGGTAGTCCTCGGCATCCATCCA
>CAYGZE010000040.1:0-6868 GCA_964354185.1 uncultured Anaerolineales bacterium | reverse complement strand
TCCGGTCCGCCGCCGCCTGGCCGCCCGCGCCTCGGTACGCCACGAGCAACTGCTCCCACGCCCGGGCCTCGGCGGGGCCCGCGCGGCAGCCCAGGTACCCGATGTCGAGGTCCGGCCCCAGCAGGCCGAACGGCATCGTGGCGAGTTCCCGCAGGACCCGCGCCTCGCCGGCGGCGTCCATCCGGACGACCGCGTCGGCGGTCTCCTTGCCGTCGGCCAGGATCCGCCACGCCATCCCGTCGAAGAGCGTGACCCGGCCCTCGGCCGGATGCTCGATCCGCAGGCGCCCGCGCTCGGTGTCCAGGAGCCACACGGCCTGGCGGGCCGTCGTGGCGAGCGGGCGCACGTCGGTCCAGGTGACCTCGCACCGCAAGGTGCGATGGTCGGCCCAGCGGTAGAACGAGCCGTGGGTCCAGAGAGTCTCGCGGAGGACCGCCCGTGCGGTGTCGGAGGCGATGGCGTTCAGGCGTTCCTTGTAGACGGCGGCGCGCGAGCAGGCGGCGCCCGAGACGAGGATCGCCCCGGCCGCGGCGGCGGCTGCCGCCCGGATCAGCCACGCCCCTAGGATCGAGCGCCGCATGCGCCTTGCCTTCCGAACACGCCCGCGCCGCCCCGCGGGCCCTCCCCAGACCGCGCCTCACAGAGTGCTGGCCCGCGCTCGGCCGACTCATTATACTGGTCGCGGGGGTGTCCACAAGGCCGAGGCTCCGGCCGCGCGGCGAGGCGTCGTGTTCAGCGACAAGTACCTATACCGGTTCCCGTGGCTGGTGCTGGGGACGGCGCTCGCGCTGGTGGCGCTGGGCGTGGCGGGCATCTACGCCGCGACGGCAGGCGACGAGGAGCCGCCCGCGTTCTGGGACTCGTTGGCGGCGCGGCAACTGGTCTTCCTGGGGCCGGCGCTGGCGGTCTTCGGCGCGGCGCTCGTGCCGAGTTACGTCCGCCTGGCGCGGTTCAGTTACTATTTCTACGGCGCCTGCCTGGCCGTCCTGGCGGCCCTGGCGGTGATGCGGCGGTTCGACCTGGTCGTGCCCGGCGTCGTCTACCCGATCAACAACGCCTACTCGTGGATCAGCATCCCCGCGACGGGCATCAAGTTCCAGCCGTCGGAACTCATGAAGATCGCGTTTCTCATGGCGCTGGCCTACTACCTGCGCTACCGCAAGAACTACCGGACGCTGGCGGGCCTTCTGCCGCCGTTCGTGATGGCCCTCGCGCCGACTGCGCTCGTCCTGTACCAGCCCGACCTCGGGACGGCGATGCTCTTCCTGCCGGTCTTGTTCCTGATGCTCTTTGCGGCCGGGGCGCGCGGGAAGCACCTCTTGGCCGTCATCGCGATGGGGCTGGCGATGGTGCCGATTTTCTATGTCTCGATGAAAGGCTACCAGCGGATGCGGATCGACGCGTGGCTGCTCCAGCCGTGCGCCGAGCGCCTGCACTTCGCGATCCTGGAGGGCGAGCCGGGCGCGGAGGGCGGCGCGGCCGCGCCGGCCCCGGCGGACGAGGGGGCCGAAGCCGCGCCCCGCCAGGCCGCCGCGCCGCTGGCCGTCCGCCCGCACCTCTCCGACGAGCGCAAGGCCGAACTCGTCCGCGAGGTCACGACCACGTGGCGGTTCCGCCTGTGGCGCCTCGCCGCGCGGGCCGCGCTGCGGCGCGAGACGTCGACGTTCGTCCTGGCGCGCGACCGCCTGTTCGAGTCGCTCCGGACGACCGGCTACAGCCCGCAGAGTTTCGACGCCCTGCGGGGGTTCTTCGGCACGCTCCTCTCGGGTCCCGGCCACCAACTCTGGCAGGCCAAGATCGCCGTCGGGGCGGGCGGCGCGCTGGGCCGCGGCTGGCTCCAGGGCACCCAGACGCGGCACGGCCTGCTGCCCGAGGCGCACACGGACTTCCTCTTTCCGACGATCGCCGAGCAGTTCGGCTTCTGGGGCGCGGCCCTCGTGGTCGTCCTCTACGGCCTGCTGGCCCTCTTCGGCGTGGACGTGAGTTTCTCGACGACCGAGCCCTACGGCAAACTGGTCGTGGTGGGCGTGGTGGGCGTCTTCTCGGCCCAGTCTTTTCTGAATATCGCCATGAGTATCGGCCTGATGCCGATCACGGGCGTGCCGCTGCCGCTGATGTCCTACGGCGGGTCGAGCCTCCTCGCTTCGTTCCTCGCGCTGGGCCTGCTGTGCAACGTGGGGGTGCGGCGGCTGTTCCTGATCGCCCCGCGCCCGTTCGAGTGGCGCGAGTAGGAGGCCGCTCATGAAGACCCGTCTCCGGAACGCATTCGGCGCCGCCGCCGCGGCGCTCCTGCTTGCCGCGAGGACCCCGGCCATGACCCCCTCTGTCATCCCCGAGTCCGGCCGCCGCATCCCCGTCGCCTGCCAGGTCGACGTCGTCGTCGTGGGTGGCTCGACGGGCGCCGTGTCGGCCGCCGTCGCGGCCGCCGCCCGGGGCGCGAGCGTCTTCCTGGCCGCGCCGCGCCCGTACCTGGGCGACGACCTCTGCGCGACGCGCCGCTTGTGGCTCGAGGCCGGCGAGACGCCCGACGCGCCGCTCGCGCGGGCCCTCTTCGCCGACGGGGGCGGCGGGGGCGGGGCGCGCGGCCCGGTGCGGCCGATGCACGTCAAGAAGGTCCTCGACGACGCGCTCCTGGCGGCGGGGGCGCGGTTCCTCTACGGCTGCTACGCGACGGACGTCCTGCGCGACGCGACGGGCAAGCCGTGCGGCATCGTCATGGCCAACCGCTCCGGGCGCCAGGCCGTCCTGGCCCGCGTGATCGTCGACGCGACCGAGCGGGCCCTGGTCGCGCGGCTGGCGGGCGCGCGGTTCGCCCCGTTCCCCGCCGGGCCGCACGCGTTCCAGCGCGTCGTCATCGGCGGCGGCGTCCGGACGGGGGACGGGGTCGAGGCCCGCAAGGTCGGCCTCCGCTTCGACGGGGCCGAGATCCTCGAGTACACGCTCACGATTCCGATGGCCGACGGCTCCCTGGCCGCGCTCGCCGAGGCCGAGCACGCCGCCCGCGACCGCACGTGGGACCCCGGCCAACTCGACGCCTCCGAGGCGATCTTCCAGGTACCGCCCGATCCCGTGGTCGCGGAGGGCGGGGACGGCGGCGCGGAGGGCGCGGACGCGGCGCTGCGCCCCTTCCGCCCCGCGGGCGTGCCGCACCTGTACGTCCTGGGCGGCTGCGCGGCCGTGCCGCGCGACGAGGCCGGGCGCATCCTGCGGCCGCTTGCCCTTATGGACCTGGGCGCCCGCCTCGGCGCCGCGGCGGCCGAGGAGGCCAAGGCCCGGCCGGCGCCGGAGGGCGTGCACCTGTCCGCGGCGGCCGCCGCACCCGGCGCGGGCGGCGACGTTCGCGAGGTCCTCTCGGGCCTCCGCCCGACGGCCGACGCCGGGCCGACCGTCCCGTCCGACGCGCGGGGCCTGCCCGTCCTCGGCACGTTCGACGTGGTGGTCGTCGGCGGGGGGACGGCGGGCGCGCCCGCGGGCATCGCGGCGGCGCGCGGCGGGGCGCGGACGGTGGTCCTCGAGTACCTCCACGGCCTCGGCGGCGTGGGGACGCTCGGCATGATCACGAACTACTATCACGGCTACCGGGGCGGGTTCACGGCCGAGGTCGACAAGGGCGTCGCGGCGCTCGGCGCCGCCGTCAGGAGCGTCGGCAAGGCCGAGTGGTGGCGCCGCGCCAACCGCGAGGCGGGCGCGGCCGTGTGGTTCGGCGTCCTGGGGTGCGGCGCGCTCGTCGACGGCGGGACGGTGCGGGGCGTCGTCGTGGCCACGCCGGCAGGTCGCGGCGTCGTCCTGGCGCGGACGGTCATCGACTCGACCGGCAGCGCCGACGTCGCCGCCGCCGCGGGCGCCGAGACCCTCTACACCGGCGGCGACGACGTCGGCATCCAGGGCGCCGGCCTGCCGCCCCTCGCCCTCGGCGCGGGCTACACGAACACCGATTACCTCTTTGCCGACGACACCGACGCCGTCGACCTCTGGCATGCGTTCGTGTACGCCCGTGAGAAGTTCCGGGGCGCCTACGACCTGGGGCAACTCGTCGACACGCGCGAACGCCGCCGCATCGTCGGCGACGTGACGCTCACGCCCATGGACATGATCCTCGACCGCACGTGGCCCGACACGGTCGTCATGTCGAAGAGCGACTTCGACTCGCACGGGTTCACGGTGCATCCGGTGTTCCTCATCCGGCCGCCCGACCGGACGGGCCTGACCGTGTTCGTCCCGTACCGCGCCCTGCTGCCGCGGGGGCTCGACGGGATTCTCGTCACGGGCCTGGGCGCCAGCGCCCACCGCGACGCGATGCCGGTCATCCGGATGCAGCCGGACGTGCAGAACCAGGGGTACGCGGCGGGCGCGGCGGCGGCCATGGCCGCCCGGTCGGCCGCGACGGTCCGCACCATCGACCTGAAGGCCCTCCAGAAGCACCTGGTCGAGGTCGGATGCCTGCCCGAGCACGTGCTGACGGATGTCGATTCGTTCCCGCTTCCGCGCGAGCGCCTGGCCGAGGCGGTCGCCCGCCTGGCGGACGATCCGAAGGCGCTGGCCGCCGTCCTCACCCAGCCCCAGGACGCCCTGCCCCTCCTGCGGAAGGCGTACGCCGCGGCCGCGTCCGACGACGCGCGGCTCGCGTGCGCCCACGTCCTCGGCATGCTGGGCGACGCGACGGGCGTTGAGACGCTCGTCGCCCAGGTCCACGCCGCCGAGGTTTTCGACCCGGGGTGGGACTTCACGGGCATGGGCCAGTACGGGCGGAGCCTGAGCCCCCTGGATAGTTACCTCATCGCCCTCGGCCGCACGCGCGACGGGCGGGCCCTTGAGCCCATCCTCGAGAAGGTCCGGCTGCTCGATGCCTCGAAGGAGTTCTCGCACCATCGGGCCGTGGCGATGGCCCTGGAGGCCCTGGGCGACCGGCGTGCGGCCGGGCCCCTGGCCGACCTCCTGGCGAAGCCCGGCATGACCGGCTATGCCACGACGACCGTCGAGGAGGCGAAACGCCAGACGGGGCCCGACCCCACGGAGACCGCCCCGCGGAACCGCGCCCTGCGGGAACTGGTCCTGGCGCGGGCGCTCTTCCGGTGCGGCGACTCGGGCGGCGTGGGCGAGGCGATCCTCCGCCGCTACGCCGAGGACCTTCGCGGGCACTTCGCGCGGCACGCGCGGGCGGTCCTGGCAGGGAAGTAGGCGGCGTGCGGAAAAAAGCGCGCCCCTGCGGCCCCTGCGCCAAGGCCGTTCCGCGAGGCGCCGGGCCGCGCGGGGCCTTTCCCCGCCGGCCTATCTTGCCCCGCTTGCCCACGCGCGCCAGCGCACCAATGCCATCGCCGCGACCCTCCGAAACCGCCCAACTGGGCAGACTGGGCAACCTGTGGGGGCCGAGCTCCCTTCCTTCCGGGCGCCGGCCGCCGCGCCCCCGCCGTCGGAATCCGCACGAGATCCTCGCCCGATTTGACACGTAGCCGAGTCTTGCCATACTTGGTGTTTGCCATGGGGTGGTTGCCCCGCCCGGGCACGCTGTGTCGGGGCCTGGCGCCCGCGGGCCGTCTGGGCGGGCCGGCCAGGACCGTGCGCGGGAGGGTGGCTCGGTCGTCCCAGAGCAAGGTCCGACGTTTCGCGGCCGCCGTCCGCGGCGTCATGATTGGAAGGGTGGGCCCGTGTTCCTGCGAAGCGCCATGTTCCTGGCAGGCGCCTTGGTGTGCGCCTGTCTGGCCGTGCCCGTGTCGGCGGTCGCCGATACGTACGTCCTGGCGGACCTGAACTCCGAGGTCCGCATCGACCCCGCGTCCGACGCCGGCATGTACTCGTGGACCGTGGACGGCGTCGAGCACCTCGGCCGGCAGTGGTTCTGGTGCCGCATCGGGTCGGAGGGGCCGGAGATGCCCCTCAACCTGCTTGGCGCGCCGGCCGTGAGCGCCACGCCGTGGGCGCTCGAGGCCCGGTACCAGAACGCCACGGTGGCCGTCACGGTCCGCTACATGCTGACCGGCGGCCTGGAGGGGAGCCTGACGGCCGACGTCGCCGAGAGCATCCGCATCTCGAACCTCGGCACGACCGCCCTGGACATGCACTTCTTCCAGTACAGCGACTTCAACCTCGAGGGGACGGCGGAGGACGACGTGATCTGGCTGGCGGGCGCCGACCACAACACGGTCCGCCAGGCGGGGGTCGAGACGGCTTTCTCCGAGGTCGTCGTGACGCCTGCGCCCTCGCACTACGAGGTCGGCTCGGCCGCCGACCTGCTCGCGGGGCTCATGGACGGGTCGCCGACGACGGCGGGCAACCTGGGCGGCCCCTACGCCGGCGACATCGGCTGGATCTTCCAGTGGGACGCACGCATCGCGCCCGGCCGCTCGTTCCTCATCAGCAAGGACAAGATGATCGACCCGGTGCCCGAGCCCATCACGCTCGTGACCGTGGGCCTCGCCGTGGCGTCGGTGGCGATGCGGCTACGGCGCCAGCTGGCCTGACGCACATCCGGCAGTCTACGAAGGAGGGCGGCAGGGGTGGCGCCCTCCTTCTTCATGCGCCCGTGCCGACGCCCTGGCGCGCTGCCCGCCAGGCGCGTCAGCCTGCCTTCGGGTTCTTCGGGCGCTGCACGAAGAAGTAGATCAGCGCGCCGATGATGCCCGCCAGGATGATCACCAGGATCCAGATGAGTCTCAGGTTGTTCTCGCTCGGGGTGTGCTTGATGGCGTCGATCAGCATCCATATCCAGAACGCGCACACGGCCAGGCCGATCAGGAGGCCCACCAGGCCGAAGCACATGCCGGCCATGCCGGCGCCCGTCTCAACGGTCGGCGCATCCATCATCCTCTCTCCTTTCAAGCGGTTCCCGTGATCTGTACTTCCGAGATGGCGTGCCTATTCGGCGAATCCG
>CAYGZE010000039.1:11730-21360 GCA_964354185.1 uncultured Anaerolineales bacterium | reverse complement strand
GCCATCGGCTGGCCGCCTGAGGTATCTTGAGCTTAAGTTGCGTTGTAGTATTAGGGCTCTGTCGCCCGTCAACTGAGGGGCGCCACGGTTGCGCTGTTCGCAACCGTGCTGCCTCGGACGCGCACGGCTGCACACGGCGCAGCCGTGGCACCCATCGTTTCACCTGCGACAGGGCACCAGGCGTCTGGTGCGCCGGGAATTGGCCTGTCGAAGCGCCCCAACGTGGTAGAATCGGGAAAACTGCGGACGGCCGTCGTCCGCAGGAGGTCCTCTGGGAAACGTCGGGCAACCTGCCTTCAGCGGGAAGCGGTTCCCTGCCGTTTCGGGAAAGAGGAAAAGGGACGCCGGGAGGGGAACACGAGATGAAGCGGCCGCTGCTGCTGCCGGTCCTGCTGACCTTGGGGAGTGCGCCGGCGTGGGCCTTGACGCCGGTGATGGTGCAGGATTTCGAGAAGGCTTCTCCGCAGCCCAGCGTGTGGGTGGTCAACATCCCCAACGAGAACGCCTCGGTCCAACTCTCGACCGACCAGCCCCACGACGGGAAGCAGTGCCTGAGGCTGCATTACCACTTCGTGGGCACCGGGCAATTCCAGTACCTCGGGATCCCGAACAAGGTCAGGATCCTGGTGCCGATCCACAAACTGCATTTCTGGCTCAGGGGGGACGACTCGAAGTGCTCCTATGGACTGCAGGTGGCCGACGCCGGCGGCGAGACGCACCAGTACAGGTCGTTGTCCACGGGCACGGGCCAAGGCGGGATCATCGATTTCACCGGCTGGAAGGAAGTCGTCATCGACCTGGACTCCGGCCATGAGACGTGGGGCGGGGACAAGAACGGCAAGATCGATTACCCGATCATGGGGGTCACGCTCACGGTCGGCCAGCCTACGGACAAGGAGAAACTCTTGCCTGCCGAGGGCGACCTCGCCTTCGATTCCCTCAGCGTCGACTCCGAGAAGAGCGCCGACGAAACCCTGGGCTGCCAGGTGTCCGTGACCTCGCCGGCCTACGGCGCCGACGTGGCGGGGGACACGCCCATCGCCATCGCGGCCCCCGGCTTCAAGACCGTGACCGTGAAGTGCTGGAAGCAAGGCGACGGCCTCGGGACCGATTCCACCGTCGGGGAGGTGGCCCTGGACGCCCAGGGGAAAGGGGCCGTCGTGTTCCCCGCGGACCGGTATCCGCATGGCCCCGTCACGGTGCGGATCTCGGGCGCCAACGGCCCCGTCAAGGACAACTGCTACCTCCAACTCTACAACAAGGGCGGCGTGTCGTGGAACGAAGGCATGCCCAAGGGGCCGCCTCCGGCCGCCGCAGGGATGGCCCTCGTCTTTGCCGACGACTTCAAGGGCCCCCTCTCCATTTCCAGCACTGATCCGAAGGCGACCTACTACGACCATAAGCCGCCGGGCGGCTCGCAGGACTTCAGCACCCTTCGCTTCACGAGTTTCGACCAGCCCGGCAACCCCTTCAGTCAGGTCGATACCTATCTGCGGATCCGGGCGAGCGAGAAGGCCGGGAGCGCCGGCTTGCTCTCCTCCATGAAGAACGACGCCAGCGGCATCACCGCCCGGGCTCCCTGCTACTTCGAGTGCCGGTTCCTGGGCCCGAACGCCATCGGCACGTGGCCGGCCTTCTGGCTCCTGACGGATTACATGACGGACCACGTCAAGGGCGTCAAGGTGCCGTGCGATGAACTGGACATCATCGAGGCGTACGGCGGCGAAGGCCCGCGCGAGCCCAACGCGTTCGACACCTATATGATCTGCCCCCACGCCTGGGAGCAGGGCGAGGCCGGCAAGGCCATCGAGAAGAAGGCGTTCGAGGCGCTGCACAATCCCATCCGCATGCGCAAGTTCGGCATCCCCTCCGCCTGGTTCGAGGCGTTCCACACCTATGGCTGCAAGATCACCGACACCGACACGATCTACTACTGCGATAACATCGAGGTGGGCCGCCACCCGACGCTTCCGCTCAGCAAGGAGCGCGCGTTTTTCTTTCTCATCAACCTGGCCACGGGCGGCGGCTGGCCCGTCGATCTCTCGCGGTATGACGGCCGGGCCGACATGTACGTCGATTACGTGAGGGTGTATGGCGGGGCGGCCGCCCGCCAGACTCCCTGAGAAGGGCCGCCTCGTGCGGATCGATGACGACACGGGCGTCCTCCGCTAGGGCCGGGCCGCGGCGCGGCAGTTTGGCTTGCCAGAGCGGCGGGGCAGGGTACACTGGCCCGCATGGAGCCGACGCCCGAGCGCGTGCGGGAGAACCTGCGGGAGGTGCGGGACCGGATGGCCGCCGCCGCGGTCCGCAGCGGCCGCGGGGCCGACGCGGTCCGCCTGGTGGCCGTCACGAAGACGGTCGGCGCGGACACGATCCGCACGCTCCTCGGGGCGGGCCAGCGGGACCTGGGCGAGAACCGGCCGCAGCAACTGCGGGACCGCGCGGCCGCCCTGGCGGGCGAGCCGATCGCGTGGCACTTCGTCGGCCGCCTCCAGCGGAACAAGGTCAAGTACGTCGTGCCGACGGCGGTGCTCGTCCACAGCGTCGACTCGGCGGCCCTGGCCGAGGCCCTGAGCGACCGGGCCTCGCGCGAAGGCTGCCGCGCGCGGTGCCTCCTGGAGGTCAACACGAGCGGCGAGGCGTCGAAGGGGGGCGTGCGGCCGGAGGAGGCGCCGGCCCTGGCGGCGGCCGCGGCCGCGCTGCCGGGCATCGACCTGGCGGGCCTGATGACGATGGCCCCGATCGTCGAGGACCCCGAGGCGGCGCGGCCGGTGTTCGCGGGCCTGCGCCAGGCCCTGGAGCGCGTGAACCGCGAGGCCGGCCTCGCGCGGCCCCTGACGGAACTCTCGATGGGCATGACCCAGGACTACGAGGTGGCCATTGAGGAGGGGGCGACGCTCGTCCGCGTCGGGACGGCGCTGTTCCGCTAGGGGGCGGCCGCCGGCACCCGGAGAAGCGCACTGGCGGACAGCCGCCTCCGCCAAGGCTACGGCGGCCAAGAGCCGCCAGCGGTCGCCACGGCGCCCAGCCAGGGTGGCACCCGCCGGTCCGGCTGGGGACGGCGCTGTTCCGGTAGGCGGGCCCGCGCCGCGCCGGGGCTGCCACGCCATGCGGCCACACCCCGACCTGCGGGGGGCAGGGGATTTCCCTTGACGCTCGGTCGGCGGGCCGCTTCTAATACAGCGGGCGGTGCGTGCATTACCTACCGGTGTGCTCCCGGCGCCGCCTTGGCACCCACCCTGTGGGTCAAGGGCTGCGTCCGCGGGCCGGACTTGTCCGGGCGAAAAGGTCAGGGGTGAGGAAGGTCATGGCAAGCACCAAAACCGTGTGGGGCATCGACGTCGGGCAGTGTGCGCTAAAGGCCCTCCAGTTGCGCTTGCGCGACGGCCGCCTTCAGGCCGTCAGTTTCGACGTGATCGAGCACGCGAAGATCCTGAGCCAGCCGGACGCCGACGAGCAGCAGTTGATCCGCAGCGCGCTGGGCAAGTTCCTCAGCCGCAACAGCGTCCGCGGCTCGACCGTCGTGGTGAGCGTGCCGGGCCAGGCCAGTTTCACCCGCTTCATCAAGTTGCCCCCCGTCGAGAGCCGCAAGATCCCCGAGATCGTCCGCTACGAGGCCCGCCAGCAGATCCCGTTCAACCTCGAGGACGTCATCTGGGACTACCAGCAGATGAGTTCGCCGGCGGCCGGCCCGCGCGAAGTCGAGGTGGGCATCTTCGCGATGAAGAAGGACATCGTGGCCGACTACGTGTCCGACTTCCTGGCGATGAAGATCGAGCCGGACATCGTCCAGATGTCGCCCGTGGCGCTCTACAACTTCCTGCGCTACGACCGGAAGGACGGGGGCGGGGCCACCATCCTCCTGGACGTCGGGGCCGAGAACACCAACCTCGTCATCGCCGACGCCGAGCGCGTGTGGGTCCGCAACGTCCCGCTGGGCGGCAACAACTTCACCCAGGCCCTGTGCAAGGTGTTCAAACTCCAGTTCTCGAAGGCGGAGAACCTGAAGCGGCACGCGGCCGAATCGAAGCACGCCCGCAAGGTGTTCGAGGCGATGCGCCCCGTGTTCGGCGACCTCCTGACGGAGATCCAGCGCTCGATCGGCTACTACACGAGCCTCCACCGCGACAGCCGCATGGAACGCGTCGTGGCCCTCGGCAACGCCTTCCGCCTGGCCGGCCTCCGCAAGTTCCTCTCGCAGAGCCTGGGCCTGGAGGTCGAGCGGGTCGAGTCGTTCAACAGCCTGGCCGACTCCGAGGCCACCAGCGCCCCCCTGTTCCGGGAGAACGTCCTCTCGTTCGGCGTGGCGTTCGGCCTGGCGGTCCAGGGCCTGGGCCAGGGCGCGATCCACACGAGCCTGCTGCCCCCCGCGATCCTCTCCAACAAGATCCTCCGGCGCAAGCGCCCGTACTTCGCGGCCGCGGGCGCGGCCCTGCTGGGCGCGATCGCGTGCTTCGGCTACAGCGCGATGAAGACGCACGGCGAACTGGCCGGAGCGGAGGGCGTCGACTCGCCGGCCGTCCTCAGCCAGCAGGTCAACGCGCTGGCCAAGCAGAACGGCGACTTCGAGAAACTGTTCGACGCCCAGAAGGCCGACCTCCTGGCGGAGCAGAAGCGGATCGGCCAGGTCGAGGTCCTGATCGAGGACTCCAGTTACATCTACGGCCTTCTGCGCGGCGCGTGGGAGGCGCTGCCCGCCGACGACCGCTACCAGACCTGGACGGAGAAGGCGGGCTTCGCGCGCGAGGGCCTGAACCACATCGAACTCCTCCAGTTGTCGGCGAAATACGTGCCGGACGTGACCCAGTACTCGCAGTTCCGGCGGGTGTCGCGCGGGTTCGGCGACGCGGGCCAGATCACGGTGCTCGACATGGGTCCGCCGGCGCCTCCGCCGGCCCCGGACGGCGAGGCGCCAGCGCCGGCGACGCCGCCGGCGGCCCCGACGCCGGGTCCGGCCGTCGAGCAGCGGGTCGGCGGCGTCCTGGTCCGGATCGTCGGCATCACGCCCAAGCGCCAGAAGGACGGCCAGGACTACGTGAACGGGACCCTCATCAAGGCCCTCCAGGCGAACGAGCGGACGGTGCGGCTCCAGACGCCTCAGGGCACCGAGGTCCTCGCGACGATCCCCCTGACCCAGGTGTTCAGCCAGCGGCCCGAGTACGCGAACTACGCCCCCCCGGACGAGAAGTCCGGCACGACGCCGGCCGCCGACAAGCCCGCGATGAAGTACGTGGACAAGGGCAGCGATACGTGGTTCGAGGCCGAGTGGGTCGTCCACCTGCCGGACTGGGTGGCCCCGCTCAAACCGCCGGTGCCGGCGGGCGGCGACGCGGCAGGCGGCGACGCGGCGGGCGCGGCCGAGGCGGCACAGACGCCCTGAGGCGGTGCCGGGCCGGCCCGACGCGGCGACGCCGGATTCGGGCGAGGACGGCAGCCCGGCAGGAACCGGGTGAGGCAGGCCAGGAGCCCTAGATATGATGGACTTCGTCAAGCGCCACTTGTTCCTGTTGGGCTTGGGGGCGGGCGTCTTCGTCCTTGCCGTGCTGATGCTCCTGTTTGTCCAGTTCGGGTATCGCAGCCCGAATGCCGCCATGGAGGCCCAACTGGGCGGCGCCGTCCGGCGCGCCCGGACCGTCGGCGCCGGCACGCTCTATGACGAGGCGGTCGTCGAGGCCCTCAAGGCCGGCGTCCAGGAGCGCCGCACCCGGTACGAGGAGACCCTCGCCTACATCGCCAAGCGCGGCCGCCAACGCAAGGTCCTGGTCGCGAACCTCTTCCCGACGACCACCGACACGACGCTCCTGCACACCTGCAAGACCGAGTACAAGGCGGCGCTGGAGCGCTTCATGGCGCGCCTGGGCGCGGTCGACCCGACCCTGCCCGGCGACGCCCCCGAGGCCGTCAAGATGGCCAAACTCGACGAGATCAACAAGGCCGCCATGCTGGTCAACCCCGGCTACGCGTTCCACCGCCCCGATTGGGTCGACAAGCCCGAGGCGCCGAACCTGGACCTGGTGCGCTACGGCCAGGAGAACCTCTGGCTGATGGAGGACCTGGTCGAGGTCGTCGCCACCGCCAACGAGGCCTACATCGGCCAGAAGCCGCGCACCCTCGCCAACGCCGTGATCAAGGAACTGCTCGAGATCCGGATCGGCAACGACCAGGCCGTCCTGGAGGGCAGCCGGGGCGGGGGCGGGGGGGGCCGCTACCGCGGCGCGGTCGCCGCCGAAGGGGTCCGCGAGGCCAGCCTGACCGGACGGCCGTCGCGTCCGGGGTTCTGCCTCGTCCTTCCTTGGCGGATGGTCGTGATGGCCGACGCCCGGGTCTTCGGCGACCTGGTGCGCCGCCTGAAGGACCGCGAGACCTTCCTCACGGTCGACGGCGCGCTGGCGGAGCCCATCACCGAGAGGGCCTTCGCCCAGGGCGCCAAGCAGTACAGCGTCCGGGAACTGAAGGACTACGGCGGCGCCCCGCTGGTGCGGCTGACGCTGACCGGCGAATCGCTCGTCTTCCAGTTGCCCGAGGGGCGCGTGACGACGCCTCCCGAGGTGCTCCAGGCCGCGGCCCAGAAGAAGGCGGAGGCCGAGGCGGCGAAGGCGGAGGAGGCGAAGAAGGCCGAGGAGGCCAAGAAGGCCAAGAAGCCCGAGGCCGGGCCGAAAAAGGCGGGCGCCGCCAAGAAGACCCGGTAGAACCTGACCGTGCGGGCCGGCCGGCTCGTCCTGGGACGCGAAGCGCCGCTTCGCCGCCCGCGACGCGGGGCCAAGGAGTGCGAGGATGGCAGCGGACCTGACACAGTCGTTCATGGGTAAACACGTCGAGAAGATCGTCCTGGCCGCGGCGGTCGCCGTCGTGGCGCTCTCGGCCGTCCTCTTCGTGGGCATGCGGGGCCCCCAGGACGCCGAACGCCGCGCCCTTCAGGCCGAGATCACCGGCATCAAGCAGGGCATGCAGGAGACCAACCTCGACAAGATCCTCGACGCGGCGGCCAAGAAGCAACTGGGCCTCGACCAGCCGGTCGGGACCGTGGCGGACCTCGAGAACCGCCTGGCGGCCCTGGCGGCGCCCTGGACGCCCAAACTCCACATGGGCGGTTCCCAGCACGGGGTGACGGTTGAGCCCGTCGCCGCAGAGCCCCCCCAGAAGCCCGAGCGGATCCTGCCCGTCACCGACCTCGAGACCGCCGTCGGCCGCGGCGTGACGACCGACCCGAAGGCCCCGAACCCGCTGGCGCGGCTGGCCTCGAAGAACATCAGCGACATCGCGTGGACGAGTTGCGTCGGCCGCTTCGACCTCACGGACCAGGTGGCCGAGTTCGCCAAGGCCAAGGCCCTGCCCGACACGGAGGTGATCGTCACCCGCGTGGACCTCGAGCGCCGCGTCCTCAAGCCGGACGGCCAGTGGTCGGACTGGGAGGCGCTTGCGCCGGCGGTCCCGGACGCGGTGGCGGCCAAGTTGCCGAAGCGCCCCGCGAACCCCCAGGAGAAGGCCGCCGTCTACAACTGGTGGCTGGGCGTGACCGGCGCGCAGGAGGCGGTCCGGCGGCCGCCGTTCTTCTCGCTGGTGGCCCTCGATGAGGGCGCGCAGGTGGCGTCCGACCTGGGGGGCGGCACACAGGAGGTTCCCCGGCTCCGCGTCCCGCAACCGGCCCCGAAGGCCCCCCCCGTAGCCGAGTCGACGGCGGCGGTCGCCGAGGGCGCGGCCCCGCCGCCTCCGCCCCCGCCCGGCCCCGCGCGGCCGCCCTGGGCTCCCGAGGTCGTGACGCCCGGGGTACCGACCGAGCCCGGCACCCGTCGCGAGGCCCCTCACGTCTTCGCGACCGTCTGGGCCCACGACCTCTCGGTGAAGCCGGGCGGCGCCTACCAGTACCGGATGCGGGTCGCCGTCTTCAACCCGGCTTACGGGCAGCCGGGGTCGGACGAGAAGATCCGCTGGGTGCTGGACTTCGACGGCGAGTGGAGCGAGTCCAGCGCCACGGTCCGCATCAAGCCGCTCATCGAGTTCTACTTCGTCGGCTCGTTCGGCGAGAAGGCCAACCTGCAACTGCACCGGTGGATTCACGGACAGTGGGTCGTCATCCCGAGCGTTCCGTCGAGCGTGGGCAGCCCGGTCGTCTACGTCAAGCGCGACGGCAGGTTGCGGATCCCCGGGGCGGGCGGCAAGCAGGACGAGGTGACCACCGCCGTCGACCTGAGCCCCGACGTCCTCCTGGTCGACATGATCCGTAACTTCCCCTACTACCCGGTGGGGAACCGGACGCCGACGCGGGTCAACGTGCTGGTGTATACCGACGCCCAGGGCCGGATGCAGCGGCGGATCGACTGGGAGGACCGCCGCGAGGCGATCGAGAAGCGTGCGGCGCACGAGGGCGCCGCCCCGGCGCCCCCGCCGAAGTCGCAGGCGACCGAGCCGCCCAAGACGCCCCCGAAGACGCCGCCCAAGCCGCCGCCGAAGACCCCGCCGACCGTTCGGCCGAAGGGTTGACGGGGCGGGCCGCCCGCGCGAAGGGCCGGGCGGGGTTTGCGGCGCTTGAGTCGGCCTTGGCCGTGTTGGGAAGGGCGTTCTGCGGGGAAAAAAAGCGGCGGAAATTTCCTTGCGGGGCCCGCCGCCTGCGGTACAGTAGGCCGCGCTCCCCCTGGGGGGCAAGGGCCGAACGCTATCATCCACCGTTATACGCGATTATCCGACACGGGGCGGGGACGCAAGGTGGTGCAGTTGCGAGGGGCAATCGGCGGACGCCGCATACCTGTCGTCTGACTCCCCAATCCACCCAAGGGAGCGGCTGCACTCAGGCGGGGTGCGCGCGGCATCCGTCGACGGGCCCCGACAAGGAGGTCTGCCGTGAAGTCTGCAAGAATCCTGATGGCGATGGTGTTGTTCGGCGTGCTGGTCGGGGCCGTGGCCCTGCCGATGGCCGCGCAGGACGACCCGGCGAAGGCCAGCAAGGTCCTCCTGGAGGAAGCCAAGAAACTCTACGCCGTGCACAAGTACGACGCGGCGCTCAAGCGGCTGGAGCAGATCGACCGCGCGAGCCTGGGCTTCTTCGAGAAGGGGGCGTACGACAGCCTGATCGAGAAGTCGAAGAAAGCGGTCGTCCAGAAGCAGGCGGACGAGGTCGCCTTCGACGAGGGCAAGGACGCGCTCACGAAGGATCGGCCCGCCACGGCCGTCACGAAACTCAGCCAGGCGGCCGGCAGTCCGTACCTGGACGGCGACAAGCGCGAGATCGCCAAGGGCCTCCTGGCGGTGGCGAAGGACAAGCACAGGTCCGCCGAGGCCGAGGCGAAGGCGCTCCTGGCGTCCGCCAAGGCGGCCGTCAAGGAGGGCAAGGCCGACGACGCCAAGGCCGCGCTCGAGAAGGTCCGGGGCCTGGACGTCGCCCTCGGCTCGGGCGATCGCAGGGACCTGGCCGCCGTCGAGAAGGACCTGGCCGCCCTGGCCGCGAAACCCGCCGAGGCCGTGGCTGCCAAACCCGAGGAGAAGCCCGCTGAAAAGCCGGCCGAGAAGCCCGAGGAGAAGCCGGCGGAGCCGCCGGGGCCCGACTACAAGGCCCTCCTGGCCGACGCGGACGCGTTGTGCGGCCAGCGGCAGTTCGCGGAGGCCGTGAAGCAACTCGAGGCCATCGACCGGACC
>CAYGZE010000039.1:0-11630 GCA_964354185.1 uncultured Anaerolineales bacterium | reverse complement strand
GGCCTCTGGCCGGACTACGAGCAGGCCAAGGCCGGCCGCGACGAGGCCATGAAACTGCTGGCCGAGCACGAGGAGCCGGTCATCGAGTACGTCCGGACGGCCCGGGACATCGAACGCGAGCGGATCATCGCGAACGTGCAGGAACTGGTGGCCGAGGCGGAGACGGCCATGAACCGGGCCGAGACCCCCGAGGCGTACCAGGAGTCCGAGCGGCCGCTGGCCGAGGCCGACCGCATCATCGACCGGGCCCGCGTCCTGTCGGCCGAGGACGCCGAACGCCTGCGGGAGCAGGTGTTCGTCCTCCGCAAGCAGGTCCAGGGGCTCCAGCAGCAGAAGGCGGAGGAGCGCCGCGTCGCCGCCCTGACCGAGGCGAACCAGCGCGAACAGGTCCGCAAGGAGCGGGACGAGCAGGAACGCGCGAACAAGGTCGGCCAACTGTGGGAGCAGGCCAGCAAGTTGCGGCGGTCGATGCAGTTCGCCGAGGCGATCGGGACCCTCGACACCCTGGTGAAGATCGACCCGCAGAACGAGCGGGCCCGCGTGTGGCGCGACGACCTCCTGTACCTGGAGTCGCAGTCGCGGCAGGTGGGCGTCCGCGACGCGAGGGAAGTGGGCGCGGCCGAGGCGCTGGTCGACGTGGAAGAGGCCGCCATCCATCCGGGCGAGCAGATTCACGGGGAGACGGATTACCTGCGCTATCCGGACGCTAAGACGTGGCGCGAACTGACCGAGGTCCGGCGGGCCTTCGCCGCCGCCGGGAAGGCCGAGTCGAAGTCCGTGGCCGAGACGCGCCGGCGCCTGAGCGAAGAGATCGACCTCGACTTCGAAAAGACCAGCCTCGACAACGTCCTCAAGTACATCAGCGACATCAAGAAGGGCCTCAACATCGTCATCGACCCGGACATCGCCTCCCAGGGCACCGACCTCTCGACCCGGGTGGTGGACCTCAAGGTGAAGCAGATGTCGGTGGAGTCGGTGCTCGGCCTGATCCTCGGCGCCGACCTCGGGTACAAGGTCGAGTCGGGGTACATCCTGGTGACGACCCGCGACAAGTTGCAGCAGAACCTGCCGGTGGTGACGTACCCGGTGCACGACCTGGTGGCGTCGATTCCGGACTTCTCCGGCCAGGCGCCGCGCATCAACATCCAGGACGTGACGCAGGCGGCGGCGGCCATGGGCGGCGGCGGCGGGCAGTTCGGCGGCCTCTTCGGCCAAGGTGCCCAGCAGGCGGCGGACCAGACGAGCGTCGGCTTCGACGAACTCCGCCAGATCATCACCCGCACCGTCAACTACATGTCCGACCCGACCGTGGCCGCCTGGGCCGACGAGGGCGGGCCGGCCGCCATCGAGTACATGAACGGCCTCCTCATCATCAGCCAGACGCGGCGCGGCCACACCAAACTGGGCGACCTCCTCGAACAACTGCGGCGCGAGCGGGCCATCATGGTCAGCGTCGAGGCGCGCTTCGTCACCGTCTCCGACGACTTCCTCCAGGACATCACGCTGGACGTGGACGTGAACCTCATCGGCGGCAGCCGCATGCAGGCCGTCGACGTGAACGGGACGCCGATCTCCGTGGCCGACCCGCAGGCCGCCGTCTTCGATACGTTGCCGGGCGTCCCGCCGACGGCGGCGGCACCGCCCATTGCGGCCGTGGCGGCCCCGGCCGGGCAGCCGCTCATCATCGCCGGGACCGGCTCGAACGGCCGGGGCACGTCGTCGCTGCTGCCCCTGACGCAGACGGCCTTCGCGCCCGCCCCCGGCGGCACATGGGGCGCGAACGACGGCGGCATGGTCGTCAGCGGCGTCTTCCTGGATGACATCCAGGTCGGCTTCCTCCTGAGGGCCATCCAGGCGGACCGGCGGTCGACGACGCTGTTCGCCCCGCGCATCACGCTCTACAACGGGCAGCGGTCCTACATCAGCGTGTCCCAGATCAACACCTACATCGCGGACCTCGAGCCGGTGATCGCCGAGGCGGCCGTCGGCTGGGACCCGACCGTCGCCTCGATCCCGAGCGGTTCGACGCTGGACGTCAAGGCGACCGTGTCGGCCGACCGCCGCTACGTCCAGATGGACCTCATGCCGCAGGTCGCCGGCGTCGCGACGTTCCGGCAGGTGCAACTCCAGGCCGCCTCGGTGGCGGCAGTCGCGTCGGCCTTCATCGAACTGCCGCAGGTCTCCGTCCAGGAAGTTAAGACGACCGTCAGCGTCCCCGACGGCGGGACGCTCCTCCTGGGCGGATCCAAGAGTTACATCGAGGCCGACGCCGAGACAGGAGTTCCGGTCCTCTCGAAGTTGCCGATCCTGAAGCGCCTGTTCGACAACCGGGCGTCCGTCCGTCACTCGGAGAACCTCCTGATCCTCATTCGCCCGAAGATCATCATCCAGGCCGAGGCCGAGAAGAGACTCGGGTACGACAACTTCTGACGTGCCGGCGGCCCGCCCGCTGCGAGGCGGGGCAGGGCCCTGAACGAGCGGTTCGCGCGGGGAGGCCCCCAGGACGGGCCTCCCCGTCTTTTTTGTCGTCGGGCGCGGCGCGGGCGGCTATGATGCCGGGACCCTCGCCCGCGTCGCCTGCGAAGGTGCGCGGCGGCCGCGAGGCCGTGTTTGGCGTGCCCGCAAGGGGGGTGCCACCCTGGCTGGGCGCCGTGGCGACCGCTGGCTGCCTGCAGCCCGTGTGCTTCCGGGCGGCACTGGCGGACAAGCCGCCAGCGGTCAAGCCACGGCAGGCTTGCCCTGCCAGGGTGGCACCCGCCGATGCCAACTTGTCAAGCACGCCAAACATGTACGGCCGCGAGGCCGGCGGAGGACGCCGTGCTCGAAGCGCTCGCCGACATGCTGCTCGCTGCCGAGGTCGTCCTGGCCCCGGTGTGGGTCGGGGCGGCCATCGTCAGGCCGCCCGCGCGGCTGGGCATCCGCCTGGCGCGGACGCTCGTGGGGGTGGCGCTCGCGGGCGCGGCCCTGCTGGTGCTGGCGCTCGTGGTCGGGGGCGAGACGCCCGTCGGCATGCTCCGAGCGCAGGGCGTGGTCCTCGGCTTCGCGATTGTGTTGGCGGGGTGGGCGGCGTGCCTGGAGCGGATCGCCGGCCCGCGCGCCGTCCAGATGGCGACCGTCCTCGCCGGGTGGCTCCTGGTGGGCACGATCTTCCTGGCCGGCCCGCTCGTGCAACTGGTGGGCGAGAAGGCCGCCCTGGCGCGGGCGGCGGTGTACGCGAACCCCCTCGTGGTGGCCGAGCATGCCGTGGGTCTCGACTGGCTCCACCGGGGCCTGACGTACCGCTGGTCGCCGCTGGCCGAGAGTTACGCGATCTACTACGCCTCGGGCCTGGCGTGGTGGAAGACCTGCCTCGGGTACCTCTTCGTCGGCTCGGCGCTCGTGGTCTTCGGGAGGGCCGGCCTGGGGCGGCGCCGGCCGGCGGGCGGCGGCCGAGAGGCCGCCGACACGTCCACATTGTTTAACCGCAAAGATCGCCAAGAGCGCAAAGGTAAGATACTCTAATAAGAAGAACTTGCGCCGGCTGCGCCTCCCGTGCGGCGTCGCGGCCAAGGAAGGATTCGCCCGCACGCGGTTCCGTGCGGTTGTTGTCGCCCAGGCATTGCCTTTCTTTGCGCTCTTTGCGTCCTTTGCGGTTTCCCAGAGCGGGCCGGCGGTACTACTCCTTGACCTCGTAGTCGGCGTCGATGACGTCGTCGTCGCCGCCCTTCTTGCCGCCGCCCTCGTGTCCGTGGCCGGGGGGGGCCTCTTGGCCGCCCGACGGGCCGCCCTCGGCGCTGGCCCCCGCGCCCGCGCCGGCCGCCTGGTTCTGCTGATAGAGCATCTGGGCCAGGGAATGGGAGGCCTGGCTGAGGGCGTCGCTGGCGCGGGCGATGCGGGCGGCGTCGTCGCCCTTGATGGCCTCGCGGACCTCCCTGATGGCGTCCTCGATGCGTTTGCGGTCGTCGGCGCCGAGTTTGCCGCCGTGCTCCTTCAGGGTGTTCTCGACGCTGTAGGCGAGCGAGTCGGCCTGGTTGCGTTTCTCGATGAGGTCGCGGGCCTTGCGGTCCTCCTCGGCGTGGGTGTCGGCGTCGCGCTTCATCTTCTCCACTTCCTCCTGCGAGAGGCCGGAGGAGGACTTGATGACGATGGACTGCTCCTTGCCGGTGCCGAGGTCCTTGGCGCTGACGTTGAGGATGCCGTTGGCGTCGATGTCGAAGGCAACCTCGATCTGCGGCAGGCCGCGCGGCGCCGGCGGCAGGCCCGCCAACTGGAAGCGCCCCAGGGTCCGGTTGTCGCGGGCCATCGGCCGCTCGCCCTGGAGGACGTGGATCTCGACGGAGGTCTGGTTGTCGGCGGCGGTCGAGAAGGTCTGCTTCTTGCTGGTGGGGATCGTGGTGTTGCGCTCAATCAGTTGGGTCATGACGCCGCCCAGGGTCTCGATGCCCAGCGACAGGGGCGTCACGTCCAAGAGCAGCACATCCTTGACCTCGCCCGCGAGGATGGCGCCCTGGATGGCGGCGCCGACGGCGACGACCTCGTCGGGGTTGACGCCCTTGTGGGGCTCGCGGCCGAAGATCTCGCCGGCCAGGGCCTCGAGGGCGGGCATCCGCGTCTGGCCGCCCACCAGGACGACCTCGTCGACCCGGAACGACGCCCCGCGGCGGGTGCGGGCGTCCTCGAGGCACTTCTGGCAGGGCTTGCGGGCCCGGTCAATGAGGTCGCGGACGAGTTCCTCGAGTTTCGCGCGGGTGATCTTCATCGTCAGGTGCTTGGGGCCGCTGGAGTCGGCCGTGATGAAGGGCAGGCTGAGGTCGGTCTCGGGCAGGCTCGACAGTTCGCACTTGGCCTTCTCGGCCGCCTCCCTCAGGCGCTGCAGCGCCATCGAGTCCTTCCGCAGGTCGATGCCCGAGTCGGCCTTGAACTGGTCGGCGATGTAGTCGATGACGCGCTGGTCGATGTCGTCGCCCCCGAGGTGCGTGTCGCCGTTGGTGGCGATGACCTCGAAGACGCCCTCGCCGACGTCCAGGATCGAGATGTCGAACGTCCCGCCGCCGAAGTCGAAGACGGCGATCTTCTCGTTCTTCTTCTTGTCGAGGCCGTAGGCCAGGCTGGCCGCCGTCGGCTCGTTGATGATCCGCACGACGTCCAGGCCCGCGATCGTCCCGGCGTCCTTGGTGGCCTGGCGCTGACTGTCGTTAAAGTAGGCCGGCACGGTGATGACCGCCTTCTTCACCTCCTCGCCCAGGTAACTCTCGGCGGTGCGCTTCAAGTCCTGGAGGATCATGGCCGAGATCTCGGGCGGCGTATACTCCTTGCCGCGGATCTTCACCTTCACGAGTTCGTCGGACCCGCCGGTGATCTCGTAGGGGACGAGTTTCTCCTCGGCGGCCACCTCGTGATGGCGGCGGCCCATGAACCGCTTGATCGAGAAGACGGTGTTCCGCGAGTTGGTGATGGCCTGGCGCTTGGCGACCTGGCCGACCAGCCGCTCGTTCTTGTCCGTGATGGCGACGACCGACGGAGTGATGCGGCTGCCCTGGGCGTTGGCGATGACGGTGACCTTCTCGCCCTCGCGCACGGCCACGACCGAGTTGGTGGTCCCCAGGTCGATCCCGATAATCTTCTCCGAAGCCATGAGGATGCTCCTTTCCCCGCTGTCCGCGCGGCGGCGCGGCCCGGGGTAGGGGCGCGCCGGCGCTTCAACGACACCCAAGCAAAACACGTGCCACGGGGCCGCCAGGGCCGTCCGACCGGCCCCGAGGGGGACCGGAGGGCCTTCCCGCCGGGGGGCGACCGGCCCGCTCCGGCCGACCCCTGCCATTCCGACACCCCCGGGTCCGTGGGTCTCGATTGTACTGCCATTCTGGCAACCGTTCCAGCCCTGGCTGAACGGCCCGCGGACGGGCGCAGCCCCGGCGGAGAGGAAAACGGTTGACGGTCCCCGGGTGGGCGGCCTATAAGGAACTGCCCCAGCACGGACTTGAAGGTGTGGCACAGCCGCCCCCGGCTGTGCCAAGCACGCCCGAGGGCGGGCGTGCCACAGTCCTGAGATAGGTTCCAGGGGCCCGTCGAGGGGAAGACGTGGGCGATGGAGGACCAGCGGCCGTGACGCGAGCGGAGCGAGTCCTGGCCTGGGTCGCGAACCTCCTGGTGCCGGGCACGGGTCTCGTCTTCGCCGGCCGGATGGCGCTCGGGGTCGCGACGGCCGTGGCGTGGGGGCTTCTCGCCGCGGCGCTCCTCGTGGTGTGCCTGGTGGTGCCGGAGAAAGGGGCGCCCCGGCCGGCGCCCTTGTTTGCCGCGGCGGTGGTCCTCGAGTACGGGGCGGCGCAGTGGCTGCTGGCGGCGCGCCTGCGGCGGATGCGGGCCGTGCTGACCTCCGAGGCGCGCGACGCCCCGTTCCGGTCGGCCCTGGGGGCGTACGCTCGGGGCCGCCTGGACGAGGCGCGGGCGATGTGCAAGGACCTCTTGCGGGCGGACCCCGACGACGTGGAGGCCACCCTGCTTCTCGCCTCGATCGCCCGGCGCCGGGGCGACCTGCGGGCGACCCGGCGGCACCTCAAGCGGGCGCGGTACCTGGACGACGCCGGCCGCTGGGACTTCGAGATCGGCCGCGAGTTGGCGGCTATCGGACCGAGCCGGCCGTCGGGCGCCAAGTGACCTCTCGGGCGGGAGAAATGCGGCCGGGCAGGGCACGTGTTTAGCGTGCCCCTAACGCGGGTGCCACTGGCTGCTTGCAGCCAGTGCGCGTCCGAGCGGCACTGGTGGACAAGCCACCAGTGGCACCCGGCGATGGGAACTTGCCGGGCACGCTAAACACGTACCGGGCAGGGTCCCGGCCGGCCCCGGCCCCGCCGGAAGGCGGAAAACGGCCCCCGGAGGCATGGCAGGCGGGTTTTCCTGCGGGCCGGGGGGCGGATTCGGACGATAAGAGGGCGCGAACCCGGCCTGCCGAAGGCGGCGCGCCGCGCCTTGGCGTTGAAGCGCGGCCGCCATGCGGGTATAATACGTGAGCGATCTCCGGACCGCCCGCGCATCGCTTTGTCCACGCGGGCGTCCGGGCGTACAGGGGCGGGACACCTTGTGAGGCGTGATCATGTTTGAGCGGTTCACCGACAGGGCCCGGAAGGTCATGGCGCTCGCCAACCAGGAGGCCCAGAGGTTCAACCACGAGTACGTCGGGACGGAGCACATCCTGCTGGGCCTGGTGAAGGAAGGCCAGGGGGTGGCGGCGAACGTCCTGCATAACCTCGGGATCGATCTGAAGAAGATCCGCCTGGAGGTGGAGAAGATCGTCAAGAGCGGCCCGGACATGGTGACGATGGGCAAGTTGCCCCAGACGCCGCGGGCCAAGAAGGTCATCGAGTTCGCCATCGAGGAGGCGCGGAACCTCGGCCACAACTACGTCGGCACCGAGCACCTCCTGCTGGGCCTCCTGCGGGAGCACGACGGCGTGGCCGCCCAGGTCCTCATGAACCTGGGCCTGAAACTCGACGAGGTCCGGGCCGAGGTGTTGAACATCCTCGGCGCGACGATGGAGGGCGGCGAGGGCGCCGAAGGGGGGCCGGACAAGCGCGGCAAGTCGAAGACGCCCGCCCTCGACTCCTTCGGGCGCGACCTGACGCAGCTGGCCGCCGAGGGCAAACTCGACCCCGTCATCGGCCGCCAGGCCGAGATCGAGCGGGTCGTCCAGGTCCTCTGCCGCCGCACCAAGAACAACCCCGTCCTCCTGGGCGAGGCGGGCGTCGGCAAGACCGCCATCGTCGAGGGCCTCGCCACCCAGATCGTCACCAACACGGTGCCCGAACTCCTGATGAACCGGCGGATCGTCGTCCTGGACCTCGCGATGATGGTGGCGGGGACGAAGTACCGCGGCCAGTTCGAGGAGCGGATCAAGGCCGTCATGAACGAGGTCCGCCGGGCCGGGAACCTCATCCTCTTCATCGACGAACTGCACACCCTCGTCGGGGCGGGCGGGGCCGAGGGCGCCATCGACGCCTCGAACGTCCTCAAGCCCGCCCTGTCGCGCGGCGAGATCCAGTGCATCGGCGCGACGACCCTGGACGAGTACCGCAAGTACATCGAGAAGGACGGCGCGCTGGAGCGGCGGTTCCAGACGATCATCGTCGACCCGCCCACCGCCGACGAGACGGTCGAGATCCTCAAAGGCCTGCGCGACCGCTACGAGGCCCACCACCGGGTCCAGATCACGGACGGGGCCATCAAGACCTCGGTGGAACTCTCGAACCGGTACATCTCCGGCCGGTTCCTGCCCGACAAGGCGATCGACGTGATCGACGAGGCGGGCGCGCGGGTGCACCTGCGGGCGATGACCCGGCCGCCCGACGTCACCCACATCGAGCAGGAGATCGAGAAGACGAACCAGGAGAAAGAGGAGGCGGTGGCGGCGTCGGCCTACGAGCGGGCGGCCGAACTCCGGAACAAGGCCGAGAACCTCCGCCTGCGCAAGGAGGCCATGCTCGCCTCCTGGCGCGAGAAGGGACACGAGGTCGACGGCATCGTCGACGAGGACGTCGTCGCCGAGGTCGTCAGCCGCATGACCGGCGTCCCCCTGACGCGCCTGGAGAGCAAGGAGATGGACCGCCTGCTCCACATGGAGGACGAACTCCACAAGCGCGTCGTCAGCCAGGACGAAGCCATCCGGACCGTCGCACGCAGCATGCGCCGCAGCCGCAGCGGCCTGAAGGACCCCCGCCGCCCGATGGGCTGCTTCATCCTGATCGGCCCGACGGGCGTCGGCAAGACCCTCCTGGCGAAGGCGCTGGCGGAGTTCATGTTCGGCGACGAGGACGCGCTCGTCCAGATGGACATGTCCGAGTACATGGAGAAGCACAACGTGTCGCGCCTGGTGGGGGCGCCGCCGGGCTACGTGGGCTACGAGGAGGGCGGCCAGTTGACCGAGCGGATCCGCCGCCGCCCCTACAGCGTCGTCCTGCTGGACGAGATCGAAAAGGCCCATGCCGACGTCTACAACATGCTCCTCCAGATCATGGAGGAGGGGAACCTCACCGACAGTTTCGGCCGCCGCATCGACTTCCGCAACGTCATCCTCATCATGACCAGTAACATCGGCGCCGACATCATCAAGAACCAGTCGGGCCTGGGCTTCCGCAAGAGGAGCGCCGACGCCACCTACGAGCAGACCAAAGAGATCCTCATGAAGGAGGTCGAGCGCCACTTCCGTCCCGAGTTCCTCAACCGCATCGACGACATCATCATGTTCCGCCAGTTGACGCGCGAGGACCTCAAGCAGATCGTCGACATCGAACTCGCGAAACTCCGGTCCCGCCTGACCACCCAGGGCCTCGAACTCGTCCTGGCCGACGACGCCAAGGAGCACCTCATCAACCAGGGGTTCAACCCGGACTTCGGCGCGCGGCCGCTCAGGCGGGCCATCGAGAACCTCATCGAGGACCACATCTCCGAGGAACTCCTCCGCGGGTCCTACAAGGGCAAGGACCTGATCTCGGTGAGCGTCCGCGACAATCACCTGTACTTCGAGGCCACGAAGAAGCCCCGCCAGACCCCCGTGGAGGCCCACCATACGACCTGACGGCGGCGCGGGCAGGCGAATCGCATCCCGGCCTGCGGCGGGCCCCCCGCCGCGGGCCGGTCCTTTGCGCGGGCCGCGCGAGCGCCCCGCCGGGCGGGATGGCCCTTCAAGGGCCGCCCCGTTGCGGCTATAATAAAAGACAGGGAACAGAAAGTGAACGTGCCGATATAAGGGCGACGGGCGCGGTTGGAGGCGGGCCTGGCGGCATCGCGCCCGCGGCCGGGAGGTGGGCCATGAACGCTGCACGAGCCGGAAGCCGGACGCTCTGGATGGCGGCCCTGGCGCTGGTGGTCGCGGCCTCGGGCGCCTACGGTCAACGCCAGGTGCCCCTGCGCTACGACCTGCGCCTGTCGGGGCCGTCCCTTCCCACCGAGATCCCGTCCCAGCCGGACCCCTACAAGTTCGGGAACTACCAGCCGGGCAACCTGTCGCTGACGGGCAACGTGCGGTACGGCAAGTCGTTCCGGGGGAACGTCCCGTTCAGCCAGACCGGCAGCCAGTTGTCCACGAATCTTCCGTCGCTGCGCCTCAGCAATTTCCGGCGCGACAGTTACGGCGGCGACGACATCGGGACCAGCACGCCCTACGGGGAGACGGTGCCGTACTTCCCGTCGAGCGGGCGCGTGACGAACGTCACGGACGTCGGGCGGCAGTTCGAGCGGGACGAGCGGGGCCTGCTGCGACCGGACTACCTGCCGCCGGCGCCGCCGGCGCCGCCGCCGATGCCGTCCGCGACGGGCCTGGGCACCGAGGCCGAGACCGCCGCGGTGCTCGAGGCGCTCGCCCCGGGCACGCTCTCGCCGTCGGCCGCGCGGATCCTGAGGGAGGGGCTGCGCGTCCCACAAGAGACGCGCGACTATATCAATGCGCTGATCGAGCGCAGCCGCGCCGGCCAACCGGCCCCGGCCGCGCCCGGCGAAGAAGCCCCGCCCGGCGACCTCCGGCAGGGCGGGCCCGCGCCCGGGCCCTTCACCACCGGCTACGCGCTGAGTTACGAGACGCCCGAGACGGCGACCGTGCTGCGGCCGATCCCCGGCCTGGTCCCGGAGGACGCCCAAGAGGCGGAGGCCGAGCCCCCCGCGGGGGGCGGCCTGGGCCTGACCGGCGTGGGGCCGGTGCGGCCGCCCGTCCGCGCTCGGGCGCTGCCGGGCAGCGCCGTGGGGCAGCCGGAGCCGCCGACCCCCGAGGACCTCGGGCCGCCGCCCGCTCCGACCGAGATGCCGCCGGAGCCCGTGCCCCATGCGGCCGGCAAGGGGTTCGAGGGCTACCTCCGGTTGGCGGAGCAGGCGATGCGCCAGCGCCGCTACGATTACGCGGAGGGGATGTACGCGGCCGCGCTGGCCCTCGACCGCGACCGCCCGGAGGCCGCGTTCGGCCGCGCCAACGCCATGCTCGGCGCGAGCCGTTACGTCGAGGTCAACTACGTCCTGGCCCGGGCCTTCGCGGACCACCCGGAGTGGGCGAAGTCCGTGCCCGACCTCAAGGCCGCCTACGTCGACAGCGACCAGGTGGAACGGATCGTCACGAACCTGACGACGGACGTCGAGCAGCGCCCCAGCAGCGCGTCGCTGCGGTTCGTGATGGGATACGTCCTGTACGCCTCCGGCCGCGCGGAAGAGGCCCGGCCGTACCTCGTGCGGGCCGCCAACATGCGCGCCGAGGGCGAGAAGGGGCCCGAGCGGGCGGTGCTCGCGACGCTGGACCCGCGGGAGAAGAAATAGGGCGCCCGCCGGCCCGGGGGTGCCAGGTTCGCCTGAAAGGGAGGCCGCGACCGGTCGGGACGGCGCGGCCTCCTTCTGTTGGCCGGCCCGCGTCCCCCCCAGGGCCTTCCAGTTCTCGGGCTAAGGCCTGTGGCTCAGCCGCCCCCGGCTGAGGCCGAAGGGCGCTCTGAGCCTCTCACGCCCGAGGGCGGGCGTGCCACATGAGAACTGAAAGGCCCTGGCGTCCCCCCGAAAGCGGTTGAAGACCCCGCCCCGGTGTCCTATAATCCTGCGACTTGTGCCCTACGTGTTCAGCGTGCCCGTGACGAGGGTGCCACTGGCTGCTTGCAGCCAGTGCGATTCCGGGCGGCACTGGCGGA
>CAYGZE010000038.1:0-21370 GCA_964354185.1 uncultured Anaerolineales bacterium | reverse complement strand
GGTATGATAACGAGTGGGGCTTCTCGAACCGCATGGCCGACCTGGCCGCCAGGCTGGCGAAGATCTAGGGGCCGTGTCCACAACGCCGGCGGGGGCGAGTCGCAGGGCTCGCCCCAAAACCCTCATGCTCTGACCGGATGCGCGGCAGGCACACCCGCGTGGGGAACGCCGAGAGGAGGATCGCCATGGCCAAGAAGACGATCGACCAACTGCCCCTGAAGGGCAAACGCGTCCTCATCCGCGTCGACTTCAACGTGCCGCTTGACGACAACCAGAACGTGACCGACGACCGCCGGGTCCGCGCGGCCCTGCCGACGATCAAGTGCGCCATCGACGCGGGCGCCCGCGTGGTCCTCATGAGCCACCTCGGCCGTCCCGATGGAAAGCCGAAGCCCGAGCTCAGCCTGAAGCCGGCCGCCGACCGCCTGGCCTCCCTCCTGGAGCGCGAGGTCCGCCTGGCACCGGACTGCATCGGGCCGAAGGTCGAGAAGATGGTCGATGCCCTCGCCCCCGGCGAGGTGCTGGTCCTGGAGAACCTCCGCTTCCATGCAGGTGAGGAGAAGAACGACCCCGAGTTCGCCAAGGCCCTCCGCCAACTCGGCGACATGTACGTCAACGATGCCTTCGGCACCGCGCACCGCAAGCACGCCAGCACCTACGGCGTGCCGTCGCTCATGCCCAAGGGGAAGCGGGCGATCGGCTTTCTCGTGGAGAAGGAGTTGCGGTTCCTCGGCGAGGCCCTCGAAAAGCCCCAGCGGCCGTTCGTGGCCGTCCTGGGCGGCGCGAAGGTCTCCGACAAGATCAACGTCATCGAGAACCTCCTCAAGAAGTGCGACCGCATCCTCATCGGCGGGGCCATGGCCTACGTCTTCATGGTCGCGCGCGGCCAGGGCGTCGGCAAGAGCAAGGTCGAACGCGTCGTCGAGAAGAAGGACGGGACGAAGAAGGACATGATCGCCGTGGCGGCCGACCTCCTGAAGAAGATCGACGCGGCCAAGGCCGAGGTCCTGTTCCCGACGGACCACGTCGTCGTCCAGCAGTTGGCCGCCGACGCCGAGACGGACGTCCAGGAGCCCGACATTCAGGACGGCTGGGTGGGCGTGGACATCGGCCCCGAGACGATGGCCATCTACCGGGAGAAACTGGCCGACGCCAAGACGGTCGTGTGGAACGGCCCCATGGGCATCTTTGAGATGGCCCCCTTCGCCGAGGGGACGAAGGCCATCTGCGAGGCTCTGGCCCAGGTGGATGAACACGGCACCGCGGTCGTGGGCGGCGGCGACACGGCGGCGGCCGTCGAGCGGTTCGGCCTGGCCGAGCAGATGACCCATATCTCCACCGGCGGCGGCGCCAGCCTTGAGTTCCTCGAAGGCAAGCCCTTCGAGACCATCGAGATTCTCGACGACGCCTAGGGCGGTAGCGGTGCTCGGCCGCGGAGGAGCGTGGAGTTGAGACGAGCGATCTCCGACCTGCCGCGCCCCGCCATCGCGCCCTCGCTGCTGGCGTCGGACTTCGCCCACCTGGCCGACGAGATCGCGCGCGTCGAGGCCGCCGGGGCCGACCTTCTCCACGTGGACGTCATGGACGGCCACTTCGTGCCGAACCTGACGATCGGCCCCGTGGTCGTCGAGCGGATACGCGGCCTAACGGATCTGTGGCTGGACGTGCACCTGATGCTCGAGGAGCCTGCCCGCTACATCCAGGCCTTCGCCGACGCGGGGGCCGACGCCCTCACTTTCCACGCCGAGGTCGTCGGCGACCCCGAGGCGCTCGCCGGGCGCATCCACGACCTCGGCTGCGCCGCCGGCGTCACGGAGAACCCGGACACGCCGATCGAGCGCGTGCGGCCGGCGCTGCCGCACGTCGACCTGGTTCTCGTGATGAGCGTGTTCGCCGGCTTCGGCGGGCAGGAGTTCCTCCCCGAGGTGCTGCCGAAGATCCGCACGGTCCGCGGGTGGATGGAGCCGCGACAGCGGCTGACCGTGGACGGCGGCATCAACGCCCGGACGGTCCGCGACGCGGCCGCGGCCGGCGCCGACATCCTCGTGGCAGGAACGGCGATCTTCCAGGCGCCCGACCGCGATTACGGCCGGGCCGTCGAGGAACTGCGCCGGGCGGCCGCCGAGGCCGCGCCGGCGCGGGCGTAACCGACGCGCGAGGTCCCCCATGGCGCTCGACGGGCGGGCCAAGAAGAAGGACATCCCCGAAGGCCTGTGGCTCAAGTGCCCCGGCTGCGAGGAGATGGTCTACCGCAAACGCGTCGAGGAGAACCTCCACGTCTGCCCCGAGTGCCAGTACCACTTCAAGATCGGCGCGCATCAGCGGATCGCCCTGCTGGCCGATGTCGACAGTTTCGAGGAGTACTTCCCGAACCTGATGTCGCCCGACCCGCTCGGCTTCGTCGACCGCAAGACCTACGTCGAGCGCCTGGCCGACGCACAGCGCCAGACCAACCTCTACGACGCAGCCATCGTCGGCCGCGCTTACATCAAGGGGCGTCCCGTCGTCCTCGGGGCGCTCGACCCCAACTTCATCATGGGCTCGATGGGCTGCGTCGTGGGCGAGAAGATCACGGGCGCCGTCGAGAAGGCGATGGACCTCGGGCTTCCCCTGGTCGTGTGCAGCGCCTCGGGCGGGGCCCGCATGATGGAGGGCATCCTCAGTCTGGCCCAGATGGCCAAGACGAGCGCCGCCCTGGCCCGGTTCGCCGAGCGCAAGGGCTTCTTCATCAGCGTCATGACGAACCCCACCACCGCGGGCGTGGCCGCCAGTTTCGCCTCCCTGGGCGACGTGATCCTGGCCGAGCCCGGCGCCATGATCGGCTTCACCGGTCCTCGCGTCATCTACGAGACGATGAAACAGGAACTGCCCGAGGGCTTCCAGACGGCCGAGTTCATGCTGGAGCACGGCTTCGTCGACCGGATCGTCCCCCGGCGCGACCTGCGCAGCGAGATCGCCGCGCTGATCGATTACTGCGCCAGGTAGGCGCCCGGCGTTTTCGTGGAATTCGCGAGTCACCGCCGGCGCCTTCGCGCGGTTCAAGAGAGTGGAAGGGGCGCGGGCCGCGGGCCGGGTCTCGTGCCTGGCGACCCCCGACCCACCAAGGCGCCGGGCGGGATTTTTGTTGGCGCTGCCGCATGCGCCGGGTATGATACTCGCACACTTCTCTCCCGGGCCCGTGGTGTCGGCCCCAGGCCGACTCGGAGCGTGGACCGTGATCAAACGATTCCTCCAGAGATTGCGCGGTGGTCCGCCGACGGCGCTGCCGGGCTACACCCTCCGCGGCAAGGCCCGCGAGGGCAGCATGTCGTACCTCTTCAAGGCCCAGGACGATGACACGGGCCAGGTCGTGGCCGTGAAAGTCCAGAAGCCGGAAGCCCGCAAGCCCGTCGACAAACTAGAGGCGATCTATGGGGACTTCACCGAGGGCCAGATCACCGCGGCCCTCGACCATCCCAACGTCGTCAAGTGTTTCGACCACGGCGACCTGGCCGGGAGCCACTTCCTGGTCCTCGAGTATCTCGAGGGCGTGACGCTCGCCAGCCTGATGAGCGGCGACCCCAAGCACCTTGATGGCCGCCGCCTCGCGATGCTCCTCCAGGCCGCCCAGGGCCTCGCCCACGTCCACTCCCGGCGGTTCACCCACAACGACGTCTGCTTGAAGAACGTGTTTGTGACGGGCAACGACCAGGTCAAACTCATCGACTTCGGCTTGGCCACCCCGCTCATGAACGCTCCGGCCCTCCGGTCGCGGATGGGCACCGTCGAGTTCCTCGCGCCGGAACTGCTGAAGCGGGAGCCCTGCGACCACCGGGCCGACGTCTTCGCCTGGGGCGTCGTCGCCTACGAACTTCTCTGCGGCCACTGGCCTTTCGAGAGCCCCGAGCAGCACCAGACCCTGAACAAGATCCTCAACGTCCGGCCCGTCCCGCTCGACCGCCGTATTGCCGCCATCCCCGCGGAGGTGTCCAACCTGGTCCTGCGGTGCCTCGAGAAGGAGCCGCCCAAGCGCCTCACCAGCATGAACACCGCCGTCGGCGTCCTCGAACGCCACGCCGCCGCCGGCGTGTGACCCCCCGTACCGGGCCCCGCTGGGGCCCGGACCCCAGTCGCCAGCCCGCCGCGCCGTCAACCCCGACTGCGCGGGCGGCCAGAGGGGCAGGGGCGGCCCTCGGCTACGGCCCGATCACCGCGTACACGATGTCCGTCAGGACCCCCTCGGCGACAAGGCGCCCGAGCACCGGGTCCAATTCGCTCGGCGACCCCGCCAGGAAATAGGTGAGCGTGCCCTTGGCCTCGTGGATGAGTTCGCACGTCAGGAAGGTCTCGCGCCCGGCGACGTCCGGCGGCGCCAGACGCCGGGCCACCCGCACCAGGGCGCTCTTGCGGAGGCTCTCCGACTCGTAGGGGTGCTCCTCGAGCGATGTCACCTTCGAGAGGCGCCCGACGACCCGCACGATCTCGTCCTTCTCGGCCTCGGTGCACCAGAAGGTGGCCACGACGGCGCCGCCGGGGGCTCCCGGGTACGCCGTGCCGTGCCCCACGACCGTCTCGATCGAGATCCCGCGGTTCGAGAACGCCGACGCGATGCTCGTCAGCGCGCCGGCCCGGTCCGCGACTCCCACGCGGAACACCCAGTGCTTCTTCTCGTCCAGGTTCGCCATGACAGACTTGCTCCTTGCGCGGGACGCGCCCATCACGCGGGGCGCCACGCCTGCCGCCCCGCATCCATGTACTCTCTGGCCATGCTGCTCAAGGCGATCGACTGTAACCTCGTCTCCACGTTGTCGGCCCGGGACAGGATGACGTAGGGCACGCGGACGCCCACCGTCACCCCTGCAAACGTGCCCAGCCCGTACTTGACGATCTCCATGATGACCTTGTAGAGGATGTTTGCCGAGTCCAGGCAGGGGCAGACCAACACGTCGGCCCGGCCGGCAACCTGGCGCGCGGCCTCGTCGAGCGACCCCGCCTTCAGGCGGACCGAGTCCGCGCTGACCGCCAGGTCGAATGACAGCGGCCCGTAGACGGTCGCGTGCTCCCACGGCCGCGAGGCCAGCGCCTGGCCCATCTGCGTCGAGGGCAGCGACCTGATGATCTTCTCGTTGGCCGACAGGATGGCGACCCGTGGCCGCTCGATGCCCAGGATCAAACGGGCCACGTCCACGGCGTTCTCCACCAAGCCGACCATGCGCTCGAGCGTGCAGTCCGTCGTGACCCCAGGGTCCGTCAGGAGCATGGGCCGGCCGCCGGCGATGGGGGCGGCGTCGAACACGGTCACCAGGCTGATCGTCGGCCGCACGGCGATGCGCATAACGGCCCGGTTAAGAATCGGCGTTGAGATGTTGCCCTTCAGGATCACATCGATGCCGCCGGCGGCAACCGCGTCCACCGTCTGTTGGGCGGCCTCCTCCTGCGTGGCGGCTGGCAGGATGTCGTCGGCCGAGACGGCGACCCCGACCTTCGCGGCCGCGTGGCGGATGGCCCCCTCGTCGCCCACGAGGATGCACCGCTCCACGATCCCGTGATCGCGGGCCGACTCGACGAGCAGCAGTTCGTCCTCGCGGTCGCCGCCGGGGATGATGACCGTCCTCGGGCGGAGCCGCCCCGCAAGGAACACCAGGTCGGACACAGCCTCGATGCGGGATGGCCCCGCAGCGCGGGGTCTTTGCTCGTTGGACACCTGGGCAACCCTCCTCACCAGGGCGGACATCCCAGCCATCAAGACGAGGCGGCAGGCCGTGGCCTGCACCCGCTGCCATCGCGGCAGGCGGCCTCCGACTCGTGCGGCCCGATGCGGGCGGCCGGTCACGGGTAGCATACAGAAACCTGCGACAGGCACAACTGTTTCGCGGCCGCGATTTCGCCCATCCCGGCCCGGGGGTGTTCTGCTCCGTGCGCGAAGAGGGGGTTCCGGTCAGGTCGGGAGGAACCCCTTGGGGTGTGCGAGAAGAGTGCCTTGGCCGGGCGGCGCAACGGCCTCAGAGGCCACCGCAGGAACGAACTACATGTGCCTGGCATGGCCCGGACGGAGTGGGGTGCGATCCCCCAGCCGGCCGGCTCTCGGCTGGCCAGGCCAGGTCTGCCCCCCAGGTGACCTATGAGCCTCTCGCCTGCGAGGGGGACACCTGGAGGGCAAGACGTTCCGGAAATCCTGTTGACGGGCGGCCTTGCGTGTCGTATAGTACGGGTAGACGGGGGACAGGTTTGCCGGGGGCCCACCATGGCAAACTTCCGCTACGCCGAGATGGCGGATCTGGCGAAGCAACTGGGTTATTCGCCGCTCCAGGTCCGGACCCAGGAAGTCAACCGCGCTGAACACCTGGTGTGTTTGGTAGATCCCGCAAAGCCTTACCCGTTCGAGTTTATCTGTTATCAGATCACCGGCTACAGGCCCCGGGGCGATATTGGGAAGGTCCTTCAGGGCCGCTACGTGCGGGCCGACCTGGTCCGTCTGGTGGAGGAGGTGTCCGGGACGCTGAAGGTGGCGTTCGACGGCCTGGGCGAGAAGGTCCTCTCGCTGCGCGAGGCGACGCAGCACTTCAGCGTGTCGGAGAAGACGCTTCAGCGGTGGCGGAGGGCGGGCTTGGTGTCGCGGCGGTTCGTGGGCGCGGACGGCCGGATGCGGGTGGGGTTCCTGAAGTCGAGCCTGGACCGCTTCGCGGCCCGCAACCAGGAGAAGGTCGCCGCAGCCGCCGAGTTCAGCCGCCTCAGCCCTGCGGAGAACCGGGAGATCATCCGGCGCGCCCGGCGGCTGAGCCTGTTCTGCCACTGCTGCCTGTTCGAGGTCTCCAAGCGGATCGCCAGGCGCCTGGGCCGCGCGCCCGAGACGATCCGGCAGGTCATCAAGCAGTACGACCGCGAGCACCCCGGCCAGAAACTCTTCCCCGACGCCACCGAGCCGCTTCAGGACCAAGACCGCCGGATGATCTACCAGAACTACCTCCGGGGCGTTGGGGTCCATGCCCTGGCCAAGCGGTTCTGCCGCACGCGGTCGAGCATCTACCGCATCATCACCGAGGAACGTGCGCGGGAGTTGCTCGAGGAACCGGTCGAGTACATGGCGAGCCCGGAATTCGAGCGCCCGGACGCGGACGCACTGATCCTGGGCGAGGGGACCGTCGAGGCGGTCGCCAAGCCGAAGCGGTCGCCAACGCCGCCGAAGGGGCTGCCGATCTACCTGAAGACGCTGTACAAGACGCCGCTCCTGTCGCGCGACGAGGAGCAGGCGCTCTTCCGCCGCTACAACTACCTCAAGTACAAGGCGGCGAAGATTCGCGATCGCCTCCTGCACAGCCGCGCGCCCCAGGGCGCCGACATGGACGAGGTCGACCGCCTCCTGGGCGAGGCCCGCCAGGTGAAGAACCAGATTATCCAGGCGAACCTGCGGCTGGTGGTGAACATTGCGAAGCGCCACGTCGGCCCGCAGACGAACTTCTTCGAACTGATCTCCGACGGGAACATGAGCCTGATCCGCGCGGTCGACAAGTTCGACTACACGCGGGGGTTCAAGTTCTCGACCTACGCGTCGTGGGCGATCATGAAGAACTTCGCCCGCAGCGTCCCGCAGGAAGGGGTCCGCCGCGACCGCTTCATGACCGGGCGCGACGAGTTGCTCGAAACGAGCCAGGACCTGCGCTTCGAGGGCGAGGAGGGCTATCGCGAGCCCGACACCACCGTCCGCCAGTCCATCGAACGGGTGCTGGACCAGTTGCAGCCCAGGGAACGCGAGATCGTCATGCGGCGGTTCGGCCTGGGCGAGGCCGGCGACGCCCAGACGCTCGAGGAGGTGGGTAAGCACTTCGGCGTTACGAAGGAGCGGATCCGCCAGATCGAGACCCGGGCCCTGAACAAGCTGAAAGGGCTCCTGAACCCGCGGACGGTCGAGGAAGTCCTGAGTTAGGCCGGCCAGCGCCGCCGCATCGCACGGCTACGCCTGCTCTTCGTAGTCCAGCATGTGTCCGAGTTTGCGGCGCTTCGTGTCCAGATAGCGGGCGTTCTGCTCGTTGGGCTCGACCACGAGGGGCACCCGCTCGACGATCTGGAGCCCGTAGCCGTTGAGGGCCACGATCTTCCGCGGGTTGTTCGTCATGAGGCGCACCCGGCGGATCCCGAGGTCGACCATGATCTGGGCGCCGATGCCGTAGTCCCTCAGGTCGGGCTGGAACCCCAGGCGGACGTTGGCCTCCACCGTGTCCAGGCCCTCCTCCTGCTGGAGGCGGTAGGCGAGGATTTTGTTCTTGAGGCCGATGCCCCGGCCCTCCTGGCGCATGTAGACAACGGCGCCGCGTCCCTCGGCGGCCACGCGGGCCAGGGCCGTCTGGAGTTGCTGGCCGCAGTCGCACAGCAGGCTGCCGAAGACGTCGCCCGTCAGGCACTCCGAGTGGATGCGGACGAGGACGGGCCCGTCTTGGACGGGGGCCTTGCCGTCCGCGCCGTAGACCCCGATTCCGCCGAAGGTCACGGCGACGTGCGGAAACGCGTCGACCACGCTCTCATAGACGTAGAGATGAAACTCCCCGTGCCTCGTGGGCAGGCGGGCCTGGGCGGCCCTGCGGACCAGGCGCTCCTGGCGGTGGCGCAGGGCGATGATCTGGGCGACGCTGCACATCTTGAGGCCGTGCCGCCGGCAGAACTCGACCAGGTCGGGCACCCGCGCCATCGTGCCGTCGGGCTTGACGACCTCGCAGATGACACCTGCCGGCCGCAGGCCCGCCATCCGGGCCAGATCGACCGCGCCCTCGGTCTGGCCGGCGCGAACCAGGACGCCGCCCTCGCGCGCCCGGATCGGGAAGACATGGCCGGGCCGGGCAAGGTCCTGCGGCCGCGTGTCGTCGGCCACGGCGATGCGGATGGTCCGCGCCCGGTCGGCCGCGCTGATGCCCGTCGTGATGCCGGTTCGAGCGTCGATCGAGACGGTGAACGCGGTGCCGAAGGCGGCCGTGTTGTCAGCGGTCTGGGGGGCGAGGTTCAGGCGGTCGGCGATCTCGCCGGCGACCGGCATGCAGATCAGGCCGCGCCCCTCCGTGGCCATAAAGTTGACGATCTCGGGCGTGACCTTCTCGGCGGCGCAGACGAGGTCGCCCTCGTTCTCGCGGTACTCGTCGTCCACGAGGACGACCAGTCGGCCGGCCTTCAGGTCCTCGAGGACCTCCGGGATTTCGGCGAATGGATGGTTCGTCACGGCAGTATCCTATACGGGCGCGGCCCGGGAATCAAGCCGCCGGGCGCCGGCGTGCGCGGCGGGTCAGGAGACGCCCCGCACTGCTCAGTGCTGCGGCTCCGTCAGGTTCTCGGACGGGAGGGCCGGATCACGCACAGACCTGGGCCGGGCGGCAGGGCGGGCAGGGGGAGCCGCGCCGGGCTTTGCTTTTGACGCTCGGCACCGGGCGTGCGTATAATCGCACCCGCCCGCCGGGAGCCTGCCGGCAGGCAGGGCAGGCGCCGCACAAGGGAGGGAGGTCCCGTGGAGCCCATCTTCGCCGCCGGGGCGAGCGCGGTGCCGTGCCTGGCCATCGCCGCGTTTGGCGCGGTGGCGGCGGTGGTCATCATCCTGGGGATCCTCCATGCCCGCCGGCAGCGCGAGGCCATGGCCGCCCTGGCCGCCGAACTCGGCCTTCAGTTCTACGCCGACGACCCGTGGGGCCTGGCCGAGCGCTACGCCCACTTCGCCCTGATGGGCCGCGGCCATTCGCGCCGCGCGTCGAACGTCCTCGCGGGGGCGCTCGGCGGCCGTCGGTGCGTCGCCTTCGATTACCGGTACACGACGGGCAGCGGCAAGAACCAGACGACGCATTCCTACCAAGCGGTCGTCCTAGACCTGCCGATCCTGGCGGACCACCTGTGGCTGCGGAAGGAGAGCGTGTTCGACACGATCGCCTCCTGGGTCGGCCACGACGACCTGGACTTCGAGAGCGACGAGTTCAGCCGCCGGTACTATGTGAAGTGCGAGCGGTCGAAGTTCGCGTACGACATCTTCCACGCGCGGCTGATCGAGTACCTGCTGGGGTGCGGCACCGCGCCGTCGATCGAGATGAACGGCCCCCTGATCATGGTGTACGAGACGGCCAGCGGGGCCGAGGGCGTGCGGCGGCTGATCGCCATCGCCCAGCAGATCGTGCAGAGCATCCCAGAGTACGTCCTGAAGGAGCGCGGCGTCGCACAGCCGCCGGGAGGGAACGGATGAACGCGACGGGCGCCGAGGGCCTCCTGGTGGCCGTGATGGTGGAACCACTGGCGGCAGGGCTTCCGCTCTGCCTCTGCGTCGTCGTGCCGGTCCTCGTCGTGGGGCTCGTCGTGGTCGGCATGTACAACAGCCTTGTGCGCGGCCGCAACCACGTCCGCGAGAGTTGGTCGGGCATCGACACGGAACTCAAGCGCCGCTACGACCTGATCCCGAACCTGGTGGAGACGGTCAAGGGCTACGCCCGCCACGAGCGAGAGGTCCTCGAGCAGGTGGTCGAGGCGCGGAACCGCGCGGTGGCCTCGACCGGGTCGCCCGCCTCGCAGGCGAAGGACGAGAACGTGCTGGTGGGCGGCCTCAAGCGCCTCTTCGCCTTGGCCGAGGGGTACCCGGACCTCAAGGCGAGCCAGAACTTCCTCGCGCTCCAGGGGCAACTGGTGGAGACCGAGGACCGCATCCAGGCGGCGCGGCGGTTCTACAACGCGAACGTCCGCGACTACAACAACCGCTGCCAGATGTTCCCCACGAGCGTGCTGGCGGGGATGTTCCAGTTCGAGCCGGCGGAGTTCTTCGAGGTCGAGTCGGCCATCGAGCGGGCCGCGCCGCGGGTCGACCTCGGCGGGGCGCAGTAGGACCCCGGCGCCGCAATGAGTACGTCCGTCAGATACTTTCCCGCGGCAGGGCCTCGTCCATCGCGCCCGAGCGGTAGCCTTCGAGGTCTAGCGACACGTAGACGTATCCGAGCGCCTTGAGCGCGGCGACGATGCGCCCCGCGTCGCGGCCGGCGAGGCCGGCGACCTCCTGCGGCGCGACCTCGATCCGCGCGACCGCGCCGTGGTCGCGGACGCGGCACGCCGCGTATCCGAGGCCGTGCAACACCTCCTCGGCCCGGGCCACGCGGCCGAGCGACTCCTCCGTGATCGTCTGGCCATAGGGGAACCGGCTGGCCAGGCAGGCCATCGGCGGGCGGTTCCACGTCGGCAGGCCCATCGCGCGCGACAAGGCCCGAATCTCATCTTTCTTCAGGTCGGATTCCTTCAAGGGGCTCCGGATGCCGAGGTCGTCGGCCGCCCGGAGGCCCGGCCGCCAGGCGTACGCGTCGTCCGCGTTGGCCCCGTCGCACACGGCGGCGATCCCGCGCTTCTCGGCCAACTCCAGGAGGCGGCGGAAAAGTTCGGTCTTGCAATGGTAGCACCGCTCGGGCGGATTGTCGCGGAATCCCGGCAGGTCCAGTTCGCGCGTGACGATCACCTCGTGGGCGACGTCGAGCCGGGCCGCAAGGGCCTTGGCCTCCGCGAGTTCGCTCGCGGGGTAAGTCTCGCTCTGGGCCGTGACGGCGAGCACCTTGTCGCGCCCCAGGACCCGGCGGGCCTCGGCCACGAGGAACGTTGAATCGACCCCGCCCGAGAACGCGACGAGCACCGACCCGAGGTCCTTCAGAGTCGTGTCCAGGCGCGAGCGCTTGGCCTCCAGGTGCGACGGCGTCTGCTTCGCGGGGCTCATGCCCGGCCCTCCGGCGCAATCCTCAGGCGTCCGATATCGGCCTCGCCGGCGGGGGCCGCCTCGAGCGCGGTCGGCGTCCCGCCCGTCGGCGTCACCGTGACGGCGTACGTCTTGCCAGGCTCGGTCTTACAGTAGCGCAGCGTCATCCGCGCGGCCGCCAGGACGTTCTCGCCGGTCGCGCGGCCGCGAAGGAGGGTCGTCGGCCCCGGCATATCGGCGGCCTCGAGCCGCACGTCCCCCGCGCCGAAGAGCGCGACGATCCGGTCGTTGTCCGCTTGGTTGCGGCCGATGACCAGCCGCGTCTCGTCGTCCAGGCGGAAGTGCCGCCCGACCTTCAGGAGTTCCACGTCCTCGGCCGCCAGGGCCCCGTGGGCCAGGTGCTCCCGCACGCGGTGCGCAAAGATGGGGTCCGTCAGGAGGCACCCGCCCGCGGGGCTCGTGAACTCGGTGATGCCCCACGCGGCGGCCAGGGCCATCTGCTCGTGGCGGCTGCGGCCGACGATGCCCAGCAGTCGCTCGCGGTCGACGACGCCCTCGCGCTCCGGCCGCGTGGGCAGGAGCCGCTTCGCCGAAAGGGGCCGGAGCAAGAGGTCCCCGAGGCCGCTCTCCCGGGCCACCAGGTCCAGCGCCTGGCGGTGCTGCGACATCGGCCGCTGGCCCAGCACCTCGCCCGTGAACACGAAGGCCGCGCCCTCGGCCTCCATCAGGCGCCGCGCCTGGGCCAGCGTCCAGATGCGGCAGTCGAGGCAGGGGTTCATCCGCTTGCCGAAGCCGAACCGCGGGCGCCGCACGACCTCCAGGTCGGCCGCCGACCCGTCCACGACGACGACTCGCACGCCGCGCGCCTCCATCCCGCGCACGGTGGGCGGCGCCTCGTGCGCGTCGAACGGCCGCGGGTGCCACAGGTGCGCGACGTGCAGGGCGGTGACCTCGATGCCCTGGCGCTGGATGAGCGCGACCGCCAGGGCCGAGTCGAGCCCGCCTGAGACGCACGCCACCGCCTTCGCCATCGGTTCGCCTTGTCTTTCCGCCGCGCCATCGTATAGTATGCCAGTGCTCCGGGCGAATCAAGTGAGGCGGGCATGACGGCGACAAGCGAGCGCAGCGTCTCTGCCGAGACGATTCGCGACGCCCTGGCCGGGCGCGTCCGCGGCGACGTCCTGACCGACCGCTTCAGCCGCACCGCCTACGCCACCGCCGCGTGCATCTACAAGATCATGCCGGCCGCCGTCGTCGTGCCGAAGGATGCCGACGACGTGGCCGCCACCGTCCGGGCCGCCGGCGAACTGGGCGTCTCGGTCATCCCGCGCGGCGCGGGCTCGGGCCTGTGCGGCCAGGCGCTCGGCCGCGGGATTGTGGTGGATTTCACGAAGTACATGCGCGGCATCCTGCGCATCGACGCCTCCGCCCGCCAGGCCGAGGTCCAGCCGGGCCTCGTCACGGGCGTCCTCAACGCGTCGCTCGCGCCGCACGGCCTCATGCTCGGCCCCGACCCCTCGAGCGAGCCCTTCTGTACCCTCGGCGGCAACCTGGGCAACAACGCCTCGGGCAGCCGCGGCATCCGCTACGGGTCCATGAAGGACTACGTCCGGTGGCTCGACGTGGTCCTGGCCGACGGGTCGACCGCGCGGCTCGAACCGCTCGCGCTCGGCGGCCAGGCGCTCGCGCGGCTCGAGGCGCGCACCGACACCCTCGGCCGCATCGCCGCCGGCACGCACCGCCTCGTCACCGAGCACGCCGCCCTCATCGACCGCTACCGCCCGCACACGAGCAAGAACTCGGCCGGCTACAACCTGTTCGACGTCGTGCGCGGCGATGTGTTCGACCTGACGCGGCTCGTGGTCGGCTCCGAGGGCACCCTGGCCGTGATCGTCGCGGCCGGCCTGGCGCTCGTGCCGAAGCCCAAAGAGCGGGCGAGCGTCCTCTTCTGGTTCTCGGACCTCGAGCGCGCCGGCCGCGCCGTCCGGCCCCTCCTCGACCTCGGCCCGAGCGCCTGCGAGATCATGGAGCGCCACTTCCTCGACATCGTCCGGGCCGACGGCTCCGTGCCCGGGGCCTACCTGCCGAAGGAGGCCGACACGGTCCTCCTGGTCGAGTTCCTCTCCGACGACCGCGCCGCGAACGAGGCCTCGGTGGCCGCGGCCCGGCGCCTTATCCTCGACGACCTGCGCCTCGCCTTCGGCGCCGTCGACGCCTACGACCCCGCCGAGCAGGAGCGCCTGTGGCTCGTCCGCAAGCGGGCCGTCCAGATCCTCCAGCGCCTGCCCGGCCCGCGGCGGATCACGGCGTTCATCGAGGACGTCACCGTGCCGCCCGATCGCCTCGTCCCCTACATCGAGGGCCTGCGCCGCATCTTCGAGCGCCACGGCGTCGAGGCTGCCGTCTATGGGCACGCCGGCGACTCGAACCTCCACGCCCGCCCGCTCCTGGACACGCGCGTCCCGGAAGACGTCGTCCGCATGAAGGCCATCGCCGGCGAGGTCGCGCGGCTGACGATCGACCTGGGCGGCACGATCAGTTGCGAGCACGGCGACGGCCTGACGCGCAGCGGCTACCTCGACCTCCAGTTCGGCCCCCTCTACGACGTCATGCGCGAGGTCAAGCGCCTCTGGGACCCCGCGGGCACCCTCAATCCCGGCAAGATCGTCACCGAGGAGCGCGAGGTTCACCTGGAGGACCTCCGCGCCCCTCCCGGCTACGCCCCGCGCCCGACCGGCGCGGCCTTCGACCGCGAGCCCTGGGCCGCCGAACTCGACCGCTGCCACGGCTGCGGCACCTGCCGTGCCTACTGCCCCGTCTACAAGGTGACGCGCGACGAGGCGGCCTCGCCGCGCGCCAAGGCCAACCTCCTGCGGGCCCACGTCGCGGGCGATCTGGACCTGGTGGACCTCGCCGACCCCAAGATGGAGGAGGTCGCCCGCCTCTGCTACAACTGTAAGACGTGCCTGGTCGAGTGTCCGAGCCACGTGAACGTGCCCGGCCTGGTCCTCAAACACAAGGAGCACCTCGGCCGCGCGGGCCGCATCCCGTGGCGCGAGCGCTTGATGCTCCGCGTCCGCCTCCTGGGCCGCGTGGGGAGCCTGGCGGCCCCGTTCTCGAACTGGCTTCTCGGGTGGCGGCCCGTGCGGCGGCTCATGGGCGCCCTCGGCGGCGTCGCGCCCGACGCGCCCATGCCCCCCTTCGCCCAGGACACGCTCAAGGAGGGGACGGCAACCCGGGTGCCACTGGCGGCCCTGGGCTCCGAAGCCTTGGCGAAGGAGGCTTGTCCGCCAGTGGGCCGGGCCGGCCCTCGCAAGATCGCCTACTTCGCCGGCTGCTTCGAACTCTTCAACGAGCCCCAGGTCGGCCGCGCGGCCCTGCGGGTCCTCGACGCCCTCGGCTGCGACGCGTTCATCCCGGAGCAGCACTGCTGTGGCATCCCGAAGATCTCGGCCGGCGACGCCCAGGGGGCTTTGGCCGATATGCGGTACAACCTCGAACGCCTCGCGCCCCTGGTCGAAGCGGGCTACACCGTCGCGAGCAGTTGCCCCTCGTGCGTCCTTACCCTCTCGGACGACTACCTCGACATGGCCGCCGACGACCCCCGCGCCAAGGTCCTCGCCTCGGCCGTCCGCGACGTGCACTACCTGCTCGAGGAACTCATCGCCGAGGGCCGGGTGCCACTGGCGGCCCTGGGCTCCGCAGGCCCGGCGGCGCCTGGCTCCCCTCTCCCTCGAGGGAGAGGGGGTGGGGGTGAGGGGACGCCGTTTGAGGCCCCCTGGCGCGCCAAGCGCCTGGCCTACCACGCCCCGTGCCACCTGCGGGCCGCGGGCAGGGGGGACCAGCCCCGGCGGCTCCTCGAGAAGGCCCTGGGCCTGGAGTTCGTCGTGTCGAACGCGACGTGCTGCGGCATGGGCGGCACCTTCGGCCTGAAGACCGCCAACCGCCCCATCAGCCAGGAGATCGCCCGCGAGGCCTTCGACCGCATCCTGGCCGCCCGCCCCGACGCCGTCGTCACCAGTTGCGGCATGTGCCGCATGCAACTCGCCCAGGGGACCGGCCTGCCGGTCTACAGCCCCCTGGAACTCCTCGCCGCCTCGCTCGCCCCGTCCCCCGCCCAGGCGCGGGCGCGGCAACCCGCGTAGCGCCGTGTCCCGCCCGGATTCCGCTTCGCTTCCGCGGCCGCGGCCGTATACTCCCGCTGGCCAAAGGCGTCGGGAAGGGGCCCCGGAGTGACCCAGAGCAGGGCGGTGATGCTGACCTGTTGCACGGCCATGGTCACCATGAGTTTCACGGTGGGCGGCCTGGCGATGTGCACGCCCTCGATGGCCCGGGACCTGGGGCTCGACTACGCCCAGCAGGGCCTCGTCCTGAGCGCCCCGATGTGGTCGTTCGGGGTGTCGGTCGCGGTGGCGGCCGTGGCCGACCGGGTCGGCTTCCGCGGCCTCCTGCTGGCGGCGTCGGCCATGCAGGCGGTCGGCTGGTTCCTGATGGCCGAGGTTCAGGGCTTCCACCAGGCGATCTGGGGGGCGGTCTTCCTGGGCATCGGCGGATCGGTCGTAGACCCCCTCCTGACGCCGATCGTCTGTGCCGTCTACCCGGACCGCCGGGCCAGGATGGCCAACTTCCTGCACGGCTTCTACTGCCTGGGCCTGGTAGGGGTCGCCCTGCTGATCACCCTTCTCCAGCCGGCGGGCGTCACCTGGCGATGGACCTTCCGTGCCCTGGGCGTCCTGTGCGTTCCGTACGGGGTGGCGAGCGCGCTCGGGGCCTTGCCCCGGCAGGCGCATCGCGGCCCGCTGCGCCTGAGGGTCCGCACGCTGATGCTGAGGCCGGTGTTCTGGGTCGTGGCCGTGGCCATGTTCCTGGGCGCGATGACCGAGTTGGGGCCGGCCAACTGGCTACCGAGCCTCGTCCAGAGCCTGGCCGCGCCCGGCGGTCCGACCGCCGGCAGCAACCTCCTGGCCGGGGCCGGGCTGGCCCTGTTCGGAACGCTGATGGCAGCCGGGCGGTTCACGGCCTCGGCGGCCGCCAGCCGCGTGGGGGTGCACCGCCTGCTGGCGACGGCGGCCGCCGTCAGCATGGTCTGCCTGGCCGCCGTGGCATTGCCCCTGGGGACGGCAGGGCGGGTCGTCTGCCTGGGCATCCTGGGCTTCAGCGTGGCGTGCTTCTGGCCGACGCTGCTGGCCATCGCGGGAGACCGGTTCCCCGAGGCGGGGGCGTCGATGTACTCGGTCCTGTCGGCGGTGGGGTGCATCGGGTGCGCCGTGGCGCCGGCGGCCATCGGGTACCTGGCCGGGCCGTTCGGCAGCCTGGCCCCGGCCATGGCAGCCCTCGCCCTGGCACCCGCCCTGGTCCTGATCGCCAGCCTGCGCCTGCGGACCCGCTGACGCCTTAGGGCCGCGACCGCGGCCCGGCCAATCCGCCGGCTGCCACCGCGCCAACCGGCCCGCGCGCCCGGCCGCGGCCCGGCCAGGTGCCGGGTGCCACTGGCGGCCCGCCCACAGTCTTGGCGGGTGCTCCCCGCCCGCGAACCGCGCCCGCGTGCCGCCGCTCCTGTACCGCGTGGGTGCAAGCACCCACCCTACCTGCCGCCCGCCCCCGGCTGTGCCCCCGTTTTGCTGTAAGTCCGCTTTTTACAATCTGGAAAACGGGTTGGCGCGCGCGGAATTTGCCGATTTTTCGGGCCTCCGGCCGGGCAAAACCGGCCTGGCGCTAGCGCCAGGGGCGTCGGGCCTCGCCGATGTTAAGATGGGTAAGGCAAAACCCGGCGGTTTTTGATCGTTTTTTGACGTTTTACGTACGGATTGCAGCGCTTTTGGTCGGTTTTTGATCGCTTTTGACGGCTTTTGGCGCTCGATAGGTGGGCATGAGTCCATAACACTTACGTTCAAAGCGGACTCGCCCTATCCGAAATAGGGCCCATAGAGGTGTCGCGGGGTCGTATTTCGCCGCCGAGCGCAAAGGGCGCAGCGAGAAGCACTTACGAGTGCGAGACGGAACCGAAATCGGAGTCGCAAACACCTGTTAACATGGGGGGACTGGGGACTCGGGACTGGGGACTGGGAAGGCGCAACAGAGGCAACGGCGGGACTGGGGAATGGGGACTGGGGACTGGGACGAACGGCCGGGGACTGGGGACCGGGGACTGGGGACTGGGACGAACGGCGGGGGACTGGGGACTGGGACGAACGGCGCCGCGAGCCGCGAGCCACGAGCGACGAGCAACAGCCTCAGGCGGCAAGCCCCAAGCCGCAAGCCGCGGCAGGGGATTCCCCTCACCCCCGGCCCCTCTCCCTCAGGGAGAGGGTGGCCGCAGGCCGGGTGAGGGTGGCGCTTCCCCGGGTTGAGATTTCCGCCATGAGGCATCGCGGCGGGTCCAGGTAAGGGCGTGACCCGCCAGGCAATCAGCCATCGCTCTGCGACCTCCCCCCGTCCTGGCCCGCAAGTCCCGCCGGCGGAGTGGGCGTCAGGCAAAGGGGCGTCTGCACCTGATCCATACCCCTGCGCCGGCGGGGATGCAGGGGTTGAATGGGAGTGTATTTGCAGAGCCCGAATGGGCCCTGTATACTGCCTGGCGAGGTGTGACCGCGGACGGGCCGGGGTTCGCAGCCCTGGCAGATGGATCAACGGCGTGGTTTACGGCCAGGAAACCAGAGTTCCGCATCCTATGCGGGTCCATCCAATCGCTGTTGGGGCACTGAGATGAAACCCGCACCCATCCTCAAGTTGGTCGGACAACTCGCGTTCGGGTTGGCCGTTCTTGCCTTATGTCTGTACGTCTGTGCGACACTCGTTCACTATGCATCCGGATCCCCTTGGCATCTTCGTTTCCAATCCATAGGGGACGCCACGGTGGTGACGGTTTCCTGCCCTCATCCCCAACTCCCCCCAGCAGAGATCGTCCTCAAGAACACGCACCAATTGATTCCGATGGATGCAACGGTGGATATCGATGGCTCACGGGCCCTTCCCGTGGGCAGGCTCATATTCACAGACACCACCGTGCGCCCCGGTAGGATCACCATGAGCATTTACGGTCATGAAATTGATGTGATGCAACGTGCTTTGATTGTGGACAAGAAGGAGTATTCTTGGAGAGACAACCTCAGAATTGAACTGGAGAGCCCCAACAACCCCTTGCAGGGCATGCCTCGCTTTGCTCGCTAGCCCTGAAGGCGTACGTTGGGCGCTGACACGGCATGATGAACGCGGAATCCGGATTGAAGTGGCTGTTGCGTTTCATCGGCATCACAACCCTGCCCGCTTTCGTGGCAGCCGTGATGCCTCAGTCCTGGTTTGCCTACCTGATCCACAGGGCCGACCCCGGAATCCCTGTGGGCATTCTCGTGACCTATCTGGGGCGGATTCTGATGGCCCTGTACGTCCTCATAGGGTTGGCGTGTTTCATCTGCGCGACCGACATAAGACGGTACCGTCCGTTGATCTGGGTCCTTGGCGTCGGGAGTCTGGCGGTGGCCGTGATCGGCCTGGCCGCCCTGTTCCTAGCCGTGCCGTCGGACGAGCGCGCCGGCCTCTTCTGGATCGTCTTCTGCGATTTTGCCGAAGGCCTTGTGCAGGCGATCCTGCTCGTCATCCTCCTCCTGCGAACCCCGTTTTCCGCTTCGAGGCATTGACGCAGGGTGCGACTTGCCTGAACGCAGCCCCTGGGCCGGCAGTCTGGCAGCGAGGGTTGCGGACCTGCCCGCCGTAGCCCCCCGGCCGTTCGGGGGGCGAAGGAGGGTTTCCGCCATGAGCCATCGCGACGGGTCCAGGTAAGGGCGTGACCCGCCAGGCAATCAGCCTTCGCCCTGCGACCTCCCGCCGTCCTGGCCCGCAAGGCCCGCCGGGGGAGTTGCAGCCTTGGGCAGGGACCTAGGCCTTGAGGAGGCCGGCGTTTGCGGCCTTGCCAATGAGGTAGTAAACGAAGGCGGAGCAGGAGACGAGCATGAACTTGGCCTCGTCAAAGTCGATCGTGGGCTGGTCAAGTAGTGCGTGGCGGATTCCGCCAGCGTCACTGGTGTAGCCGTAGAGGCTAAGGAAGCCAGCCCTCATGGCCGGATGGATGCGAATTTTCTGGCCCAGGGTTGTGAGAGCATCGTCAAGGCCACCACTGCTAACACGGGAGAGTTGTTTGCAGACGGACTCCACCGAGCTAATGGATTCCTTCACCGTGTTGCGGTAGTCGGGTTCGGGCTTCTTGCCCAAGAGTTGCAGAGCGATGTGCAGGTGCTGGTAGGCCCCGGAGAGGCCCGATGCGAGGGTCTGATGAAGGGCCCCCTGGAGGGCGGCGATCTCGGCCGGGCTCGAGATGGGGCTGAGAACGCCGTCGATGAGCCTGTAGGCGGACAGCTCGCGTTGTAGGACGGCGTTAAGCAAATGCTCAAGATCCGCGACGGAGTGAAGGTTCCGGAAGCGGTACTTAGTGGCCACCTGGAGGTAAGCGTCGAGAAAAAACTCGATGAAGTCATAAGCTTGGAACCACGTGATCCTATAGAAATGTCGTTTGACCCATGATTGGCATTCCGATCCGCTGAGCGGAAGCTCGTCGGTGGGGAGCTTGAAGAATCCGGTCGCGGAAGCACGGGCGAAGTGGGTCCAGTAGGCGTCCGCGGGCAGCGCTTGTAAGAGACAGTTCCAGAGCGAATGGCGCAGATCGGCGTCCATAGAGTCCGTTTGGAGGGTCTTGGGCTGCGATTTGCCGATGCGTTCAGAGAACTTGGCGGCCATATGAGTAGAATAGCATGAGCCTTGGCTGGGTGGAAGTCAAGGTATTTCTAAGCCAGAGAACCGGCTGGTTGACGGTGCTGCGGCTGGAGTTGATGAGTCGAGGGAAAGTCGACTGTGTCCGTGAGGCTGGCCGGAAGCAGAGTGGCGTAGTGCCTTCGGCATATCTCGGGCGAGTTGCCCATGAGGGTGGCGATCTTGTAGGGGCTCTTGCCATTGCGGAGTGCGGATTGCGGGACCTGCCTGCTGGCAGTGGCACCCGGCGACGGTCGGCCACGGCGCGGAAGTCCACGGCGAGACCCCTCGACTCGCTGCGCTCCCTCGGGGTGACAAAAGGCCGCGTGGTCGCCGCGGCGACCACCCTATTCCCCGAGCGGCACTCGGCGCGGGGTCAGGGGGCGCCGCGGGCGCAGCGGAAGCCGAGGAAGGCGCTTGAGTCCGGGGCGAAACAGGCGTCGGTGTAGCCGGGGTCCTCGTCGCCGCGGTAGGCCGCGCGGCACATCGGGGCCCGCGGGGAGAAGGCACTGGCGGACAAGCCGCCAGTGGCACCCGGCGCGGGGTCAGTCGCCGGCGCGGACGGATGACACCGGCGGGCAAGACCTTTCAGGCCTGGGCCTGGCGGGTGCCCAGCCGCCGGGCCGCGTTCATGAGTTTGACCACCAGGAACAGGGCGACCGCGACGATGAGGAAATCGAGCGTCGTGCCCACGAGCGCCCCGTAGCGGAGGGCGACGGCGGCCTGGACGACGGCGCCCGTCACCGGGTCCAGCGTGGCCGGCTTCATCACGATTTGTAACTTGGTGAAGTCGGCGCCGCCGAGGAGCAGCCCGAAGGGCGGCATGATCACGTCGTTCACGAGCGACGTGACGACCTTGCCGAAGGCGGCCCCGATGACGAGGCCGACCGCCATGTCGACGGCGTTCCCCTTGACCGCGAACGTCTTGAACTCCTCCAGGATCTTCATGGGCTCTCCTTTGCC
>CAYGZE010000037.1:0-21411 GCA_964354185.1 uncultured Anaerolineales bacterium | reverse complement strand
CGTCGGGCGAGGGCATGTAACTGTAGTCCGGCGACCGCAGGAACCCGAAGCCGTCCGGCAGGACCTCCAGGACCCCCTCGCCGAACATCAGGCCGTTGGCCTGGACGCGGTTCCGCAAAATGTGGAAGACGAGGTCCTGCTTCTTGAGGCCGGCGTACTCGGCGATGCCCTCGGTCTTGGCGATCTCGTGCAGTTGGGCGACGGTCAGGCGCTGGAGTTCCGCGATGTGGAGGTCGCTCCGCTTGGCCTCCTCGTAGCGGGTATGGGATTCCTCGTCGAAGCCCTCCTGGGTGGTGTCCTTGGTCTTGTCCCGCGGTTTCGGGGACGACCGGGGGGGCTTCATGGGCCTCGACGTGGGCCCATTGACGCTGGTGGTGCTGCCGGTGGAGTTCGGCGACTTGGCCATGTGTGCTTCCTCGCTTTGAGCGGATACGGACGAACGCGTTCAGATGAGAACGCTAGGGGCGTGCGACGCGTTGGGCGCCGGCCTATTCCTTTAGCAAGCGTGACAGAATCGTGCGGACCTGTTCAAGGGTGTGCTCTGAAGAGGAGCGGTTATCCACAGTGTAATCGGCCCGCTGGCGCTTCGCCTTTAGGGAAATCTGCATTGCCTCACGGCGGGCGACTTCGCTCGGACGCCAGCCCCGGGACGAAGCGATGCGGGCCCGGCGGACCTCCTTTGGCGCCTCTAAGTATACCACATAATCGCACAGGGCGTCCAGTCCTTTCTCCAGCAGAAGGGCGGCGTCGACCACGACGGCCCGCACGTCGGTCCGGCGGCGGGCCTCGAGGATGGCGCGGCGGACGCGCGGCCATAACTTCGGGTGCACAACGGAGTTAAGCGCTTCCAGATGCTCCGGCGAGGCGAACGCTTCCTGCCCCAGGAGCCGCCGGTCGATCCGCCCGTCGGGACCCAGGATTTTCCGGCCGAACCGGGCTGCAAGGGCGCCGCGGATCGCCGGCTCCTCCAACAGGGCGTGGCCCATGCGGTCGGCGTCGACCACCGCACAGCCGAGGGCGGCGAACTGGGCCGCCACGGTCGACTTGCCGCTCCCGATGCCGCCCACGAGGCCGATGACGGGAAGGGCGGGGGGACGAGATGGAGAGGTTGGTTTCGGGGCGGTCATTGGGGTGCACGCGATTGCAGATTGCAGATTGCAGAATGCAGAATGAACGACACGGCGAGCCAAGGTTGCCAGCGAACGGGTTCCTCGCCACTCTGCAATCTACAATCTACAATCTGCAATAATCTCACTCCGCCTCCATCCAATTCTTGCCCGAGGCCAGGTTGACCTTGAGGGGGACCTTGAGGTCCATCGCCCCGGTCATCTCCTCGGCGATCCAGGCCCCCTCGGCGTCGGCGGCGGACCGCGGCGTCTCGAAGAGAAGTTCGTCGTGAATCTGGACGAGGAGGCGGCTGGGGTGGCGCTCGCGGCGGATGCGGCGCCAGATGCGGTTCATCGCCACCTTGATGAGGTCGGCCGCCGACCCCTGGATCACCGTGTTGATGGCCGTCCGCTCCGGGAAGTTCAGGCGCTTCGGGTCCATCTTGTCGATGCCCTCGATGTAGCGGCGGCGCCCCAGGAGGGTCGTCACGTAGCCGTCGTGCCGCGCGCGCTCCAGCACCTGTGCCGTGAACGCCCGCACGCCCTGGTACCGCGCGAAGTAGTCGTCGATGAAGCGGGCGGCCTCGCCGACGCTGATCTCAAGGTCGCGCGCCAGGCCGTAGGCGGTCTTGCCATAGATGAGGCTGAAGTTGACGACCTTGGCGCTGGCGCGCATCTCGGGCGTCACCTGCGACTCCGGGACGCCGTAGATCTCGGAGGCGACGAAGGCGTGGATGTCGCGGTCCCCGGCGAAGGCCCGCACGAGGGCCGGGTCGCCCGAGTAGTGGGCCAGCATCCGGAGTTCGATCTGCGAGTAGTCGGCCGAGAGGAAGGCCCCGCCGCGCTCGCCCGGGACGAACGCGCGGCGGATCTGGCGCCCCTCGTCCGTGCGGATCGGGATGTTCTGGAGGTTCGGCTCCGAGGAACTCAGGCGGCCCGTGGCCGTCACCGTCTGGTTGAACGAGGTGTGGACGCGGCCGGTCTCGGGCGCCACCAGGTTCGGAAGTGCATCGACATAGGTGTTCTTGAGTTTCGCGAGTTGCCGGTATTCCAGGACCAGCCGCGGCAGCGGATGCCGCCGTGCGAGTTCCTCCAGCACCGCCGCGTCGGTCGAGGGGCGGGTCTTCTTGGCCGTCCGCTTCAGCGGCCGCAGGCCCTTCTCCTCGAACAGGACGTGGGCGAGTTGCTGGGGCGAGCCGATGAGGAACTCGTGGCCGGCCGTCTTGTAGATCCGCTGCTGAAGGGCCCCCAGCCGCCCCTCCAGGTCGGCCGAGATCTCGCCGAGGACCTTCGTGTCCACGGCGACGCCCGTCTCTTCCATCGACGCCAGGACCGGCACCAGGGGCATCTCGACCTCGCGCGCCAGGTCCGTCAGGCCCGCCCGGGCGAGGTCCTTCTCCAGCAGGCCCCGCAGGCGCCACGTCACGCACGCGTCCTCGACCGAGTAGGCCGCCACCTGGTCGATCGGGCAAGAGTCCATCGTCCGCTCCTGGCGCTTCTCGCCCAGGAGGCTCTCGATGGGGATCATGCGGTGGCCCAGGTAATCGCGGGCCAGGGCGTCGAGGTTGTACTCGTTGCGGCCGGGGTTGGCGAGGTACGCCGCCACCATCGTGTCGAACAGGGGCTCGGCCAGGTCGAGCCCCGCGCGGCGGCAGACGAGCATGTCGAACTTCAGGTTCTGGCCGACCAGGAGCCGCCGGTCCGACCCGAGCATGTCCTTCAGCCCCGCGACCACGTCCTCGAGCGCGAGGCACCGCTCGCTCTCGGGACCCATCAGGGGCAGGTAGTAGCCCTCCGCGTCGGCCCAGGCGAAACTCAGGCCCACGAGGCGGTCCTTGCGCGGGTCCAGGCCGGTCGTCTCGGTGTCGAAGGCGAAGGCGTCCTGTGCCCGCAGGTCCCGCACGAACTCGCGGAACGCGGCGGGCGTGTCGACGACGTGCGTGCGGATGCCCTCGGCGCCGGACGCCGCCTCGGCGGGTGCAGCGGCGCCGGATGCCGCTGCGGCGGGTGCGGCCGCCGGCGCCTGCGACGGCATCGACTCGATCTCCTCGACGAACCGCCGGAACCCCAGGTCGCGCAAGAGGGCGACCAGGGCCTCGCGGTCGAACGTCGCCGGCGCGCGGCAGGTCTCGAGGTCCTGCGGCACGGGCGCCTCGGCGCTGAGGGTGACGAGCATGCGGCTCTGGAGGGCGTCGGCCCGGTGGGCCCGCAGGCGCTCGCCCATCTTCCCCTTGACCTCGTCGGCCCGCGCCAGGAGGGTGTCGAGCGACCCATACTCGGCGATGAGTTTGACGGCCGTCTTCTCGCCGATGCCGGGGACGCCGGGGACGTTGTCCGACGCGTCGCCCGCCAGCGCCAGGACGTCGATCGTCTGGGCCGGCGTGACGCCGCGCCGCTTGCGGATCCCCTCCGGGTCGAGGTGCTCGAAGGTCTTCGTGTCTAGCATCATGACGCCGTTGCCGACGAGTTGCTCGAGGTCCTTGTCGCGGCTACAGATGACCACGTCGAGGCCGGCCTTCCGGGCGCGGGCGGCCAGGGCGGCGATGCAGTCGTCCGCCTCGTAGCCGGGCGCCTCGACGACCGGGATGCCCATCAGGCCCAGGATCTCGCGGACCCGCGCGATCTGCGGGACAAGGTCGTCGGGCATGGGCTTGCGCTGGGCCTTGTAGGCCGCGAAGGCCTCGTGGCGGTGGGTCGGGCCGGGCGTGTCGAAGCAGGCGGCCAGGTAGTCGGGCCGCTCCTCGCGCAGGACCTTCAGGAGGGTCGCCAGGAAGCCGAAGGTGGCGTTCGTGGGCTCGCCCTTGGGGCTGGAAAGGTTGCGGATGGCGTAGTAACTGGCGTATAACTGGCCGTGGCTGTCGAGAATGTAGAGCCGTGGAGGCATAAGGTCCGGGGCCCGTGGGATGCCGCACCCGCCCGGCGGCCCGTCCGCCCGGTTCGGCGCGGCTGCGGGCCTGCGGGAAGTGCGCCGCGGAACTTGCCCTGCCTGTCCGTCACGGCCGCCCTGGCACGGCCACGAGCCGTGCCGTGGCTGGCGGGCCGTGCCGTGGTCGGGCCGGCAGGCAGGTCGGGACCTCCGGATGCTAGGCCGGCGGGACGTGCGTGTCAAGCGATTTGCGGTCCGGCCGGGGGCGGCCGGCGGACTTGCTTTTTTTGTTGACAAAAGTTTCCGCCCCACCTAGGGTTAGGACCGTTTTCCTGCGGCAGGGTCCGGCGATCAAAGCCGTCCTTCCGTGCCCCAAGGGCCGGCGGGCAGGGCGGCTTCGTGCGGGATGCGTACTCTGACAGAACCGGAGGTCGCTTCATGGCCAGGCGAACGATTCACGCCCGTCGCGCAAGCCCGTATCTCTTGTACTTGATGATCGCGTTCATTGTCCTCGCCGTGGCGGGGTGGGTCCTGTGGGGCTGGACTTTCAGCGCCCGCAACGAGATCCAGCGGGACACCCTGGGCATGACCCGCATCGACCAGGCCGCCGACTCCGGCCGCGACCCCATGAAGGAACTCCTCAATAAGTACAAGGACGAGGGCGCGAACCTGGCCGACATCCTCGAGACCAAGACCAAGTTGGCCGACGCCTATGCCGTTGAGATCCAGCGCCTGACGTTCTCGCTGATCGGGCAGGAGTACAAGGGGGAGCGCGGCGACACCCTGCGCCAGAGCGTCAGCGACGCCGTCAACCAGACCACCCAGTTGCTGAGCGGGGCCAAGGAGGGCGTCGAGAAGAGTTACAGCGACGTCAAGGACCAGCCGACGACCGTCCAGATCGCCAGCATGAAGGACGCCGTCACCGTCCTCCAGCGGCGCGTCGGCGAACTCGTGGGCCGCGTCGGCCAGGTCGAGGGGGCCAAGGCCGCCGTCGACACCGAACTGGCCACCGCCAAGGGGGAACTCGAGGCCGTCAAGAAGCAGCATGAGCAGGAGATGGCCCAGAAGGACGCCAACTACACCAAGGAAAAGACCGACCTGACGACGGCGCGCGACGACGCCGTCAAGTCCCAGGGCCAGTTAAGCGAGCAACTCCAGCGCCTCCAGGACCGCATGATCGCCAAGGACCGCGAGAACCGTACCCAGAAGGACGGCCTGGACCGCAAGGTCACCGAGCAGGTCAACACCATCAACGAACTCCGCAAGCGGATCGAAGGCTTCATCAAGTTGCCCACGGAGTCCGCCATCGACGGCCGCATCATCAGCATCGGCGAGTCCGGCGCCGTCGCCTACGGCGATCTGGGGAAGGACGACGGCATCCTCATGGGCATGACCTTCTCCATCTTTAGCCCCAGCGAACTGGGGAAGGACGAGGCGGCCCCCAAGGGCAGCGCCCGCGTCGTCAAGATTCTCGACCACTCGTGCGAGATGCGCGTCTTCCAGGGGCCCGGCCAGGACCCCGTCGTCGTCAACGACCTCCTGCACAACCCGATCTACGACCGCCAGCGGCGCCTCCACTTCGTCCTCGCGGGGCGGATGTACGTCGATGACGACACCGAGGACGACACCGAGGCCCTGAAGGCCATGATCCAGAAGTTCGGCGGTAAGGTCGACGCCAACGTTAGTCTCCAGACCGACTACCTCGTCCTCGGCGAGGAGCCGCGCCCCCTCGCCTCGCCGGCCGCCGACGCGACGCCCGAGGAACGCCAGGCCTACGAGACCGCCCGCAAGGCCTTCCTCGACTTCAGCGCCGCCAAGGCCCAGGCCGAGGACTTCAGCATCCCCATCCTGTCGCTGAACCGCTTCCTCGGCCTCGCTGGCATGGCCGGCCGCCAGTAGGCGCGAGCCGACGCCCCTCCACGGGACCGCCCTTGCCGGGGCGGTCCCGCTTTCTTTGCCCGTCCGGCCTGCGCGGCCGCGCCTGCCGCCCGGAGGCACCCCGCGGGCACGCTTGACGAGAGGCTGGAAACCCGGCGGGCCCTTGGGTATCATGCGGCGCCGACCTGCCGGTCCAGCGCCATCGAAGGAGCCGTCATGCGGATCAGCCGACGCGTCGCCGCCATCCAGCCCTCCATGACCCTGGCCGTCAGCGCCAAGGCCAAGGCCCTCAAGGCCCAGGGGATCGACGTCGTCGGCTTCGGCGCGGGCGAACCCGACTTCCGGACGCCCGAGCCCATCTGCGCCGCCGCCGTCAAGGCCATCCGGGACGGGCATCACGGTTACGTCGTTCCCTCCAGCGGTCTGGCGGCCCTGAAGGCCGCCGTGGCCGACTACCTCCGGCGCAGGTGCGGCCTGGCGTACGAGCCCGGCCAGGTGATCATCACGTGCGGCGGCAAGCACGCCCTGTTCGAGGCGTTCCTCGCGACGCTCGAGCCCGGCGACGAGGTGATCATCCCGGCGCCCTACTGGGTCTCTTACCCGGAGATGGTCGGCCTCGCCGGGGCCAGGTCGGTCATCGTGGCGGCCGGGGCGGACCAGGGGTTCAAGATCACGCCGGCCCGACTCGCCGGGGCCCTGACGCCGAAGACGCGCGCCCTGGTCCTCAACTCGCCCTCGAACCCGACGGGCGTCGTCTACACGCGCGCGGAACTGGCGGCCTTGGCCGACGTGGTCGCCGGGCGCGACCTCTGGGTCTACTCGGACGAGATCTACAACGAACTCGTCTACGACGGCGTGGACACGTGCTCGTTTGCCGCCCTGCGGCCGGACCTGGCGAAGCAGACGATCACGTTCGGCGGCGCGTCGAAGACGTGGGCCATGACGGGCTGGCGGATCGGCTGGGCCGCCGGGCCCGCCGAGGTCATCCAGGCGATGGGCAACCTCCAGGACCAGTCCACCTCGAACCCGACCTCGATCAGCCAGTACGCCGCCCTGGCCGCCGTCTCGGGGCCCGAAGACGCGTTCCGCAAGATGCACGCCGAGTTCGACCGCCGCCGCCGGTACATGGTCGACCGGCTGGGCGAGATGCCGGGCGTCCGTTGCGTGCGGCCGCAGGGCGCGTTCTACGCCTTCCCGGACTTGAGCGGCGCGTACGACCGCGTCCTCGGCCGCTCGGCGAGCGGTCCGAGGAGCGTGGCCCTGGCGACGAAGGTGCTCGAAGCGGTCCACGTGGCCATGGTGCCCGGGGCCGCCTTCGGCGACGACGCCTGCCAGCGCCTGTCGTTCGCGACGAGCATGGAGCAGATTGAGAAGGGCCTGGACCGGCTGGAGAAGTTCCTGAAGGGATAGGCTCTAAGCCGCCCGCGCCGCTGGGGAGTCGAGCCCATGACGCCCGGACGCGCATGCGTTGTCGGCGTCGCCCTGGTCGCGGCCGTGGCCGCGGTCCCGGCTTGGGCGCCGTCCACCGTCGCCGCCGGCCCTGCCGCTGATCCGTCGGCCGGCGCGCCCGCGCCCGCCGAGGCCGCCGCCCCTGCCGCCTCGGCCGGCACCGCCGCGACCTGGCAGGAGCGCATGGCCTCCGCTGAGGCCCTCGCCGGCCAGGGCCGCTACGACAAGGCCGAGGAAGTCCTCCAGCAGGCGCTCCGCGAGGCCGAGGGTTTCGGCCCGGACGACGAGCGCCTGGCCGCCACGCTCAACAACCTCGCCGGCGTCTACCGGATGCAGAGGAAGTACACCGAGGCCGCGGCCGTCTTCCGCCGCGCGATCGAGCGGCTGGAGGCGACCGATCCGCCCAACCGCCCGCGCCTCGCCACCTGCTGCAACAATCTGGCCATGATCTGCATGGAGGAAAAGAAGGACGCCGAGGCCGAGGCGCTCCTCGGGCGGGCCCTCGCCCTGCGCGAGGAGGCGCTCGGCCCCGACCACGCCGAGACGGCCCTGTCGGTCCACAACCTCGCCATGTTCTACCTCGACCGCGAGCGCTGGGCCGAGGCCGAGCCGTTCTCCAAGCGGGCCGTCGCGATGGCCGAGAAGGCCGGCGGCCCGGACCACCCCGAGGTGGGGGCGGCCCTCCTGAACCTGGCGGCCCTCCACCGCGAGCGGAAGGAGTACGACCGGGCCGAGCGCCTCCTCGCGCGGGCCCTCGAGATCGCGCGGAAGGCCTTCCCCGCCTACCACCCGGCGGTGGCGGCCGCCCTGGGCGCCCAGGCCGCCCTCTGGTCAGACCAGGGCCTCCACGCCAAGGCCGAGCCGCTCTACCGGCGCGTCCTCGCCATCAACGAGCGCGTCCACGGGGCCGACCACCCAAGCGTCGTCCTCGCCCTGATGCGCCTGGCCGAGAACCTGTGCGAGCAGGGCAAGTTCGCCGAGGCCGAGCCGCTCCTGGCGCGGGCGCTGGCGACCCACGAGAAGGGCCTCGGCCCCGACCATCCGAGCCTGGCCGTCACGCTCGAGAATTACGCGGCGCTCCTGCGGAAGATGAACCGCGAGGAGGAGGCCGACCGCCTGGAGGAGCGCGCCCGGGCCATCCGCGCCAAGCACGCCAAGGACGACCCTGCTGTGAACTGACGTTGCCCGCCGGCAGGGGAACAGGTGCTCAACCGCAAAGGTCGCAAAGAGCGCAAAGGAAGGCGCACCCTGAGGACAACCACGGCACGGAGCCGCGTATGAGGCGGCTTCTCTCACGGCTGCGGTGCCGCGCGGAAGGCTCCATCGCTGTGTGCCTTCTCCCGAAGAGTCCTGCCTCTGCGCTCTTAGCGCTCTTTGCGGTTCAGGAACCTGCTCGGCCGCGCTAAGCGAGGGCCTGCGCGACGGCGTCGCACACGCCGGGGGCGAGGACGGCGAAGTCGAACTCCCGCTCGACGCGGCGGCGGCCCTCGCGGCCCATCCGCTCCCGCAGGTCCGCGTCCCCGGCCAGGCGCCGCACCGCCTCGACCCACTCCTCGGCCGACCGCGCCCAGAGGCCCGTCTCGCCGTGCCGCACGTAGTCCGCGTTCACGCCCACGGGGCTCGTGACGACCGGCAGCCCCGCCGCCATGTACTGGAGCACCTTGAACCCGCACTTGCCGCGCGCAAAAGGCGTGTCGGGCAGGGGGGCGATGCCCAGGTCCGACTCGGCCAGGAGCCGCGCCTCGTCCTCGAGCCGCCACCGGACGTTCTCGACCTCCAGGCCGTCGACTCGCAGGTCTGCGTCGGCGATGACGCGGAGGACCAGCCCGGGCACCGTGCGGCCCAGGGCCGCGAACATCGGGCGGAACGGTTCCAGTTGCCTGAGGGTGCTCGCGCTCCCGATCCAGACGAGGCGCGTGCGGCCGGGCGCCGCCGCCCAGGTCGCCTTCGGCCCCAACCGCGACGCGTCGAGGGCCGTCGGGACGATCGCGACGTGCCGCGCGCCCGCGGCGTAGGCGTGCTCGGCCAGGATGCGGCTGCCGGCGATGACAAGGTCGGCCCGGACCATCGTCCGGCGGAAGCGGCGGAGGCGGCCGGCGTGCGGCCGGTCGGGCGCGCGGGCCTGGACCATGACCGCGTCGTCGAAGTCGTACAGCACCCGCCGCGCACCCCGCAGGGCCCGGGCGTCCCAGAAGGTCAGCGTCTTCCGGTGCACCAGGACGCCGTCGGACGCGCGGGCCCGGGCCATCTGGCCGCGCCGCCGGATCGGGCATCGCGCCAGTTCCACGACCTCGCACGCGATGCCGCGCGCCCCGAGGGGCGCGAGGTACGGCTCGATCCGCTGGCGGAAGGCCGCGTTCGCCCGGTCGCGGGTCAGGATGAGTAGCCGCTTCGCTTCGGCCACGGGCGTCTCCCGCTCAGCCGGTCGCCGTCATGAAGGGCACGCCGATGTCGGCCAGGACGACCTCGCCGGTGAAGGTGGCCGCGTCGGGCTCGTCGAAGCCGGCCTTGAGGGCGGCCATGGTCACGGTCTTCGCGGCGAGGATGGCCGGGCCGAGCGGCCGGCCGGTGTCGGCGTCGAGGCCGCTCGGGATGTCGATCGCCAGGACGGGCCGCTCGGCCTCGTTGACGGCCTCGATGACGGAGGCGTAGGGCTCGCGGACCTCGCCGTGGGCGCCGGTGCCGAGCAGGCCGTCGATGACGAGGTCGGCCGCCCGCAAGAGGGGCGAGAGTTCCCCAAGGACCCGCTCGGTCGGCCCGTCGAGGGGCAGGACCTCGAAGTCCATCGCCTCGAGGATGCGGAGGTTGGCGTCGGCGTCGCCCAGGACCTCGTCGCGGCGCGCCAACAGGGCGATCTTGGCGTAGACGCCGTCGATGGCGAGGTGGCGCGCGGCCACGAAGGCGTCGCCGCCGTTGTTCCCGCGCCCCGCGAGGACGAGGACGTGGGGGTTCACGCCGACGATCATCTCGCGGGCCGCATCGGCGACCTGCCGCCCGGCGTTCTCCATGAGGACGATGCCGGGGATGCCCAGTTGCTCGATCGCGAACCGGTCGAACGTGCGGATCTGCTCGCGCGTGGCTACGCGGGCGGCCATGATGTCCCTCCTTCAGGTTAGATCAGGGCGCGAAGAAGGCCGACGAGGTCCTCCTTCGTCGCGGTCCTCGGATTGGCCTTCAGGGTCCCGCTCGGCAGCGTCTCCTCCGCCACCGGGCCGAGCACGTCGGCCGTCAGGCCGTAGTCGGTCAGTTTGGCGGGCAGGCCGCACTCGGTCAGGAGCCGCCGCGCGTACGCCGCCGGGTCGCCGCCGAACACGCGCTCCATCGCGGCATACTTGGCGGGTGCCGCTGGGCGGTTGAACTCCAGGACCGGCGCGAGGAGCACGCCGCACGCGAGGCCGTGCGGGACGCTGAACCGGGCACCCAGCGGGTGGGCCAGCGCGTGGGCCGCCCCCAGCCGCGCGTTCGCCAGGGCCAGGCCCGCCATCGCGCTGCCCCAGGCCGCGCGGGTCCTGAGGGCCAGGTCCTCGCCCCGCTGGACGACGGCCGGCAGGGCCGCGGCGAGTTCTTCCATCGCGCGGACGGAGAGAGCCTCGGTCAGGGGCGTCGCCCCGCGCGCAAGGTACGACTCGATCGCCTGGACCAGGGCGTCGACGCCGCTCGTGGCCGTGACGAACGGCGGCGAGGAACGCGTCACCTCGGGATCGACGATCGCGACGGCCGGAATGAGCCCGTCGGCCCGGATCGAGGTCTTGACCTGGCGCCGGCGGTCGGTGAGGACGCTGTTCGTGGTCATCTCGCTCCCGGTGCCGCTCGTCGAGGGGATGGCGATGTTCGGCAGGGCGGGCCGCGTGATCGGCTTGCCCTGATGATAAGCGGCGGTGGGCTCGTCCTCGCGGGCGAGGCCGGCGGCCGCCTTGGCGGCGTCCAGGGCGCTCCCGCCGCCCAGGCCGACGACCAGGTCGGCCCCGTGGGCGCGGACGGCCTCGCGCAGGCGGTCCACGGTCGTGACGTCCGGCTCCGGCTCGACCTGGTCGAAGAGGGCGGCGTCGACGCCGGCCTCGGCCAGGGCCGCCAGGCACCGCTCGGTCACGCCCGCCTCGGCCATCGCCCGGCGGCCGGTCGCGAGGACCGCGCGGCGGCCCAGGCGCCGGGCCTCCGGGCCGAGCGACCCGAGCGCGCCCGCGCCGAAAAGGATCTTGCCGGGCGCGCGGAACGCGACGGTTGCCATGCGGCCCACCTCCCCCTCTGATCGCCGATCCGCCTTCGATTATAGACTCGCCCCCGGCCCACGCAAGCTGCGGCGTCGTTGACTTTGGCCGCCGGCGGTTCTATCATGCCGCCTTGCTTTCTCCTTGCGGACGAGGGGCCTCGACGTGCCGCCGACCGTCCATCGCGTGACGCTGGAACCGCTGGGGCGGACCCTGTTCGTCCCCGACGGGCAGACGCTGCTGGAGGCGGCGCGGAACGCGGGCATCCACCTGAACGCCCCCTGCGGCGGGTCGGGGACGTGCGGCGGGTGCCGCGTGGAGATCCCCGAGTCGCCGCCCGAGCCGTCCGAGGCCTGCCGCCGCGTCCTCGCCGGCGAGGAGATCGAGCGGAACCTACGCCTGGCGTGCCAGGTCCGCGTGCGGTCGGACCTGAGGGTCGTCGTCCCCGAGGAGACGCGCCTGGCGGACCAGGAGATCCTGGAGGAGGGCGTGGAGCGCGAGGTCGCGCTCGCGCCGAACGTCCGGAAGGTGGTCGTCCGGCTGCCGCGGCCGACGGTCGCGGACCAGCGGGCCGACGCGGAGCGGCTCCTCGACGGCCTGGCCGACGCGGGCCTGCCGGACCTGGGCCTGTCGACGCGCCTCTGCCGCGAACTGCCGGAGCGCCTGCGCCGCCTCGACTTCCAGCCGGCGGCCGTTGTCATCGGCGACGAGGTGGTCCACCTGGACCGGCCCGCGACCTCGGACGCGTGCTACGGCATCGCCTTCGACATTGGGACGACGACGGTCGTCGGCTACCTCGTGGACCTCGTGACGGGCAAGGTCGCGGCGGTCGCCAGCCGCACGAACCCCCAGGCGGCCTACGGCGACGACGTGATCGCGCGGATCGAGTACGCCACGCGCGAGGCCGACGGCCTGCGGGTGCTCCACGACCTTGTGGCCTCGGCCCTGAACGAGATCCTCCAGGAGGCGTGCCGCCGCGCGGAGATCAAGCGGTCGAGCGTCTACGAGGCGACGATCGTCGGCAACACGACGATGAACCACCTGGCGCTGGGGCTGCCGGTCGCGTCGATCGCCCTGGCGCCGTTCGTGGCGGCCTCGTCGTCGGCCCACGCGGTGCCCGCGCGGGAGGTGGGCCTTCGCATCCATCCGCAGGGCCGCGTCTACACCGCCCCGCTCATCGGCAGTTTCGTCGGGGCCGACACGGTGGGCGTGATCCTGGCGACGGGCCTCCACGAGAGCGACCGGCTGCGGCTGGCGATCGACATCGGCACGAACGGCGAGATCGTCCTGGGCACGCGCGAGCGGCTGCTGGCCGCCTCGACCGCCGCCGGGCCCGCCTTCGAGGGCGCCCGGATCCGCTACGGGATGCGGGCGGCGGCCGGGGCGATCGACCGCGTCGAGTTCCTCGACGGCGGCCGGCTCGAGGTCCGCACGATCGGCGGGGTCACGCCGCTGGGCCTGTGCGGCACGGGCCTGATCGACGCCGTCGCGGCCCTGCTGGAAGCGGGCGTCATCCTGCCGAGCGGCCTGATGCGCTCGCGGGCCGACCTGGAGGCCCGCGGGTCGCCCCTGGCCGACCGCATCGTCGGGGCCGACGGCGAGACGGCGTTCCGCCTGGCCGCCGCCACCGGGGCCGGGCACGCCGTCCTCCTGACCCAGCGCGACGTCCGGGAGGTGCAACTGGCGAAGGGGGCCATGGCGGCGGGCATCGAGACGCTCCTGGACATCCTCGGCGCGAAACCGGGCGACGTCGAGGAGGTGCTCCTGGCGGGGGCGTTCGGCAACCGCATCCGGCCCGAGCGGGCCCGGGCGGTCGGCCTGATCCCCCCGATCGACCTCGACCGCGTCCGCTTCGTCGGCAACGCGGCCGGCGTCGGCGCGAAGATGCTCCTGGTGAACCGCGAACTTCGCCGCGCGGCCGACGACGTGGCGCGCGGCGTCGAGCACGTCGAACTCTCCTGCCGGCCCGACTTCCAGATGCGCTTTGCCGAGGCGATGTTCTTCCCCGAGGCGGCGGGCGGCCGTTGACCGCCGGGAACGCGATGGACCACCTGAAAGACCTGGCCGCCGTCGCCTACACCGTCATCGGGCCGATCGTGGTCCTCGTCGGCACCGGCTACCTCGTGGGCCGTCGCCTGAGCGCCGCGGCCGACGTCCTGACCAAGATGTTCCTCTACGTTCTCCTGCCGGCGTTCCTGTTCCAGCGGGTCGTGGCGTCGGACCTGGGCGGCCGTTCGTACGGGGTCATCGTCGCCTTCTCGGCAATCATGGTGGCCCTGCTGTACGTCGTCGCGCGGGCCGCCAGCGGCGTGCGCGGCCACGACCGGGCGCTGCGAGGGGCGTTCATCAACAGCGCGATCCTCTACAACAGCGCGAACTTCGCCATCCCCGTGGTGTCGCTCGCCTTCGGCTCCAGCCCCCAGGTCCAGGCCGACGCCGTGGCGGTCCAGTCCATCGTGGCCATCTGCCAGGGGCTGGCGGCGTACATCCTGGGGGCGTTCATCGCGGCGGCCGGGTCGGGGCCCGTCGGCCGCGCCGTCGGCCGCGTGTTCGGGCTGCCCTACCTGTACGCGCTGGCCCTGGCGCTCGTGCTGAAGGCGTGCGGTGTGAACGAGGTGGCGCTGGCGCGCGTCACGATCGTCTGGGAGCCGCTGAGCGCGCTGGGGGCCGCCTACGTGCCCTTCGCGCTGATGGCCCTGGGGGCGCAACTGTCGACCGTCCGGATGGTCCGCCTGCCGCTGGACATCGCCCTGGTTGCCGCCATCCGCCTGCTGGCCGGGCCGCTCCTGGGCCTCGGGGTGGTGCGGCTGATGGGCGTCACGGGGACGCTCGGGCAGATCCTCGTGATCGGGGTGGCGGGCCCGACGGCCGTCGCCTCGGCGGTGGTCGCCTTCGAGTTCAAGAACCGGCCGGACTTCGCGTCGAGCGCCGTTCTCGTCTCGACCCTGGGGGCGGGCCTGACCGTGCCCGTCGTCATCTTCCTCGTCCAGAATTTCCTCTAAACATCGACCTGCGACTAAACCACCGCGGCCGTCTTGCCGATAAGAAGAAGGACAAGCCGCCGCACCCACGGCGAAGCGTGTGCCTTTCGCGATACGCCCCTGGAGGCGGCGGCATGCCCTCATCCGACGGCCCGACCGACACCTGCCCGCACGACCGGGCCCCCCTCATCCGGATCGGCAAACACGTCCGCGCCGGCAGGGCCGCCTACGTCCTCATGTGCCCCGTGTGCGGGTTTATGGTCTCGACGGACGAACTGCGCCGCCTTCGCGCCGCCCGCGCCGACGGGGCCGCGCGGCCTCACACCCGCTCCCTCCCGAGCGCCCTCGGCCTGTAGGACAGGGTCCGCCCCGCGCGCGGCACACCGCCGGCGCGGGTGGGCATGGGGGGTTCGGCGCACACCTTCCGGCCGGCGACGGTCAGCCCGTGCTGCGCATGGCCGCCCGCCGCCGCATCGCGTCCAGGAATTCCTCCGGGGTGGTCTGCGGCCTGAGGTTCCCCTGCCGATGGCCCGGCCGCTCGTCCAGCATGCCGAAGCCCAGGGTGATCTCGCCGCTGGCGCGGCCGGGCGCGAGGACGTGGAAGTCCGACGTGTAACTCGCCACCAGAAGGGGCCCGGGGGCCTTGAGGTCCTTCGCGGCGATCCGGGCGTTGACGTCGCCGACGATCTCCAGCCACACGCGGACGTCGTTTTCGTCGTCGCGGGCGCAGCCGACCTCGACCCCGTCCAGGCCGATCTCCCGCACCAGGTACTCGATCGTCCGGGCGACCTTGCCCAGGCTCATGCGGCCCTTGGTGACGAGTTCCTTCGGATGGCTCAGGATGGCCACCGACCCCGTGCGCGAGCGGCGGAGGCTCGCAAGAACCTTCTTCACGTCGGCCACGGCCTCTTCGAGGTCGATCTTGCCGGCGCCGGTCCAGCGCTTCAGCGCGGGCGTGACGACCTTCGTGTTGAACGTCCGCGGGTCGCGGATGCCGACCGTCTCGCGCTGGTCGGCGTCGAGCCGCTTGAGGCCCAGGACGGCCAGCGTGCCCGGGTAGTAGGGCTTGCATCCGCCGAACCAGGCGTCGAGTTCGGCCTCGGTGATGAGCCGCTCGGCCGGGATGCCCTGGCGCTTCAGCCACCGGTTGACGCTCCCGAGGACCGCCAGGGTGGCCTCGTGGACGGCCTCCTGCTTGCGTTCGAGGTACCGGAGGAACTTGGAGCCGCGCGGCGTCGTGAGGAAGTCGAAGAACCGCCCCGCGTCGGGGAAGTAGACGAGGATCTCCAGGCCCGGCTGGCCGGTCGCGAGTTCGACGGCGGGCAAGGCCTGGAGGCCCAGGAGCATGGCCTCGCCGTAAATCTCGCGGGTGCCGGCGACGCTGTCGTGGTCCGCGAGGGCAATGGTCCCCAGGCCGATGACGCGGGCGAGCCAGGCGAGTTTCCGCGGCGGGATCTGGCCGTCCGAGTGCGCCGAGTGCAGGTGCAGGTCCATCGTGACGGGCACGTCGACGATCTGCCGGACGCGGGCCTCGGGGTATCCGCGGCCCGCGAGGTTCCCCAGGAACGCGTCCCACTTGTCGGCGGCCGCCAAGGCCTCGCGGACCTCCAGGAGCGCGGTTTCCCGCGCCCGGTAGGCCGCCAAGTCGCCGCCGGTCTCCGTTGCCGAGAGTTGGGTCATGCCGCCTGTTGCCCTCCCACCACTACGAAACGCGAGCGCGGCCGTTTTTTCAAGCAAAAAGCGCCGCGCTCGTCGGCCACCGGCCGCGCGGCCTCGCGCACGCAGGGCAAGTGCGCGGCAAAGGACTGGACAGGGCGTGCCGCAGGCCGGTAATCTGCCCGGACCGCCGGCCGCGGGGCGGTACGCCGTCGGGGTGGAGGAGACTCGCGTGGGCGGACAAGTGCGCCGGACCCTCGGGCACCTTAGGGGCCGCGCGGCCGCAGCGCTCGCGGCGCTTGCCGCGCTGGCCGTCGTGCTGGCGTCCCCCGTGGGCCATGCCCCGGCGGCGCCGGCTGCCGCGGGCGAGGCCGAGGCGCCGGCCGCGCCGACGGTCCGGCCCGCCCCCCTGGCGGACCTCGGACGCAAGCATAAGGTCCGCCTCGCCTACTTCGTCCCCAAGGACCGCGAGCCCGTCGCCGACTGGTCCGAGAAAATCACGGTCGTGATGACCTTCGTCAACGACCTCTACGCGCGGGACCTGCGGTCCAAGGGTTGCGAGACGGCCGGCCTGGACTTCGAGTTCAAGGACGGCAAGCCCCTGGTCCACCTCCTGGCCGGGAAGGAGACGGCCGCCGAGTACAACGGCGACCCGAAGTTCGACGGGATGCGGCAATGGTCGAAGATCGTGCCCGAGGTCGAGGCGGCGCTGGGACCGGCCGGGCGGAACCTGTACGTGGTCTTCACGGAGACGTACACGGAGGGCCCGTGGAAGTTCGAGTTTCCGGGCGGGTTCGCGCTGGGGGCGCGGTTCTCGGCGACGGGCGGCGTGGGGATGTTCTCGGCCTGGATCCTGCGGGACGAGTTCTGCGCCACCACGGTCGAGGGGCAACTGAAGTGGCTGGCCGACGAGACACCCATCCGCGGCCGCACGGCCCTCGGGTGCGGGCGGCCCGATTCACCGCGCTTCGAGTTCATCGAGGACGGCTTCGGCGCAGTCGCCCACGAACTCGGCCACGCCTTCGGCCTGACGCACGACTGCCGGGCCGACCAGATCGACATCATGGGCAACGGGTTCCGGGAACTGCGGGGGAACTACCTGGGCCCCCACGCCGCGGACGGGCCGCGCATCGGGTTCGGCATGGACGCCGCGCGGCTCCTCCGGTGGTCGCGGTTCCTGGCTGGCGACGCCGACCTCGCGGACGACGAGCCGCCGCGGGCCTCCATCGAGCATCCGACGAAACTCCGGGCCGGGGCGACAACCTTCCACCTGAGCGGCAAGATCACCGACGACAAGGCCCTGGCGGGCATCCTCTACTTCTCGCCGCGGCACGATTGGACCCTGGGCGGCTCGGACCTCCGCGGCCGCGAGGTGCGGCTCAACCAGTCGCTCATCGTTCCGCCGCTGGAGAAGGGGACCTTTGAGGTCGTCATCCTGATCATCGACCGGGGCGGCAACATCGGCACCGTTAACGTGAAGATGGCGCTGGAGTGAGCCGGGCCGGGGCCGCGCGGGTGGGTACATGTTCAGCGTGCCCGTAACGGGTGTTCCACTGGCTGCTTGCAGCCAGTGCGATTCGGGGCGGCACTGGCGGACAAGCCGCCAGTGGCACCCGCCGATGGGGACTTGCCGGGCACGCTGAACACGTACGCGGCCGGCCCGGCGCGAGGAACGCGGTTGATTAGGGCGAAGCACATCCTGCTGGTCGCCATTCTCGCGGCGTCGGCGTGGGCCCTCTGGCCGACGCGCGCCGGCGAGGACGGCACGATCCGCCTTGGGGCCCGGCGGCCGGGCGCCGAGGCCGAGGCCGCCCGACGCCCCTACCACATCCGCATGGCCCCGGGCCTGTACCTGCCCGGCACGATGCCCGGCAACGTCGGAAAGCCCCTGGCGGGCCTCCTCGACGTGGCCGAGAAGTTCGAGGAACTCTACGGCGACACCTACGTCGAGTTCGTCGGCACGCCGGGCGTGCGCGAGTGGCTCGTGACGCAACTCGCGGCCGGCCTGGCCCCCGACATCCTGAACGTCAACGTCGAGGACGTCTGGCAGGACGTGCAGAAAGGCTGGTACGTGCCCCTGGATGCGTACCTCGACCGGCCCTCGCCCTTCGTCAAGCCCGGCGAGCCCGGGTCGAAGCAGTGGTGGGACGTCTTCAAGTACCAGGCCATCACGCGGGGCAAGGCGGCGCCCGACGGCAAGTCCTACTGCATCTCCTACGACATGGTCGAGACGGGCATCTTCTACAACAAGGACATCCTGGACCGGCTTGGCCTCGCCCTGCCGAAGGACTGGGTCGAGTTCCTGGCGATGCAGAAGCGGCTGGCCGAGGCGGGCTACGTCCCCCTCCTGGTGGAACTGGGGCCCATGTCCGACTGGGGCGTGGACCTCGTCTTCGACCAGTTGTACGCGCCCATCCTCGATGGGATCGACCTCGTGAAGGACCCCCTGCGGGAGCCCTACCTCCAGGGCTACCTCGACTGGGACGAGATCTGCTTCCTCTACCGCAAGGGCTTCTTCACCCGCGAGGACCCCCGCTGGGTCGAACTGTGGCGGATCCTGAAGACGTGGCGGCAGTACTGGAACCGCAACATCTCGACCGCCGACATGATGCGCCTGTTCATCACGCAGAAGGGCGCCATGTACTGGAGCGCCAGTTGGTCCGTCCAGCAACTGGCGCGCGACCCCGACATCCCCTTCCGGTGGGGCGTCTTCTACCTGCCCCCGATCCCCGCCTCCTACAGCCCCTACGCCGACGGCCACGACATGTGCGTCATCGGCGGTTCGGCCATGCAGTATGTCGTCACGAACACGGCCTTCAGCGACACGGGCGACCCGGCGACGAGCGAGCGGCTGAAACGGGCGGTCGCGTTCCTCCAGTTCCTGACGCTGCCCGAGAATGCTGACCGCGTCATCAACGAGGTCCTGAGCATGCTGCCGAACGTCAAGGGCGTGGAGCCGCACCCCGAACTCCAGCCCTTCGACGACTTCCTCAAACGCCCCTACACGACGACCAAGTGGAGTTTCACGTTCGACATGCGGTTCAACGAGATCCTGGTGCGGATGCTCGACCTGTACCTGAACGATGGCATCGCGGAGGACGATTACCTGGCGTGGACGGAGCGGAACCTCCGCTCTGCCGTCGAGACGACTGTCCGCCGCAAGAAGGTTGACTTTGACGCGCTTCAGCGGACGTGGGACGCCCTCGCCCCCGCCCGCCGCCACATGAAAGGCCTGCCCGATGGCGCGCGGTAGACTCCAGGCCGTTGCACGGAACCTCGGCTGCTACGCCCTGCTGGCGCCGACGTTTCTCATGCTGGCCGTCTTCTGCTTCGTCCCCTTCGTGTGGGCGTTTACCACCTCCTTTTACGATTACGAGATCGGCGGCGAGTCGGCGTTCGTCGGCCTCGCGAACTACGGCGAGTACCTCCGCGACCCGACGTTCCTCTCGAGTTTCACGAACCTCCTGTTCCTCACCCTCTTCAGCGTGTTCGTCAACGTGGTCTTCCCGTTCGGCGTGGCCAAACTGATCTTCTCGCTCTCCTCCGAGCGCGCCCGCTACGCCTACCGCATTATCTTTCTTGTGCCGATCGTCGTGCCCGGCGTCGCCGTGCTGATGATCTGGGGCGGCCTGATCTACGGCGACAACGGCCTGGTGAACGAGGTCCTGCGGCTCGTGGGCCTGGACGCGTGGACGCGCGGCTGGCTGTCGGGGCCCGACACGGTCCTCTGGGCCGTCGCCTGCATCGGGTTCCCCTTCGCGGGCGGCATCAACATCCTCATCTACTACGCGGGCCTGGCGAGCATCCCCGAGAGCGTCCACGAGGCCGCCCAACTCGACGGCGCCGGGGGCCTGCGCAAGTTCTTCGCGATCGACGTCCCCCTGGTCCTCAGCCAGATCAAACTGCTCGTCATCCTGACCGTCATCGGCGTCATCCAGGGGTTTCAGGGGATGTTCATCCTGACGCGCGGCGGGCCGGGCTTCGCGTCGATGGTCCCCGGCCTGTGGATGTACTTCAACGCCTTCAGTTTCCAGCGGATGGGCTACGCCTGCGCCATCGGCGTCGTCCTGTTCCTCATCATCCTCGTCCTCACGGTGCTGAACCTCAAGTACTTCAGGTCCGCGGAGGACGTGCAGGCGGCCACATGAGACGACGGCGCGACATGCTGCTCCACGGCGTCCTGGGCTTCATCGTCTTCCTGACGATGGTCCCCTTCGTCTTCGTCCTCAACAACTCGCTGCGGACCAACATGGAAATGTACCACTCGTTCTTCGGCCTGCCCGGGTCGGTCGAGAACCTCGCCCGCTTCACGTGGTATCGCCTGGCCGGCCGCCAGGACGAGATCTGCCTCCGCCGCGCCACGCCCGAGGGCGCCGCGGGCGCCGAGACGCGGGCCGCCGACCTCCCCGTCGAGACCGTCGGCTACGCCCAGGCCATGGGCCGCCTGTGGGACGACCTGACGCGCGGCTACCGGTATGCGTGGAAGGTCCTGCGGCCCTACATGGTCAACACGCTCTTCGTGTGCGTCGCGACGGCGCTCGGCGTGGTCGCCATCGGGTCGGTGAGCGGCTACGTGTTCGCGCGCTACCGGTTCCCCGGCAGCAGGGCCCTTTTCGTGGCCGTCCTCAGCCTGATGATCATCCCGGGCGTGCTGACGCTGGTCCCGAGTTTCCTTCTCGTCAAGCAACTCGGGCTTCTCAACTCCTACTGGGTGCTGATCCTGCCCTACGTGGCGGGGGGCCAGGTTTTTGCCATCTTCCTCTTCAAGGGCTTCTTCGACGGCCTGCCGGAGGAACTGTTCGAGTCCGCCCGCCTGGACGGCGCCGGCCACCTGGCCCTCTACTGGCACATCGTCCTGCCCCTCTCGAAGCAGGTCATCGCCGTCGTCGGCGTCATGACGATCCTCGGGACCTGGAACAACTTCCTGTGGCCGTTCATCACCAACGCCGACGCGCAGTACCACGTCGTCGCGAGCGGCCTGTACCTGATGGGCCAGAGCCCGGCGGCCAACAACTTCTCGACGATGTTCGCGGCCTACGTCCTGTCGAGCGTGCCCCTGCTGGTCCTCTTCATTTACGCCACGCAGCCGTTCATGCGCGGGGTCACGTCCGGCGCGTTCAAGGCCTGAGCCGACAGGCGGGGGACTGGGGACTCGGGCCGGGGCGTGCCCGAACTAGCCCCCGCCGTCAGGCGGGGGTCGCCTTTCCGCCCCCCGATTTTGCTGTAAGTCCACTTTTTACAATCGGGAAAACGAGGTGGCGCGCGCG
>CAYGZE010000036.1:0-21507 GCA_964354185.1 uncultured Anaerolineales bacterium | reverse complement strand
CGGCGATCCCGTCATTGCGACGAAGAAGGGCGTCAACATCCTGGAGCGCGCGAGCCAGGTCCACTTCATGGCCGAGTTCGAGGCGCTCTTGGACTTCCCGCCGGCGCCGAAATTGGACCTCTACGGCCGCCTCGACCCCGAGAAGGCCACGCCGGAGGAACTCAAGGGCGAGGTCGTGTTCTTCGGCAAGGCGAAGTGCGCCGTGTGCCACGTGCCGCCTTACTACACGGACAACCTCATGCACAACCTGCGGGCGGAGCGGTTCTTCAAGCCGCAGATGGTGAACGGCCGCATGGCGTCGTCCGACGGGCCGATCAAGACGTTCCCCCTGCGGGGCGTCAAGGAGTCGCCGCCCTACCTGCACGACGGGCGGCTGCTGACGCTGGAGGACACGGTCGAGTTCTTCAACCTGATCCAGCAGTTGAAACTGACGAAGGACGAGAAGGCCGCCCTGGTGGCGTTCATGCGGGCGCTCTAGGGGGCCGGCGGTGCTGCGACGGTGCGTGGCGGGCGCGTACGTCCGCCACGCTTCTTTTCTGCGCCCGCGCCGCACGATGCCGCCTCGACACCGGCGGCCGCGTGTGGTAGGTTCCGGACGGTCAGACGAGTGGAAGGGCCGCACGGTGGACGTGTCCATCCGAGGCAGGTGCCGGGCGACGCCGCGAGGGACCGGCCGATGAGGCGCAAGCGGGCCTGGGTCGCGTACGTCGAGGAGAAGTTCGGCGTCACGCTCCAGGTGCACGAGGCGGCGGTGGACCTCGAGACCCTCGCCGCCACCCAGTCGGAGATCGAGGCGATCAAGTACGACACGGTCCGGTACCACGGGCTGCGGGCGGTCGAGCCGATCCTCGTCTACAAGGGCCGCCTCGGGACCTACTACGTCGTCGACGGGCACAGCCGGGCCCGCGTCCGGTGGGACCTCGGCGCGAAAACGACGCCGGCCTTCGTGTGCACATCGGGCGAGATGGCGGTCGACGCCGAACTCCAGCGGATCGCCGTCGACTCGGGCGGCGGGAAGGAAAGACGGATCCCCGAGGTGCCCATCGTGGACCGGGTGGGCAGGGGGTCTGCGGCCTGGGATCGGCGGCGCGAGGAACTGCTGGCCGAGTGGCAGGCGGAGGACGAGCCCGAGGCCTGAGCGCGCCCGCGCGGCGCGGGGCGCGGCCCGGGGGGCAAGAGGAGGGGCCACTTCGATGAACTCGCGCCAGCGCGTCTTCGGACTCCTCGAGGGGTCGCCCGTGGACCGGCCGCCCGTGATGCCCATCACGATGATGTACGCGGCCGACCAGATCGGAGCGAAGTACGGCACGTACGTCACCGACCATCGCGTGATGGTCGAGGCCCAGGTCCGGACGGCCGAGCGGTTCGGCCTCGACTACGTCTCCGGCATCTCGGACCCCGCGCGCGAGGCGGCCGACCTGGGCGCGGCCGTCAAGTTCTTCGACGACCAGCCGCCCGCGATCGACGAGGCGAACGCCCTGCTGGCGGACAAGACGGCGCTCGCGCGGCTCAAGGTGCCCGACCCCCTCGCCGGCGGCCGCATGCACGACCGCGTCCGCGGGATCGGGCTCCTCAAGGAGCGGGTCGGCCGCGACAAGGTGGTCGAGGGCTGGGTCGAAGGGCCGTGCGCCGAGGGGGCCGACCTCCGGGGCCTCAACACGGTGATGCTCGACTTCTTCGACGACCCGGCCTTCGTGCGCGACCTGTTTGCGTTCGTCGTCGAGATGGAGGTGCGTTTCGCCGCGGCCCAGATCGGCGCGGGGGCCGACCTGATCGGCGTGGGCGACGCGGCCGCCTCGCTCGTCGGCCCGGCGATCTACGAGGAGTTCGTGTGGCCGCACGAGAAGCGGCTCGTCGACGGCATCCACGCGGCCGGGGGCCGGGTGCGCCTGCACATCTGCGGGAACACGCGCGGCATCCTGGCGGGCATGGGGCGGCTCGGCTGCGCGATCGTCGACCTCGACTACCCGTCGCCGCTCTCGGCGGGGCGGCAGGAGATGGGGCCCGGCCAGGTGCTCCTCGGGAACATCCATCCCGTCCACGTCCTCCGCGATGGGACGGCCGAGAGCGTCCGCGCGGCCATCGCGGAATGTCACCGGCAGGCCGGGCCGCGGTACATCGTCGGCGCGGGGTGCGAGGTGCCGCGCGGCACGCCCGCGGAGAACCTGCTGGCCCTCGCCGAGTACGCCCGCGAGGCCGGCGCGGTCGGGCCCGCGAAGCCGGGGGCCTGAGACCGAAGGCCTCGCCGCCGCAGGCGATCGTCCCGTTCCTGTCGGCCTCCGACCAGTGATTTTCCCGGGTGGAATTAGCGCTTGCCTTCACCGCGGGGCGGCTCGATACTACCGCGATTCTTGACCGTTGCGGCCGCGCTGCGGGGCGGCTCGGGGCTTCCTGCGGAAAGGAGAGCGGAGGGTATGACGGCCTCGCGATGGGTGACCCGACTCGCGGCGTGCGCGTGGCTGGTCTGGCTGGTGTCGTCCGCGTCGGCGGCCGGTGCGGACGGAGCGCCGCCGCCCGACGCCGCGAAGGCGCCGGAGGCGCAGGCGGCACCCGCCGCCGCGCCGAAGGCCGACGCCAAGGCCGAGGACGCCGCCGCGCCGGCGAAGCCCGCCGATCCCGTCGAGGACTTCATCCAGAAGACGAAGCGGCCCGTCCCGTGGTTCACGTGGGGCGCGGACTTCCGGTTCCGCGACGAGTACTACAACAACGTCTTCACCCTGAATAAGAACGACCCCGCCCGCGAGCGGAACTACCTCCGGTACCGTCCGCGGTGGTGGGGCACGCTCACGCCGCTCAAGGGCGTCGACCTCAACGCCCGCCTGATGTGGGAGGGGCGGTACTACACGAAGCCCGACCATCACCTGGCGCCCGCGAACCAGTCGGACTGGGACCAGGGCGAAGTGATGTGGGACAACTTCAACCTGAAACTGACGGACATCGGAGGGAGCGGCCTCTCGGCCACGGTCGGGCGGCAGGACCTCAAGTACGGCGAAGGCTGGCTCGTCACCGACGGCACGCCGCGCGACGGCTCGCGCACCACCTACTTCGACGCCTACAGACTCAGTTACGAGGCCAAGGCGATCCAGACCACCTTCGACGCCGTCTTCATCCACAACAAGGCCGACCCGGAGGACGACTGGCTCCGGAACCTCAAGGACCTCGACCTCCTGACGATCGAGCAGGACCAGAACGGGTTCATCTTCTACGCCTCGAACAAGTCCCTGCCGAACACGCGGATCGACGGGTTCTATATCTACAAGGACGAGACGGCGCGGATGCGCGGCGGCGACGACGGGTACCTGCACACCTTCGGCGCGTCCGTGGCCGGCGACCTGGCCGAGCACTGGCAGTACCGGGCCGAGGGCGCCCATGAGTACGGGCAGAGGAACGGGCGGACGGCCCAGGCCTACGGGTTCAACGGCTGGGTGGCGTATCTGTTCCGGGACCCGGCCAACAACCGCCTGCGGACCACCTACGAGTTCCTCTCGGGCGACGACCCCCAGAGCCGCACCGACGAGCAGTTTGACCCCCTGTGGGGCCGGTGGCCCCTGTGGAGCGAACTATGGGCCTACCACCAGATAAACGAGATGGGCAGGTATGCCTATACTACGAATCTCCATCGCCTGGCGTTCGGATGGGCGATTGTGCCGGTGAAGCGGACGGAATTCCTGCTGGACTACCACCTGCTCTGGACCGACGAGAACACGCTGGGGGCCACGGCGGCCGGGCGGCGGCGGGGCTTCAGCCGGACCGACTCCTTCCGCGGGCAGTTGTTCACCGCGCGGCTGAAGTTCGACATCTCAAAGCACCTCAGCGGGCACCTGCTGGGCGAGTTCTTCTTTCCGGGCGACGCCTACCTGAAGAACTACAACGACCCGGCGACGTGGCTGCGGTCGGAACTCGTCTTCACCTGGTGACGTGACGGCGGCGCGGAGGCGGCCGAAGCGCGGGCCGCACGCTCGGTGCGCGTACGTGTTTGGCGTGCCTGACAAGTTCCCATGGGCGGGTGCCACTGGCGGCTTGTCCGCCAGTGCCGTCCCGAACCGCACTGGCTGCAAGCAGCCAGTGGCACCCTCGTTACGGGCACGCCGAACACGTACCCGCACGCGCCGCGCAAGCGCTGGAGACGCGCCGCGCGAGGTCACGCCGCCGTGCTACTTCGCCTTCCTGAGCGACGGCGGTTTCGGCAGACCTTCCAGTTCCGCCAGGCTCTTCGCGAGGTCGCCCTCGGGCAGGGCATAGTCCGTGAGTTCGCCCCGGAAGTACTTGTCGTACCCCGAGAGGTCCATCAGGCCGTGGCCGGACCAGCAGAAGAGGATGACCTTCTCCTTGCCCTCCTCCTTGGCCTTCTTGGCCTCGTCGATGGCGGCGGCGATGGCGTGCGCCGTCTCGGGCGCGGGGATGAAGCCCTCGGTCCGGGCCCAGAGGACGGCCGCCTCGTAGCACTTCAGTTGGGGCAGGGCCCGCGGCGCGAGGAGCCCCTGCTCGATCGCGGCGCTCACCAGGGGCGCCATGCCGTGGTACCGCAGGCCGCCCGCGTGGATGGGCGGCGGGATGAAGCCGTGGCCCAGCGAGTGCATCGCCAAGAGCGGCGTCATCTTGGCCGTGTCGCCGTGATCGTAGGCGTAGGGCGCCCGCGTCATCGACGGGCACGACTGGGGCTCCACGGGGATGATGGTGATCTCGGCGCCGGCGATCTTGTCGGCCACGAAGGGGAACGCCGTGCCGGCGAAGTTCGACCCGCCGCCCGCGCAGCCGATGACGATGTCGACCTTCTTCTCGCCGAACACCTTGAGTTGCTTCTTGGCCTCCAGGCCGATGATGGTCTGGTGCATGAGGACGTGGTTGAGGACGCTGCCGAGGCTGTAGCGGGTCTTGCCGCCGGGGCTGGTGACGGCGGCCTCGATCGCCTCGCTGATGGCGATGCCGAGCGACCCCGGCGTGTCGGGCATCTTCTCGAGGATGGCGCGGCCGGCCTGGGTCTCCTTCGACGGGCTGGGCGTGCACGTCGCGCCCCACGTCTCCATCATGATCCGCCGGTAGGGCTTCTGGTCGAAACTGATCCGGACCATGAAGACCTTGCACTCCAGGCCGACCATGGCGCAGGCGAAGGCCAGGGCGCTGCCCCACTGGCCGGCCCCCGTCTCGGTCGCCAGCCGCTGGATGCCGAACTGCTTATTGTACCAGGCCTGCGGAATTGCCGTGTTGGGCTTGTGGCTGCCGGGGGGCGAGACGCCCTCGTGCTTGTAGTAGATCTTCGCAGGCGTCCCGAGGGCCTTCTCGAGGCGGCGGGCCCGGTAGAGCGGCGTCGGCCGGTAGAGCGCCAGGAGTTCGAGCACCTCCTGCGGGATGTCGATCCAGCGCTCGGTGCTGACCTCCTGCTCGATGAGGTTCATCGGGAACACGGGGGCGAGCATGTCGGGCGAGATCGGCTTGCCGTCGGGCCCCAGGGGCGGCGGCGGGCCGGCCGGCAGGTCGGCCGCCAGGTTGTACCATTGCCGCGGGATGTCCTTCTCGTCCATCGTCGCTTTGATCCTGTGCATGGCTTCCTCCGAGGTCAGATCTCATTGCTATCCGATGAAACGTCCTTCGCGGTCGTCTCCGGCCGCGCGGCCGGCACGCGCTGGGACGGGGATACCTCCAAGCCGGTCCGGCGGGCAAGGCGACGGCCGCCGGCCGTGTGCGCACCGAGGCTGACGTGCCCCCCTTCTACGACGCGGCGCCGAGTTGCCCGCGGACGAGGTTGGCGGCCTTGGCCAGGGCCCGGGGCAGGCCGTCGGGATCCTTGCCGCCGGCCTGGCCGAGTTCGGGTCGCCCGCCGCCCCCGCCGCCCACCTCCTTGGCGAGCGCGCGGACCAGGTTCCCCGCGTGGAGGCCCCTGGCCACCAGGTCCTTCGTGGCGGCCGCGATCAGGTTCACCTTGTCGTCCTCGCGGCTGCCGAGGACGACGAGGATGCTCCCCTGTTTCTGGCGGAGGGCGTCGCAGGCCTCGCGCAGGGCATTGGCGTCGGCGCCCTCGACCTCGGCCGCGAGGACGGGCACGCCGTCGACGTCCTGGATCTGCTCCAGGAGGTCGGCCACGCCGCCGCGCCGGGTCACGCTTCGCGCCTGGCCCAACTGGTCCTTCAGGTCCTTGATCTGGCGCTGGAGGGCGTCGATGCGGCCCATGAGGTTCTCGGGCGACCCCTTGAGGGTCTTGCAGGCGGTGGCCAGGAGGTCTTCCTCGCCATGGACATACTCGAGGGCGGCGGCGCCGGTGACGGCCGTGATCCGCCGCACGCCCGCCGCCACCGACTCCTCGCCCGTGATCTTGAAGAGGCCGACCTGGGCGGCGTTCTGGAGGTGCGTGCCGCCGCACAGTTCGCGGGAGAAATCGCCGATCGAGATGACGCGAACCTCATCGCCGTACTTCTCGCCAAACAGGGCCATCGCCCCCGACCGCCGGGCCTCCTCGATCGGCATCTGCCGGACCTGGACCGGGTCGCCTTCGAGGACGCGTGCGTTGACGAGGTCCTCGACGCGGCGGCGCTCCTCGGCCGCGAGGGCCGTCGGGTGCGTGAAGTCGAACCGCAGCCGCTCGGGCGACACTTCGGAGCCCGCCTGGTGGACGTGCTCGCCCAGGACGCTGCGCAGGGCCCACTGGAGGAGGTGCGTGCCCGTGTGGTTGCGGGCGGTCTCGAGGCGGCGGACGGCGTCGAGGTTCGCCTCGACGCGCTGGCGCCGCCGGAGGCGACCCTTGTCGACCTTAACCTCGTGGACGATGAACTCGTGGTCGAGGATGGTGTCGCTGACGAGGGCGAGGCCGCCGTCCCAGGCAAGGCCGCCCTGGTCGCCGACCTGGCCGCCGGAGCGGGCGTAGAAGGGCGTCCGGTCCAGGAGGACCTGGGCGTCCTGGCCGGCCTCGGCCGCCTCGACCCACTCGCCGCCCGTGAAGATCGCCAGAACGGTGGCCTCGCACTCCGTGGCGTCGTAGCCGACGAACTCGGTGGTGAGGTTCTCGCGGCGGAGGCGGTCGAGGGCCTTCTCGGAGAGGAACTCGCGCTTGAAGACGATGGCCTCCTGGCCCATGCTCGAGCCGGCCCGCGACTGGGCCCGCCGGGCCTCCAGGGCCCGCTCGAACCCGTCGTGGTCGTAGGCGATGCCCTCGTCCTCCCAGCGCTGCTCCATGAACTCCAGGGGGATGCCGTGCGTGTCGTAGAACTCGAAGACGCGCTCCGTCGGCATCTGCTGGTCGGCGGCGGCGACTTCGGCCGTCGCTTCCTCAAAAAGGCGGATGCCGGCCGAGTCCTCCAGGGCCGAGGCGAACCGCCGCTCCTCGCCCTCCAGGATGTTGCGGATCGTCGTCTGGCGGGCCTTGAGTTCGGGGTACGCCGCCCCCATCTGCTCCTCGACCAGCGGGACGAGTTCCCACAGGAACGGTTCCGTGACGCCCAGGTGGCGGCCGTCGAGGGCCGCGCGGCGGACCAGGCGCCGGACGACGTAGCCCCGGCCGTAGCGGTCGGGCAGGGCCCCGTCGGCGATGCAGAAGGAGATCGAGCGGACGTGCTCGGCGATGCGGCGGAGGCGGCGGCTGTCGGGATCGGATGCGCCCGGCGTGTACGCGTGGCCGACGCGGGCGGCCGCTGCCCGGACGAGCGGCAGCATGACGTCGATGTCCATGTTCGTCGGCGCGCCCTGCATGATGGCCGCCATCCGCTCCAGGCCCATCCCCGTGTCGATGTTCCTCGAGGGCAGGGGCACCAGTTCGCCCCCGTCGCGCCGGTCGAACTGCTGGAGCACCAGGTTCCAGACCTCGACGAAGCGGCTGGAATCGGTCTCGGGCGTCGAGTTCTCAACCGTCGCGGCGCCGGTGTCGACCAGGATCTCCGTGCACGGGCCGCACGGGCCGTTCGGGCCCTTCGAGGGGGCCGACTCGGGCCAGAAGTTCGACTCCTCGCCGAACCGCCAGATCCGCGCCTCAGGAATGCCCACCACGCGGTTCCAGATGTCGAACGTCTCCTCGTCCTTCTCGTAGATGGTGACGTGCACTTTCGCGGGGTCCTGCTTCATGTCCTCGAGCATGAACTGCCACGCCCACTGGCACGCTTCCTTCTTGAAGTAGTCGCCGAACGAGAAGTTGCCGAGCATCTCGAAGAAGGTCATGTGCCAGCGGGTGACGCCGACGTTCATCAGGTCGCCCGTCCGCAGGCACTTCTGGCACGTGGCCGCCCGGTTGAAGCCGGCGGGCTTGAGGCCGAGGAATTGCTCCTTGAACTGGTTCATCCCGGCGCCGGAGAAGAGCAGCGTCGGGTCATTGTGCGGGATCAGCGAGTCGGAGGCGATGATCTTGTGCCCCCGCTTCTCGAAGAACCGCAGGAACCGGCTTCGGATCTCGTCAGTCTTCACGTCTCAGGTCTCCGCTGCGCCCACGTGCCGCGCCCGGCCGCACAAGGCCCGCTATCCTACCGGCCGCGTCCGCTTTTGCAAGCCTAAGATGGACCCGCGGGGACTGGTGCCGACCCCTGTCCGCAGTTTTCCGGGAACTCCCCCTTCCCCTGTGCGTCTGAGCATGTTAGGAAGGCGTGGGCAGTCTGTCCGCACCGTCGGCCTGGGATGACATGAGGCGATCGACGACGCTTCTGGTCGTGGGGCTCATGGCCATGGGGGGGCCCCTCCTGGCCGCGCCCGCCGACCCGGACGTGGCCCGCGAGATCCTTCGCCTCATCCCCGAGTGGCCCGGGACCGAGGTCGAGGTGCCCATCTCGGTCTACACGGCCTACCTGCGCCACCTGATGGGCGAGCCGGAGGCACCCGTTCCGCCCGAGGTCACGTGGATCGAGAAGGCCTCCTACCGCCTTACGATCGCCCAGGACGACGCGGCCGTGGAGGCCGCCTTCGAGATCGTGGTCCTGGCCGGCCCGGGCCCGCGGCCAGTGCCGCTCGTCGCCGACGCCCTGGCGTGGGGCGGGGCGACGCTGGACGGCAAGCCGGCAGCCCTGCGGCGCGGCTCGGACGGCTGGTTCCAGTACGATCCGCCCGGCCCCGGACGCTACCGCGTCACGGTTAAGGCGCCCCTGAAGCCCCAGGCCCAGGGCGACGGGCGCTCGGCCGCCTGGGCCGTCCCCGGGAAGGCGGCGTGGGTGGTCGCCGAGGTCGAGTCCGACGCGGCCTGGGAGGTCCGTTTCGCCGGGGCGCCGCTGGCAATCGTCGGCGACGAGAAGGGGACGCGCGGCAGCGTGGGCGTCCCGCCGGGCAAGACGCTGACGGCCACGTGGCGCAGGCCCGTGCCGCCGGCCGCCCGCCAGGCCGAGATCGAGTTCACCTCGCACGTCGGCTGGACCCTGGGCGACGGCGTCCACCAGGTCCGGGCGATGCTGGACCTCCTCATCTGGGGCGGCCAGGCGAGCGAGTTGACCGTCGGCCTGCCCGACGGCGCCGACCGCGTGACGATTGCCGGGCCCGACGTCCGCGAGGTTCAGGTCCAGGGCGCCACGGCCCGCGTCTTCCTTCGTGGGGCGATCACCCAGCGGACCCGCCTGGCGGTGGACTTCGAGGTCCCGCGCAAGGCGTCGGGACCGATGGCACTCGGCGGATTGGGCGTGGCGGGCGGCCGCGCGCGCGGCGGCGACCTGGCCATCGCGGGCGGCGGCGGGGCGGTCCTCCTGGAGATGGAGTCGCAGGGCCTGGCGCCGATGGCGATCCGCGACCTGCCGGACGAGACGCGCGGCCTGCTGGCCGCCCCGCCCGTCTACGCCTACACGCTGGCGCCGGGCGCGTGGACCGCCCGGATCGACGTCGTCGATATGGCCGAGTTCCCCGTCCGCGAGACCCTGGCCGACTCGGCCCTCTACACGGTCCTCTACCGGCCGGACGGGCACGTGATGACCAAGGTCGTCTGGGAGGTCCGCAACCGCGGCCAGCAGTTCATGCGCGTGGACCTGCCGCCGGGGGCGACGCTCCTGGTGGCGCGGGTGGCCGAGGTGCAGAAGAGCCTCGTCCGCGGGCCCGACGGCGCGCTCTACGTGCCGCTCGAGAAGTCGGTCCTCACGACGGCGGGGCTGGTGAGTTTCCCCGTGGAACTGGTGTACCTGGTCCGCACGGGTCCGCTGGCGCGGCGGGGGGCCCTGCGTGTGCCGCTCCCGCGGACGGACCTGCCCGTCGCCTATGCCCGCTGCGCGCTCATGGTGCCCGAGGGCCTGGGCGTCCGCACGTGGGAGGGGACCCTGCGGGAGGTCCCGCGGTGGTCGAGCGAGACGGCCGAGGTGGAGTTCGAGTACGGCCGCGGGCACCTGGCCAAGCCGCCCGAGGAGCCGAAGCCGGCGCCGGAGCCGCCCCTGGAGCAACTCGGCGAGGCCATCGTGGACTTCTCCCCCACCCCTGCCGCCGAGCTGGCGCGTCCCGAGTCGTCGCTCAGCGACGTCCAGCGCCAGGGCCTCCAGGGCAAGAACTACTACCGCGCGGGCGTCGAATTCTACAACCGCGGCGAATATCAGAAGGCGGGCGGCGAGTTCGCGAAGGTCGTCGAGGTCGCCCCGGAGTCCGTCGAGGCCGAGAACGCGCGGAAGTACCTCGCCAATGTGGACGTCGCGCTCGGCAAGGGCGGGAAGACCGGCGGCGAACGCACGGAACGCGCCGCCGCCAAGGCCGTCCAGCGGGCCCAGCAGGGCGGCAACGTCGAGATCGTCGAGCGCCAGCAGGCCCTCCTCGAACAGGCCGAGCAGGCCGAACGATCCGGCGATGAGGCCCACGCCGAGGCCGCGTACAAGGTCGCCGTCGAACTCGCCAAGGAACTCAAGGCCCGCGGCGAGGAGGGACGCGAGCAGGAGGCTACCGTCCGAAAGGCCGACGAGTACCTCAAGAAGGTCGAGGGGAAGCGCGCGGCCCAGGCGACCGAACTCGGGACACTCCAGAAACAGGTCGAGAGCCTGAAGAAGGACGTCGGCAAGGTCGTCGCCCGCGACCGCGGCATCGACGCCGAGACGATCGACGCCCTCGTCGAACTGGACGCCGCGAAGGACGTCGGCGGCAAGGGCGGCAGGGCCGAGGTCCTGCGCGAAGTCGCGAGCGCGAACGGTGGGGCTTACAGATTCGGCGCGCGCGGCAGGGGTCTCGGCCGGGTGCCCCCCAGGGCGGACGGGCCGGCCCAGGTCGACGTCTCCGGCCGGGCCCTGGCTGAGCAGCGCGCGGCCCGCGCTGGCAAGGGGCCCGTCTCGCGCGCGGCGCCCGCGGCGCCGGGGCTGGGCGCCGCCGGCGGGACGCTGACCCTGGACGACAAGGTCGCGGACCTCCGGCAGAAGGTCGAGCGGCTGGAATCGCTCCGCGGGCGGCTTAAGGCGGAGCCGGGCGCCGTCGCGCCGACGCCAACGGAAGTCGCCGCGCCCGTCCGGCCGCCGGGTGTCGCCACGGCGAGTCCGTTCCGGGACGTGGCCTCGAACAGACTGGAGGAGCGGGAGGTGTTCGGCCTGGACCTCGGCCGCAAGGTGGCCGAGAAGCAGCATTCCCTGGCCGAGCAGGCCCGCGCGGCCGCCGAACTCGCCCGCAAGGGCAACCTCGACGAGGCCGAGAAGTTGCTCGAGCAGACCGGGGATGACTTGACCCGGACTTCCCGCGTCGGCCGCTCGTTCGCTCCCGCGGCCGACGCCAAGGACGGCGACAAGGTCCAGGCCCTCTGGCACCGGGCCGAGGCCGCCCGCCGCGAGATGAAGTTCGACGAGGCCGGCCGTGTGGTTGGCCAGATCCTCGCGGCCAGGCCCGACGACGAGCGCGCGAAGGTCTGGCACGGCGACCTCGCCTACCTGGCGGCCCAGGCGCGCCAGGTGAAGGCGCGGGACACCGGCGAGGTCGGCGGTAACGGCGTCGCCCGGACAGACGAAGAGGCGGCGCACGGCACGATCGACTACCTCCGCTACCCCGATGCAGCGACCTGGGGGGCGATGCGCGGTACCCGGGAGGCTTTCCGGAAGGAGACGGCCGACCGCAGCAAGGACGAGGCGTCCTACGCGAACGCCGACGCGTGGGCGTGGGCCGCGCTCAACCAGGCCCAACTGGCGGTCGAGCACGAGAAACGCCGCCGCGCGTCCGTCCGGTTCGACGTCGACGACCTGGCCCCCGACCGCGACCAGGGACGCAAACTGACCGAGTTCCTCTCTCGCAACTACGGCTGGGCGTTTCGGCCGGCCCCCGCGCGGGGACCGGGCGCGCCCGCGGTCCAGGAGGGACAGGCCGCCGGCCAGCCCGCCATCGACGTGAACGGGACCTACGCGGCCAACACCGTCAACGTCCAGACCCTCACGGACACGGGCTATGGCCTGCTGAGCCTGAGCGGAGGCCGGATGACCGGCGCCGTGAACCTCAACCTCTCGGACGGCCAGATCGTCGTCGCGAACGATCCGAACGCCACCGGGAACCTGGAGGTCGTCCTCGACCGCCTGCGGGCGAACCTGGGCCAGCGCGTGGCCGTCGGGTCGCGGAACCTCCTCGTCGACGCCCGCCGGGCCGAGGGCGTCGGCCTCCAGTTCACCGACGGCGCGAACGGCGTCCGCTACGCCGTCGTGAGCGAGGGGCAACTGCGAGGCCTCCTGGACCTGGAGCAGCGGTCGCCGGCGTCCGGCGCGGCCGGGGTCGCGACGGGCGAGTTCCGCCAGGAGGCCGTCGTCGGCACCAGCGCCGCCCTCGCGAACGGCGCGACGGTCGCCATCGCCCGCGCCGCCGACGACTCGAACCGCTTCGCCTACAACGGCAACGAACTCGACGTGCCGCACGACGATTACCTCCTCGTGGACAACGGCCGCTACCTGACGGCCGTCAAGTCCGGCCGCATGCAGCACTGGGCCGTCGACGTGGAGCCCGTCCGGTTCCCCGGCGTGCCGGCGGCCGTGGTCGTCCCCGAGGTCGGGCGGACCGTGAAGTTCGAAAAGACGCTCCTGGACCCGAAGGATTCCCTGGAACTGGTGACCGATTACACTTGGGAAGGAGAACCGTGATGAAGACGACTCAACGCATGCTGATCGTGGGCCTGGCGGCCGCGCTGCTGGCCGGCGCCGGCGCCCTGGTCCGGGCAGCCGAGCCCGCCGCCCAGCCGGCGGCTGCCGCACCGCCGCCCGCCGCGGACGACAAGGACAGCCGCGTCACCCTCACGTGGGACAAGTTCAAGCAGATCACCGGCTGGGACGACGCGCGGAAGCCCGAGGAGGCCGGCGTCTTCACCCTCTCCTGGAAGGAGGTCGAGGACCTCCTGGGCGTCAAGGTCAAGGACATGGCCAACGCGAAGATCCGCATCCCGTGGCAGGAGTTCAAGGCCCTGCTGGTCTGGAGCATTGAGCAGAAGAAGAAGCCGGAGGCCGGCCCGCCGCCGTCCGATTACGCCATCACGCGGGCCGATTACGTCGGCGTCCTGTCGAAAGACGGGGCCGTCTTCACCGCCACCTTCGAGGTCAGCGTCCTCAAGGAGGAGGGGTGGAAGACGATCCCCCTGCTGCCGGTGACGGTGGCCATCCAGAGCATCACGCTGCCGAAGGGGGCGTACCTGCGGCTGGGCCAGGGCCACTACGAGGTCCTGACCGCCGCCGCGGGCGACCTGAAGATCGAGGCCAAGTTCGCGACGGCCGTCACGGAGCAGGGCGGCTCGTACAGGGCCGAGTTCCAGCGCGTCCCGGCCGCCACCAGTATCGTCGACCTCCAGGTGGCCCAGGCCGGCGTCGACATCCAGGTCGCGGGGGCCCAGTCGGTGGTCAAGAAGGAGGAGGGCGGGGCGACGCGCGTCCTGGCGGCCTTGGCCGCGCCCGCCCCGGTGCGCGTCTCGTGGGAGCGGGCGGTGCCCGAGGTCGAGAAGGTCCCGCCGAAACTCTACGCCGAGACGCAGACCCTCATCGCCGTCGGCGACGGCATCCTCGTCGGCCGCGAGAACGTCCGCTACAACATCCTCCACACGGGCGTCCGCGTCCTGAAACTGACGCTGCCGCCGGGCGTGAGCATCCTGGACGTCCGCGGCGAGCGCCTGCGCGACTGGCGCGTTGCCGAGAAAGAACTCTCCGTCGCCCTTAGTTCCGAGGCCCTCGGCGACTACAGCCTCACGATCACCTACGAGGCCGCCCTTCCGGCCGACCAGGCCGCGGCGGCGCCCATCCCGGTCATCCGCGCCGCCGAGGTCGTCCGCGAGAAGGGCCACATCGGCGTCGTCGCCCTGGCGAACGTCGAACTGTCGGCCCCCGAGATCAAGGGCGCCACCGCCATCGACGTCCGCGAACTGCCGCCCGAACTCCTCTCGATGACCGGCCAGCCCGTCCTGCTGGCCTACCGCTACGTGGCCGACACCTTCGACATCCCGCTGGCCATCAAGAAGCACGCCGACGTCAAGGTCCTGGTGACGATCGTCGACTCGGCCGTCGTCACGACGATGCAGACGCTCGACGGCCGCCGCATCACCAAGGTCGTCTACAACGTTCGCAACAACCGCCAGCAGTTCCTGCGCCTGGCGATGCCCGGCGGGGGCAAGGCCGGCGACGGGAAGGTCGAGATCTGGTCGGCCAGCGTCAGCGGCCGCTCCATCCGCCCGGCCCGCGACGAGCAGGGCAACGTCCTCATCCCCCTCGTGCGGTCCGAGGGGGCCTCCAGCGGCCTCGCCTCGTTCCCCGTCGAGATCGTCTACGTCGAGAAGGAGGACAAGGCCCCCGAGCCGGCGGGCACCCTGCGCATCGACCTGCCGCGCGCCAGCGAACCCGTCACGCACCTCATGGTCAACCTCTACCTGCCCAAGGAGGGCACGTACAAGAAGGGCTGGTCCGACAAGCCCGCCATCGAGAGCCCCCTGACGATCGTCAAGGAGTTCCGCCGCCTCCTCGGCGGGATGGACGAACAGGTGATGGACGCCGAGGTCGCCGCCAACGCCCTCCAGCAGGCCGCCCAGGTCCAGGCCGACACGGTCGCCGCCGGCGCGGGCGCCACCCCCATCCGCGTCAACCTGCCGATCGACGGCCAACTGTTCCGCCTCGAGAAGATCCTCGTCCTCGACGAGCCGCTCTTCGTCGAGGTCAAGTACAGCGGGTGGGAGAAGAGGTAGACGCCCGCCTGCCGCAGGCTCCGGGGTCCGCGCGCCGCACGCGCGCGGGCCCCGCTTTTTGCGTGGCACTGGGAGGCCGTCACGCCGGATTCTGTAGGTGCCACGGTTGCGCTGTCCAGCAACCGTGCCTCCTGCCGCAACAAGCACGGCTGCAGACGGCGCAGCCGTGGCACCCGGCGCATGGAAGCCGGAGTCCCTTTCTGGAAACGGCGCTAGGGGTAGAGGAGCAGGCCGGCGACGTCGTCGGTCCCCGCCAGGCGGCGCAGGAGGTCCAGGTGCGGCCCGAACGCCCCCACCTCGTGCATCGCGTGCGCGTCGGACCCGAAGGCGATCTTCACGCCGCGCTCCAGGCACGCCGCCAGGAACGCCGGGACCGGCTCGTTCCCGTGGAAGTTGATCTCCGCCGCCGTCCGCGTGTCGGCCAGGGCCTGGGCGACGGGCGGGAGCAAGTCCGCCGGCGCCTCCCGCTCCGCCCACCGGAACAGCCGCCACGGGTGGGCCAGGATGTCCACACCCGCCTCCAGAAGTCCGAGCGTGCTCCGCATGAAGCCCGACGCCAGGTCGGCCGCCGACAGCGTCCGAAAGTCCTCCGGCAGGAAGTGGACCGCGCCCACGAGGAGGTCGGGCCACGCGCGGTCTTCGTCGCGCAGGGTGAGGCGGCCGTCGGCGTCGAGTTCGACCTCCAGGCCGACGCGGACGAACGGGCTCCGCCGCGGTTCCATCGCCTGGCGGAACGCGCCCATCCGCGCCTGCGCCCCGCCGCGCCACACGTCCGGCCGCGCGACGTGCCGGCCGACCCAGAAGTCGTCGGCCGCGCAGTAGAGTTGCGGCGCGTGCTCCACCAGGCAGACGCCCGCCAGGCCGAGCATCCGCGACCGCGCGATCACCTCGTCCGCCGTCACCCCCGACGCGCAGTACGCGAACTCCGTGTGGGCGTGGCTGTCCACGAGGGCCGGCGCCGCCGGCATCCGCAGGGCCCGCGTCTCGACCGAGACGCGCGCGCCGTCCAGCGTCACCACGGTGTACGGGAAGGGCGACTCGCACACGGCCGGCGCCGTCAGGTACCGCGTGCCCTCGCGCGCGGCGAGCGGCTGCCCGGCGTGGTAGTGGCCGCTGATCGAGAGCATCACCCGTGCCGCAGCATAGTCGCGCACGGTGACTGCCGCGTCGGCGGGCGTGTAGGGGTAATCCGAGGCGATGGGCGGCCACAGGGGGTTGTGCTGGATGGCGACGAGGGGGCCGCCCGGCTCAGCGGCCAGTCGCCGCAGCCGCTCGCGGTCGGCCTCGCGCCGCGTGCAGCGGTCCTCGGCGTCGTAGGCGTCGGCGAACAGGAGGAACCGGTAGCCGCCGAGTTCCCGCGCGCCCGAGGGGTCGCCGAAGACGGCCGCGAGCGTCCGCGGGTCGCCGTCGTGGTTGCCGGGGACCGCCAGGAGCGGCGTCTCGGGGGCGGCCAGGCGGACCTCGTTGCGGAGGGCGGCCAGGGCGTCGGCGGCGCTCGCGCGGGCGCCGTCGTTCAGGAGGTCGCCCACGAGGGCGATAGCGTCGAACCCGCCGCGCCGCTTCGCGTCCTCGACGGCGCGGCGGACGAGTTCCCGGCCCGCGCGGCACTGCCGCCCGGCCGGCGCGCCGGCGGCCTCGGCCTGGGACGGCGCGTAGTGCGGGTCGGCGATGACGAGCAGGCGAAACGGCACGGTCATCCGGTGGGTCCTTCTCGCGGCCGGCCGAAGCCAGAGGGTGACCTGGTCAGGGCCCTAGCCGCCCGCCATCGCGCGGATCTCTTCCAGGAGCACGCCGAGCAGGTCGGCCTCGGCGACTTTGCGGACCTCCTGGCCGCGGCGGAACAGGACGCCGTGGCCCTTGCCGGCGGCGATGCCGAGGTCCGCCTCCCGCGCCTCGCCGGGGCCGTTGACGACGCACCCCATGACGGCCACCGTGAGCGGCGTCTGAACGTCGCGCGTCCGCCTCTTGAGTTCCTCGACGAGCGCGATCAGGTCGACGCCGCACCGCCCACACGTCGGGCACGACAGGATGCGGATGCCCCGCGGCGGCCGGAGGCCCAGTTCCTCGAGGATCTCCTGGGCGATGACGACTTCGCCGACCGGGTCGCCCGTCAGGCCGACGCGGACCGTGTCGCCGATGCCCTCGGCCAGCAACGTCCCCAGGGCGATGGCCGACCGCGTCCGGGCCTCGTCCGCCGGGCCCGCCGCCGTCACCCCCAGGTGCAGGGGCAGGTCGCACGCGTCCGCCAGGAACCGGTAGACCGAGATGACCGTCGGCACGTCCGACGCCTTGGCCGACAGAACCAGGTCGCGAAAGCCCGCCTTCTCGGCTTGGGCGACCCAGTCCATGAGGACGTCGACCATGAGCCGCGCGAGGTCCTTCGCCTCCGCGCCGCCGGACCGCGCTGCGCCGCGCACGCTGCCGGAGTTGACGCCGAAGCGCACGGGCCGCCCGAGTTCGCCCGCCAGGTGCAGCACCTCCCGCAGGCCGTCCGGGTCGTCGATGTTGCCCGGGTTCAGCCGCACCTTGGCCGCCCCCGCCCGGAGCGACCGGATGGCCAGCGACGCCTTGAAGTGGATGTCGGCGATGACGGGAAGCGGCGAGGCGGCGGCGATCGGGCCGATGGCGTCGGCGTCGGCCGCCGTCGGCACCGCCACGCGCACCAGTTCGCACCCCGCGGCCGCCAGGCGGCGGACCTGGTCGAGCGTCGCCGCGGCGTCCCGCGTGTGGGTCGTCGTCATCGACTGGATTATGACGGGGCTGCCGCCGCCGATGAGCACCGGCCCGACGCTAACCCGCCGGCTGTGCCGCCTCGAGGAGAGGGACGCTGGCTTCATGGACGCCTATCTTTGGCAGCGCGGGGCCGATTGTCAAGCCCGCGGCCTCTGGGACGGGGGCGGCGGGAGGGTGTCAGGAACCTTAAGTCGTCAGGGTTCCTGACACCTTCCCCGTAGGAGCGCGGCCTGTAGGAGCGCGGCCTTGACGGGCCGTGCCACGTTCGCGTACACTGTGCCACCAGAAGGAGGCCCGCCATGGCCAACCTGGTGCGCTTTGGCGTGTCGATGGACGAGCGGGTCCTCGGGACGCTCGACCATCTGGTCAAGCGGCGGTCGTATGCGAACCGCAGCGAGGCCATCCGCGACCTCGTCCGCTCCGAGCAAGTCCGCGAGGCCTGGGACAAAGGGCAGGGGCCCGTCGTCGGCACCCTGACGCTCGTCTACGACCACCACGTCCGCGAGGTCAGCGAGCGCCTCGTCGCCCTCCAGCACGACCACGAGGAACTCGTCCACTCGACCATGCACGTCCACCTGTCGCACCGGATGTGCCTGGAGGTCATCGTCCTGCGCGGGGGGCCGAAGGAGATCCAGGCCCTGGCCGACCGCCTGATCGCGGCCCGCGGCGTCAAGCACGGCCGCCTGGTCGCCACCGCCGGCACGGACCTTGTCTAGCGCGCGGGCACCAGGGAAAGGGGCACGGGGATGCACATCGCTTCGGGATTCCTGTCGCCGCCCGTCTGGGGCACGATGGCCGCCGTCTCGGGCGGCGCGCTCATGGGGTCGCTCGCCCTGGCGGGGCGGCGGCTCGATGACCGCAAGGTGCCCCTCATGGGCGTTATGGGCGCGTTCGTCTTCGCCGCCCAGATGGTCAACTTCCCCATCCTGCCGGGCACCAGCGGCCACCTGGGCGGCGGATTCCTCCTGGGCGTCCTCCTGGGACCCTCCATCGGTATCATCGTCATGGCCTCGATCCTGGTCGTCCAGTCGCTCCTCTTCCAGGACGGCGGCGTCGAGGCCCTGGGCGCGAACATCTTCGTCATGGGTGTGCTGCCGTGCCTGCTGGGCGGCGCCGCCCGGCGGCTGTGGGAGCGGCCGCGGCCCGGCTGGCCGGCATGGGTGGTGACGTTCGCCGGCGGCGTCGTGGGCGTGGTCGCCGGCGCGGCCGGGGTCGTCCTCATGCTCTGGGCGTCGGGCTCCATTCCGAGCACCTGGGGCCTGGGCGCGGCCATGGGGCTGATGACCTCCGTGCACCTCCTGATCGGCCTCGTGGAGGGCGCGGTCAGCGTGACCGTCATCCGCTTCGTCCTCGGCGTGCGGCGCGAGGCCGTCATGCGGGTCGTCCGGTCCGACCAGGCCAGGAAGGCTGCATGACCCCCTACAACCGCAACACGCTTCTGGTCGGCGTCCTCGCGGCGGTCCTCATCGGCGGCATCGTGTCGTACTTCGCGTCGCCCTCGCCCGACGGCCTGGAGAAGGCCCAGGAGGACATGGCCGCCGCCGCGCCCCCGCACGCCCCTGCCGCGCCCCCGCCGAGCCCCTTCGCCGAGTACAACCTCAGGGGCGTCCCCGCGGGGTTCCTCTCGAACGCGGCCGCGGGCGTCGCGGGCAGCCTGCTGGTCCTCGGCGTGCTGCTGGGCGTGGGGTACCTCTTGAGGCGAAGCCGCCGGGCAGCCGCCCCGGACGGCGCCGGCGGGCCGCCGCAATAGTGCCACACCGCCTCCTGCACCTTCGCGCGGTGGGTCTCCCGACCCACCGCGCCAAGACGCAGGTTGCCGGAAGCCCCCGCGGAGGGCGCCCGCCATGCATCACATGATGCTCGACCACTTCGCCGACCGCGACAGCCCCGTCCACCGGCTCGACCCCGTCGCAAAGGCCCTGGCGATGCTCGCCGTCATCCTGGCGACCGTCCTGGTGGGCCGCGACCGCTTCCTGGCGTTCGTGCCCCTGGCCGCCGGCCTGGCCATCTACCACGTCCTGGGCCGCGTGCCCGTCGGATACACGCTGCGGCGGCTGCTGATCGCGTCGCCCTTCGCCCTGGCCGTCGCGGGCCTGTTCCCGTTTTTCGAGGCCGGCGACGCCGTTTTCGCGGTCCCCCTGGGCCCGTGGACCCTCCGTGCAACCGACGCCGGCCTGGTGCGGGCCGCCAACCTCCTCGCCAAGTTCCTCCTCGCGTTCTGGGCGACGCTGCTCCTTCTGGCGACCACCCGCTTCCAGGACGTCGTCGGGGCCCTCGGACGCCTGCGGGTGCCCCGGGCGTTCGTCGCGCAACTCGGGTTCCTCTACCGCTATCTGTGGGTCCTCGTCGACGAGGTCATGCGGATGCGCCGGGCCCGCGAGGCCCGCGACGGCGGCCTCGGCCCCTGGGGCGTCCGCTTCCGCAGCCACGCCGGACTGGTCGGCGTCCTGTTCCTGCGGACCTACGACCGGGCCGAGCGGATCTACTGGGCCATGGCCGCCCGCGGCTTCGACGGCACCCTCCCCGCCGTCCGCCGCGGCCGCATGCGCCTGACGGACTGGCTCTTCCTGGCCGGCGTCGCCCTCGGGGCCGCCGGCATCCTCGCCGCGGACCGGTTGACCCATGGCTGAGCCCATCCTCGAACTCGCCGACGTGCGGTTCCGCTATCCGACGGGCCTGGAGGCCCTCCGCGGGGTCACCTTCGCGGTCGCCGCGGGCGAGCGGGTGGGCCTCGTCGGGCCGAACGGGGCGGGGAAGAGCACCCTGGTGCTCGCCATCGCGGGTTTCCTGGCGGCCGAGGGCCTCATCCGCGTGGCCGGGCACACGCTTGCCGCCGCCACCGCCCGCGACGTCCGCCGCCACCTCGGCCTCGTCTTCGCCGACCCCGACGACCAACTCTTCATGTCCCGCGTGGGCGACGACGTCGCCTTCGGGCCCCTCTCGGCGGGCCTCGCCCCCCAGGAGGTCCACCAGCGGGTCCACGAGGCCCTGGCGGCGGTGGGCCTGGAGGGCTTCGAAGGGCGGGCCCCCCAGCACCTCTCCGACGGCGAGAAGCGCCTGGCCGCCCTGGCCACCGTCCTGGCCATGCGGCCGCAGGTCCTCGTGCTGGACGAGCCCAGCGCGAACCTCGACCCGCGGGCCCGCCGGCGCCTCATCGACCTCATGCGGGGCCTGCCGGGCACGCACCTCGTGGTGGGCCACGACCTGGACCTCATCCTGGAGGTCTGCGGCCGCACGGTCCTCCTGGAGGCGGGCCGGGTGGTCGCCGACGGGCCCTCGCGGCAAATCCTGACGGACCGGCGGCTCCTGGAATCGCACGGGCTGGAACTGCCCATCTCCCTGGCCGGCCGTGCCTGAGGGGGCCGGGCTCGCCTGCCCGCGCCGCCGGGCGCCCCCTCACCCGGCCTTCGGCCACCCTCTCCCTCAGGGAGAGGGGGCGGGGGTGAGGGTGGCTCCGGGGCCGCCGTTCCGCTCCCGAAATCGCTGTAAGTCCCATTTTTACAATCCAAAAAACGGGTTGGCGCGCGCGATTTTTGCCGATTTTCTGGGCTCCCGGAGGGCCAAAACGGCCCTGGCGCTAGCGCCAGGGGCATCCGGGCTCGCGGGTGTTAAGATGGGTAAGGCAAAACCCGGCGGTTTTCGATCGTTTTTGGTCGTTTTCAGTACGGATTGCAGCGCTTTGGGTCGGTTTTTGATCGCTTTTGACGGCTTTTGGCGCTCGATGGGTAGCGATGCGT
>CAYGZE010000035.1:4692-21620 GCA_964354185.1 uncultured Anaerolineales bacterium | reverse complement strand
CCCGTGGCGGGCGACACGTGGGAGGACTACCGCTCGGAACTCATGGTCCGCGTGTCGCGCGATCGGGCGCTCGGCGCCGCCAAGCGTGTGAACCCCAAGGCGCGGCTGATCATCAAGTACCCGCAGTGGTACGACACCTTCCCTGAGCGCGGCTACGAGGTGGTGCGGGAGACGGCCGACTTCGACCTCACGTGGGTCGGCACCGAGACCCGCGACTACCAGGACAAGCGGTGGGGCGGCACCGTCCAGTACGAGGCGTACTTCATCATGCGCTGGCTCGGCGGCATCGGGGGGGCGAAGTGCGGCGGCGGATGGTTCGACTGGCTCGGCACCACCGAACGCACCTACGTGGAGCAAGCCCGGCAGACCGTCCTGGGCGGGGCACGCGAATCCATGCTGTTCTGCTACGGAGGCCTCCAGCGCGACACGGGGCCGAAAGACATCGAGGCGCTGCGATCGAACATACCCGAACTGCTGGCCGTCGCCCAAGAGGTGCAACGCCGCCCCATCATCGGGATCGCCGCCTACAAGCCCCCCAACAGCCACCCGGAGGGCGAGGCCCGCGTCTTCGACTTCGTGGGGATGCTGGGTCTGCCGCTGGCGCCTTGCCACGAGTTTCCGGCGGATGCGCCGGCGGCGTTCTTCTCCGTCCACGCCCTCAAAGACGCCGACCTCGCCGCGAAGTTGTCGGCGTTCATCGCCGCCGGCAAGCCCGTGTTGATCACCGATGGGCTCGCGAAGGGACTGGCAGGCAAAGTGGACCTGGCGGAACCCAACGTGCAGGTGCTGTCGGTGAAGGGCCAGCCCAAGTCGCTGCTCGAACTGTCCGAGAACGACCTGAACGCGCTGCGGGCGCCGCTGCTCGGGGCGCTCAAGGCGTCGCTGCTCGCGCCCAACCAGGTCGCGCTCTACCTCTTCCGCGACGGAAGTTGGGTGATCGAGAACTTCCATGATGACCCGGCGAAGGTGGAGTTGAACGGCAAGCGGCTCACCGTGGAAGCGCGAGGGTGGGCCCACCAGTGGAACGGACCGTGACGCCCGTTCGGCCGCAAGCGACATGAGCATTCAGGTGGTTTCGGATGAACGCCTGCGTGTGGGGCCTGGAGGCCGCCGACGCGGCACGGGCCTTCAAGCCGAAGGTCCTCTATCCCCACCACCAAGGCAAGTCCGACCCGGCCGAGGTCAAGAGGCTTCTGGCCGATGAGAAGGCGATCGAGGTCCGCGTGTTGCCGCTGCCTTGAGGAGGGTGCGCGCATCAGCCGCCGGGATCGCGCCGCAGAACGCGTCGCAGTAGTTGCCTACGTGCACCAGGCCAGTTGTGCGTCCCGCAAATCCGTCCGGGGCCTGCAGGGCGAGTGACGGGTGTCAGCGGGCGCTATCCGCGACAACCAGATGACGGATTCCGGCGCGATGGCCCATCGCAGCGAGGTGATGGGAGCGTCGACGCTTGGCCCTTATCTCTTTCCTGGCTGATGCGTGCAGGCCGTGGGGCAGACAAGAGACGTAGGTGCTTGTAGAATAGGGCGGACGGAATTGTCGGAAGCGACAGGGGTCACAAACGATCTGACACGGACCTTGCGAAAGGACAAGACATGGCGTTTACGCTGCGCATCGGGGCCCAGGCGCCTGACTTCAACCTGCCCGGAGTGGACGGCCGCCGCTACGCCCTTCGGGACTTCAAGACCGCCCGGATCCTTGTCATCGTGTTTTCCTGCAATCACTGCCCGTTCGTGATCGGCTCGGAAGACCGCCTGAAGGCGCTGCACCGGAAGTATGGGCCGCGCGGCGTGGCGATCGTCGCCATCAATTCGAACGAGACGACCCATCACCCGGACGACTCGTTCGATCACATGGTCGCGCGCGCCAAGAAAGACGCCCTGCCTTGGGTCTACGTGCGCGACGAATCGCAGGACGTTGCCCGCGCGTATGGGGCCCTGCGGACGCCGCACTTCTACGTTTTCGACTCGTCTTGGCGGCTGCGGTACACCGGCCGCATGGACGATAATCCGCATGAGGCCGACAAGGCCACGACCCACGAACTGGCCGACGCGCTGGACGCCCTTCTGGCGGGCCAAGAGCCGCCCGTCACGTTGACGAACCCGATTGGCTGCAACGTGAAGTGGATCGGCCAAGACGCCCACTGGATGCCGCCGGAGGCGTGCGACTTGGTCTAGTCCGAGTTCGTTTCGTCACGGGAGCCTTCGGGGCGGAGAAGGTCTCGATTTCCCCGCGGCGTCCGTCTATCCTCGTCGGGCAGCACCCCGTGCGAACCGGACTGACGAAGGAGAAGCCGATGAGACCCCGTCTCTGGCTGTCCGTTCCCGTCGTGTTCTGTGCCGGGCTGGTCGCGTGGGCGCTCGGCGCAGCGGCCGAGGCGCCGCCGGCCGCACCGAAGCGTCCCGCGGTCCTGTTCGTCGGCACCGACGGGCAGGGGTGCGGCCACGACGTGGCCGCGCGGCTGGTGAAGGCGGGGTTCGCGATCCGCGGCGGCGCCGGGCTCGACGGCCGGCCGCTCTCCTGGGATGAGGTGAAGGAGTACAACGTGGTGGTGGTCTCCGGGTTGGGCCGGGCCAATGCGGACATGAGCCTCGGGCGCACGCGCGAGACCCTCGACACGCTCAACCGGTACCTGGCCGAGGGCGGCGGGGTGCTGGTGTTCGGGAAGTTCGGCCAGCAGGCCACGGACAAGCCGCCGCAGGACGCGTTCCTGAAACCGGCGGGGCTCACGCCCCTCTTCGACGAGATGCCGGCCGACCCGGAGACGAGCGTCGTCGCCACGTCGTGGAAACTGCCGTTCGCGCGGGGCGAGGCCGTGCCCGGCTCGCCCGTGACCGAGGGGGTGGCTTCGATCTGGTACCCGGTGCCGCCCACCCGCGTAGGCGGACAGAACCACACGGTGCCGTTCACGGTGACGGACGCGTGGCAGATTGTCGCCAAGGGGTCGAAGTCGTCGCTGACGCGCAAGGGCGGGCTCCAGGAGGACCGGCCGACCGGGCCGGGCACGTTCCAGGGCGACGTGCCGATCGCGGCCGTCCGCGAGGTCGGCAAGGGGCGGATCGTGTACCTCGGCGTGACGCACGAGTACGTCACGGGGTCGGTGGCGACGACGACGCTCGAGAGCGTGTTCCTCGAGCGCGGGAACCAGGGCGCGGCGTCGGGGGGATACCGGCTGCTGGAGAACGCGCTGCGGTGGCTGGCCGCGCCGTCGCTGGCAGCCGGGAACCTGGGCGGCGCGGCGACGGACGAGGGCATGCTGCGCGATCCGAACCAGACGGTGTTCGGGGCGCCGTTCGCGTGGAAGGAGGACCTGGCGTTCCCGGCGGTCGAACCGGCGTGGCCGGGGGTCGTCGGGGCGCGAACGCGGTACTCCCGCGGCAAGGCGACGGCCGACGAGTGGGCCGCGGCGGCCCGGGCGAAGGGCCTGGCGTGGATCGTGTTCCTGGAGGAATTCGCGAGCCTCTCGGCCGAGGAGTTCGGGCAACTCAAGGCGGACTGCGAGCGGCTGTCGTCGGCGGAGTTCAGCGCCATCCCAGGCTTCACGATCGACGACGAGGTCGGCAACCACTACTTCTACTTCGGGACGACGTTCCCCTACCCGGACCGCAAGTTCCTGTCGCCGGACGGGAAGGTGTTCCGGTCGCACGACCCGGGCCTCGACGCGACCCAGCCGTACATCCCGGGCCAACTGAGCATGACGACGCTGGACTACGCGTACTCGATCTCGAGTTTCAAGCAGACGTGCGGCAACTACCTGTTCAGCGGGGACGCGGCGCCGTTCTCGGACTTCTTCTCGAACTACGACGCGACGGGCGTGGTGACCGCCCGCGGGGGCAAGGTCGTGGAGGACGCGACGCGCGATTACCTGGCGATGTGCGACTCGGGCCAGGGGCCGCTGCCGCTGGTGATCGACCTGATGGACGACCCGTCGGAGTTGGGGGCTTCGGGGTGGCGGACGGTGGTGCGGCTGCCCGAGGGAGGGGGCAACTTGATCGGCGGCCGCGTCGACGCCGCGTCGAAGATCCGCGACTACTTCAACCTGTGGCACCACTATCCGGACAACCCGACGAAGGTGTACGTGACCGCGGGCCCGGAGATCGAGAGTTGGGCGTACGTCGGGCCCCGCGACTACGAGGGCAACACGCGGGGGGATTTCGTCTGGCAGAACTACCGGTGGCGGATGCGGGGGAAGGTCCGGGCCGAGGCGGGCCTGGCGGAGGTCGTCGTCTACGACGGGACGGAGCCGTTCCGGCGGTACCTGCCGCGCGGCGAGAAGACGTTCGAGTTCGTCCTCGACCTGGCGCACGACAAGCAGCACAACCTGGCGCTGGTGGCCGTGGACCGCGAGGGCCGCCGGGCCGTCGGCCGCGAGCACTGGGACCGCAACCACCGGCTCGAAGAGTTCATGTGCGGGGACCGGAACAACCAACTCACGTACGGGTACCTGACGCGGGCGGACGGGACGGGCCTGCTCCTGGGCGGGAACCAGATGCTGGCGACGACCAACAAGCGCGTGTCGCACGGGGTCTCGCCCGCGGGGACGTTCAAGAACGACGCCCTCCTGGGCGCGCCGGCCTTCGACGGGGCGACCGGCGGGGAGCCGCAGGTCTGGGAGAACGTCGGCGCCCTCGGGACGGCGGAACCCGCGCCGGCCCCCACGGTGAACGAGGGGCGGCGGCTGCTGCACACGCGCGACGTCCACGTCGGCGAGGGACGGCGCGAGCACGTCTTCGCCGACAACGTGGCGGTCCACAACGTCTGGCACACGCTGTGGCGGACGGAGCCGGCCCCGGCGTACACGGTGGCGCGGCGGAACACGTTCTTCCAGGTGGACCCGGACAGCCCGCTGGCGGTGTTCCTGTGGGAGACGGACATCGCGCTGCGGAAGGACCTGCCGAACCAGGGCTTCCAGATCGCCGTGATGCACGCGGCCGAGAGCCGGCTGTGGGCAGTCCGGTCGAGCCGCGGCGAGGTGTACGGCGGGGCGTGGGAGGGGACGCGGGTGTCGGAGCCGCGGACGCTCAGCGTGCCGTTCGGCCGCGGCGCGTACGCGGCGTACCTGGATTCGCCGCTCGGCGGGGGCGCGGTCTATTCGCTGACGGACGGCCTGGAAGCGCGGATGGGCCTGCCCGGGCGCGGGCAGGTCGATTTCCTGCTGCCGGCGGAGGCCGCGCCGAAGAAGCAGGGCGAGACGCGCCGCGTCGCGCTCCTGCTGGTGGGCATCCCGCGGATCACGGCGTATACGAAGCGGCTGGCGACGGCCTCGAACGAGACGGTCGAGCGGTTCTACCACGAATTCGGCCTGGGCGGCGGGCCGTGCGGCTACACGGTGGAGGCCGAGGCGGGGAAGGTCGGGTCGCAGCGGTACGTGCTGGACGTGGACGGGGGCGAGGCCGGGTGCTTCTCCGGGCGACTCAAGGGGAACCTGCTGAGCAGCCTGCCGATCCGCGTGGGCGGCCTCAGGGACGCGTGGACGTGCGTCCTGTACGACCGGGCGCTGGGGAAGGCGCGGCCGGTGGGCGCAATGGAGGGCGCGGCGTGGGCCACGGTGATTCTGGGCGGAGAACTGAACCTCTTCATCGGGCACCCGGTCGTCGCGGACTCGCCGAAGGTGGTGGTCCAGGTGACGCAGACCGGCGAGAAGGCGTGGCGCCTGGAGGTGCACAACCCGACGGACGACGAGATCCGGACGACGGTCCGGAAGAACCCGCACTTCGATCCGCTGAAGGACCGGCCGTTCAAGGACGAGGCGCTGGAGGTCCCGGCGGGCGCGTCGGTCTGGCGCGACCTGTGAGACCCGCCGCGCGGCGCGTCGCGGCCACTACGTGATTGTGTCGCCTTCGCGCGGCGGCGCCGCGATCGAGCGCTTGCACACGAGGGCCCTGGCGAAGAACGTGCGGTCGGCGATCGCGGCGCTCGGCGGCTCGTGGTCGTCGCGCGTGCGGCTGTGCCGGGTGGCGGGGGGCGCGAGCGCGGCCGAGGACTTGATTACGGGCGAGGTGCTCTGTCTGGTCGAGACTGGCATCACTCCACTTCTCTTCCGCGTGGCGCATACGCGGCCTCGATGGACACGCTGCCCCCCACGTCGTGCAGCCGGATGACCTCTCTGGCCGGATCAAAGTCCTTCCAGGGACGGCCATTCACGGTGACGCCCGTGGTCGGCGCGGCCGCCGGATGGCGCAGCCGCAGCAGGACTTCCTTCGGACTCTTGCGGGACGGCATCTTCACCGTCGCCTTGATCTTGCCGTGGTCTGCGTCCGAGACAATCTCGTACTCCACCGCGCCGAAGTGCGTAGGCATGTTCTTCACCGCGATCCTCTTACCCTGGGCCAGCCACGCCCGCGGAGTGGCCCGCGACAGCCAGAGGCGGCTGCCCTCTTCCATCACCAGCATGTTGCGGAGACGCTCGAGGAACGCCGCCTCTTCGAAGGACTTGTCGGCGGGCCCGCGCGTCGTGTGCTCGTTGAACGTGTAGGGGCCGACCACGATGTCGACCGCGTATTCGTTGTAGAAGGAACGCAGGAAGTTCGGCACGTCATCCCACTGCAAGTGGACGTTCGAGGTGCGCTCGATCCCGCACTGGTAGTACCATCCCGCGTGGCTGAACCAGTGCTTCTCGGGGTCGTAGCCCGGGGTCCGCATCGGCAGGCGGTGATGCTCCAGGAGCAGCCGGTCCTCCAGCACATCGACCAGGCCCTGGGCACGCGGGTCCGTGGCCGCCAGCAGGCCAGACATGTTGATCAGGTGCACGCCGCCGCGGATGACATCCGGGTAGAGGCCGGGCGTGTGCTCGGGATTGCCGAAGGAGGTGGGCATGAAGCGGCTGGCGGGGCCACGCATGTACGGGGCGGGCGGAAGGAACGAGCGGTAGGTCCCATCGCGCACACGGACGACCGCCGAGAGCACAAAGGACTTCTCCACCGCCGCCAGGATGTCCTTGGCGTAGGCCTTGGCCTCCGCCACGTACTTCCTGCTGGTTTCGGCGTCAAGGTCGGCGACGACCTCGGCGTAGCGGCTGAGTCCTAGCCAGTAGTTGGCGTTGGTCTCGTACCACAGCCGCCAGTTCGTGCTGTCCCAGGTGTTGTGTGGCGGCAGCAGGCCGCGCATCCACAGGCGCTGGCGCCCGGGCACGTCCTTCAGGTAGGTCAGCCGCTGGCGGATCATCCAGTCGGCATTGGCCTGGAGTTTCGGGGCAGCCTTCGCGAACCAGTCCTTGTCGCCCGTCAGAAGGTAGTGCTCGACCATCTGCCACTGCATCACGCCCGGTCCTCCGGCGTGCTGCCAGTCCCACTCGACGCCGCTCATGGCGCCGACCGTGTCCACGAACTGGCCATCGATGTTCGTGGGCTTCTTTTCGTCCCGCTCCAGCCACCGGGCCAGCCCGTCGCCGGCCGCCTGGTGCATCCCCTGAAGGTCCAGGGCACGGATGATCATGAACGACTCATGGGCCAGCGCATCGTAGGGATAATCGCGCATGATGTAACGGCCCTGCGGGTCTTTCTTCAGCACCCGCAGGAGGTGCCACGCACCCGAGCGCCAGGCATCCGTCAGGCGCCCGTCCGGCACCTCGATCTGTGCCGCCGGCTCCAACTCGGGATGAGGGCAAGGCGGCCAATTGCCCTCGGGATACATAGCCCGCATCGCTCCTTCCCACGTCTGCTCCTCGTGCTCGCGCACGCGCTGGCGGACGGTCTTCAGGTTCCGCGTGGCAAGTTCCTTCTCGAACTCGCGGGCGCTGCTCGCCCGCGACGGATCCACCACGGGGACGGATTCGGGTTTCACGCGGCCCTCCCGAACGCAGAAGTGCCACACGGCCGGGTTGCCCAGCGAGTCGGCGTGAGGGTTGGCGGCCTGGACGCTGTCCACCACGTCGTGGGTCAGGTCCCACGTGCGGGCTTTGCCGCCGATCTCCGTAACGGCCAGCTCGACAACGGTGGTATCATGGGCGTGATCGCCCCTGGGGCCGACAACCAACGAGACCAGGTCTCCGGGATCGACGGCCAAGTCGGCCAGCCTCGCGGCATCCGCCGCGGCGGGAATCGACTGCGCGCCACCGCGCTCGATGGCCCCACCCGCCAGGACCTGGGCGCCGGCTTTGCTCTCCCGCGTGACCCACCACTCGATGCCGTTGCCTCCCTTCGTATCGGCGCCCGCCACCTTGGCCTTGATGCTGACCCGGCCCTGGATGGGGCTGCGCCAGACGGCCGCGACGGCCCGCGTCGGCCCCGGATGCATCGCCACGCTGCGGGGCGGAAGCGTGAACGTGCTGGCCGTGACCGGGTCCTTGGCCGGGTTGGCGCCGAACCACGGCGTGTCGTTGCTGCCCCATCCGCGGACGCCCGGGCCGCCCGCAATGGCATCCACCTTCTTGCTCAGGAGGTTCCTCGGCGCAGGGACCTCCCGTGCCGCAATCGCGGCTGCCTGGCGCCTCTGGAGCACGCGGACGAAGAATCCATATTCCGGTGCCAGGATGGGTCCCGCCTCCAGGTCCGCCGGCAGGAACGAAAGGCTGCCGGACTCGGTCCGGACCGTCACGATCGTGCGGTTGGCATCCTCCAGATGGGCCTGCTCGGACCAGACGGACGTGTTCAGCGTGGTCCCCAGGTAGAGCAGGGCGACACGGATGCCCCGACGGGAGTCGCCGGCCCACCTCGACTGCCAGGCGCAGTCACTTGTCACCGTCGTCCCGGTGTCGCCCGCCAGCGGTTTGGGCGTGCCCAGAACGCCGTTGTAGACCTCGATGCTCCCGTCGAACGCGAGTTTCTCCGCAGCGGCCTGGAAGCCCCACTCAATCTCCACCTCCGCCATCTTCCACGGCTCGACGGTGATCACGCGGACCTTCGGGGCCGGGCACGGCCCTGCGGGAAGGCTGGCGCCATCCTTGAGGGCCACGACCAGGTTGTCCATGGCCGTCTCCGGCCCCAGCGCGTCCACGCTGTAGGCGTAGGTGCGGCCATCGGCCGACACCTCGGGTTTCCCCGCCGCCTTGGCCGCCCCGCCGCGGCGCGACCACCAACTCGAACTATCCCCGTGAGACAGCCATCGCACCACCACATCGTCTGGCCGGGGCACCCCCTTGGCGTCCTTCGGCCAACTCAACTCTACGCGCTCGACGGGCCGCGGCTCCTCCCACAGCAGGCCGCACAGCACGCCGGCTCTCGCGTGCTTCAAGGCGCCCTCGAACAGGAACACCGTCTCCGGCGGGTTCTCCTCGGGCCTACGGTCCGATCGGAAGACGTATGCGCTCGATGCGATATCCGCCCGTTGGCCTACCAGCGGGGCCAGATCCCCTGTCCCCGCGGGCAGCGGCTCGGCTTCCTCGGCCCTGCTCGAAGTCTGCGCCATGGCGAGTGCCCCCAGGATTACCGCTAGTCCTGCGCGCATGCTTCTCCCCTGTCTGCCGGCTGGCATTCCCAGGTCGTCGTCGAGGTTTTCTGCCGGACCCCGGGCAACATCATCGGTGTCCCTGCCGGAAACTCCGTCGGCGCTGATCCTACAGATTGTCGGCGCCTTGGCAAGACCCGCGATGTCGGGCGCTTGGCGGACGAGGTTCGGGAGTCTCGGTTCCGGCCGTGGCGACGGCCGGAATCCACGCCCTTGCCGCAGTAACGGGGCCGGGAAAGGCTTGCAGAGTTCCGGATACAGGAGACAATCGGAAATCAGCGGCTCGCGACGGTCGCGGGCTATGGCCACGCGGCAGACCCCGGCGCCATACGGCCTGCGGATGGCGGCATCCTCGCCCAACAGGAGTTCGGCCATGAGCAAGAAGATTCGCCGACGCGATGTGTTGTGCGGCGCGGCCGCCTCGGCCGCTGCGCTGGCTTTCCGCGCCGGCTCGGCACCGGCGGCCGAGGCCGCTGAGGCCGACCGCCTCGCCGCCCAGACCTTGGCGTTTATCCGCCGCTGTGCCCGCGATGACGGCGGGTACGCGCCATCGCCGGATCCCAAGTACCCGGGCAACTCCGACACCGGCCTGAGCGACCTGGCCGGCGTGACCTATGCGGCCACGTTGGCCAAGACCATGGGCTGGGAACTGCCCAATCCGGACAAGTCCGTCGAGTTCGTCCATCGACATCAGCAGCCCGACGGCTCGTTCGTCAACCTGGGCGGCCGGATGGACCCGCGCGCCGACCTGGCCGTCCTCTACAACACGACGCAGGGGGCGGTGGCGCTGCGGGCGCTGGGGCAGCGGCCCAAGGTCGATCCCGTGAACGTCATGGACCGCTTCTTCGTGAAGGACGCCTACAGGAAGCTGCCCTGGTACACAACCAGTTTCTTCCCCCTGTTCTACGCCGCGATCGATAAGCCCTATCCCAAGGAGTACGACCAAGCCCTGCGCGATTGGCAGATCGCCAACCAGAAGGAGGACGGCTACCTGGGCGATCACGTGGCCGCCACGTTCCACATGGCCCACTACTTTCGCATGGTCGGCCAGCCCACGCCCAAGGCCGAGCCGATGGTCAAGCGCGTGCTGAGGGACCAGAAGCCCGACGGCGGTTTTGACATCAAGGAGCCCGATTGGGACGTGCATGCCTGCTTCGACGCGCTGTTCATCCTGCGGCAACTCGGCGGCGGCGCCGAGCCGGTGCGAATGGCCATCGCCAAGGCCGCCGACTGGGCCTTGCGCTGCCGCAACGCCGACGGGGGCTTCGGCCACTACCCCAGCTGGGCGAGCGACATGGACGCCGTGTACTTCCAGTTCGGCTCGCTGATCCAGGCCGGCCGCGTGCCAGGGGCGCGGTTGGACATCCCCGATGCCCACACGCTGAGTTGGGGGCACGCCATGCAGCCGGGAAAGGCTTATTGACATCGCCGCCGCAGCCGGTCGGGGTGGCCGACTGGACGCACGCGAAGCCCACGAACGAAGGAGACGAGGAATGGACCCGACGATGGGGTGACCTTCGGCTTCGCAGGAGCTGAATCCGTTTGCTTCCCAAAGGCCACCGCATACGTCTTCCCGGCTGGCCCGACACCTGTCATCACCGTCTGACCATCGCTGCTCACCGTGATCTTCTGCTGATCGCCGGCTCGCTCCACCACCAAATCCCAGGCCCGGCCGAAAGCGCGCACGTCGCGCAGCGCCATCCGCGGCCAGTCCCTGGGCAGCCAGGGCGTGCATTCGAAGGAGTCGAAGCCGGTCGGGACAATGCCGAAAACGCCTTCGGTGAAGACGCGTAGAAACAGCGAGCCTGGGCAGAGCATGTCAATGGCGTCTTCATCAGGATACGGCCCTTTGCTTCCGAATATCTGTGCCTTCGCCACGCGCCGGGTCAGATCAAGCGCTTCCTCCGTGCGACCGGCCTTGAACAATACCCGCAGGGCATAGTAGGTCTCACGCCCCCATTCGGTCGGCCGGGTTGACTCCGCCAGGATATCGGCGCCCTCCATGCGGTTAGGCCAAAGCTTGTCCGAAAGCAGCGCGGCCACCGTGCCGTCCAGCCGCTCGGTGATGCCCATGGCCAGCGGCAGCAGGATCCAGCCGCGCAGAGTGGTGTTCTCCTTGTAATATCGGTAGGTCTTGAAGCCCTCGATCTCCGCGCCAAAATAAGATTCAATGCTCTTGCGGAGAGCATCCGCGCGATGGTCAAATTCCGCGCCCACCGGCTTGCCCAAGGCATGCGCCAACCGCGCCGCCTGGCGGTAGCCAGCGTAGGCGAGCGCTGACGTGCTCAGGTTGGCTTCTCCGGTCGGATAGCGACCTTCCATCTCGTCGGTCTGCGAAGCGATGACGCCATCAGCGGTCGTATGCCGCAGGACCGAAGCGGCGCTGAATTCGATCAGCGGCCACAACTCCACGGCGGCGGCCCGGTCGCCCTGGAACAACAGGAATTTGGACAGACCATACAGCACCATCGCGTCGTCGCCTCGTTCCCGTTGGGTGAGCTTCAGACCGGGACCTTCGAACGAACCTGGGAAGGGAACGATGCCTCGCTCCTGGCAATAGGCCTGCCAGACACGATACATGTTCATGCCCGCGTGGTTCAGTTCGGCATCGCCAAAAAAGGGAAACACCGGGCTGGAGTATTCCACCGGGTCGTTGGCCCAGATGCCGGGCGAATACGTCAGGCTGCCGTTGTGGGTGATGACACCCTTGAACGTCTCAATGGGGCATTCCGAGACGTGAAATTTCTGCAAGGCGAACGCCACGTCGAGCTGCGGCTCGGGGGTTTCCAGACGCCCGGGGCCGCGCCAGGCCGCCTCGGCCAAGGCACGACGCGCGCCACCTTCGGCGGCCACGTCAACCGTAATGTCGGGTTCAGCAGCCAGCCTGGCCTGCAAGCAGGTGGAGAACGAGAACACGCCGCCGGGTTTCACCGAAGCCGATTCACTGCTCTGGCAGTTCCAGACGATGGCGATAGTCTCAGCCACACGTTTCACCCTGCGGGCGGGCGCGACCGTCACCGCCATTGGCTTGCCTGTGGTGTTGCGCACCTGCCACTCTTCGATGACCAAGGCATTGGTCATGGAGGGATAGACCGTGCGGGTGAAGACCGCGCCCCCGGCAACCGCATAGGTCAAGGTCAACAGGCCGTCGAAAGCGGCCGAGGACGGGAACTCGTTCCGCAACAGCTGGTCATTGACCCGCACCTCCGGGTTCGACTCGTGCCCAGCTTCGAAGAGGATCTTCTCGTTTTCCAGGAGGTCCCGCTGCAGGTTGAAGAACCGGGCCGTGTAGGAGAAACCCGTGTTGCCGCCTGCTTGCACCTGCATCACCACCCTGCGCCCCTGCATGCACACCACCAGAGGTTCTGTCCCGGCGCACCGGTGGGTGAGGCGCCCCGCCTTGTCCCGGTCCCAGAAGTCCGCGGGGGCCGGAGCCATTACCGCCGGGCAACACGACACGGAAGCCGCCATGGTCATAATAAACGCAAATATGAAACCGCCTCGGCGAGCCCGCTGGGGAGACGCCGCATCCCGTACCGCCTTGATGCAACACACCATCATGCCACCATGATTACCTGTCTACTGGGGCTGTCAAGCCCGCCAGCCAGCCCGAAAAACGCTCCAGGCAGGTCTGACCGGCGCAACGCCGCGCCCGGCACCTCTCACCCGCCTCGCGGACGGCCGATCGACTTCGGCACCAGGGCGGAACGCAGCGCGGGGCTGCCGTCCCCTCCTCCCGGCTGCCGGACGTGCAGGGCGAGCTAGATGACCCCCGCAACCACTACCACTAGGCCGATGACGCGAAGGTTACTTTTCTCATGGGAAGTCCCTCGCCTACCGCACCCGCTTCCGCACCCTCCGCACTATTTCGCCGTGGCGATTCTAGCGAATGGCGGCCGGCACCACAAGGTCCCGCCCATCCGTGTCGCCGCAGGGCCTTGTCCTTTCATCCGTGGTGTTCTATCCTGCCAGCAAGACTTCGTTGCGCACTGCCGGTTCGGAGGTGCGCGGCGGGCCGGAATTGGCATCTGCCCGAGGTGCTGACGCGAAGCCGTCCACGACGTTCGTGGGCTGAGAGACGAACGGAAGAAATCGCTGCAAGGAGAGACTGCGATGAACGTTGTGCGCGGAACCCGTCTCTGGTTGGTTGTGTTGTCGGTGATTTCGTTGGTCTCGGGTGCGGCGCGAGCGACCGTGTACGTGGTGGACCAGGCGGCACCTGGCGCGGCCGATACGAATGCTGGCACGGAAGAGAAGCCTTTCAAGACGATTCAGCACGCGGCCGGCGTGGCCAAGCCGCGCGACACCGTCTACGTCATGGCGGGTCGGTACGATGAGCGGGTCAAGGTCAAGACCAGCGGCGCCGAGGGACAGGTGATCACCTTCCAGGCGATGCCGCGGCGCTCGGCGACCGTAGGCGGCTTTGACCTGGAGGCGAGTTACATCCGCGTGGAGGGCTTCGAGATCACGGCCGACAAGCCGGCGGTCGCGGTGCAGCTCGGGGCCACTCACTGCGAGGTGTTGGACAACTACATCCACGAAATGATGAACGGGGTCGTGGGGGCCGGCAGCACAACGACCAAGTCCAACCGGATTGCCTACAACCATGTCTATCACTGCGAGTACGGCTTCCTGCTGATGGGCGATGACTGGTTGGTGGAGAACAACGAGGTGGGCCGGCAGTTCATGTACTCCACGCCCGGCGGGAACGCCGACGCCGACTACTCGCGGTTCTTCGGCAAGGGGTGCGTGTGCCGGTACAACTATTACCATGGCACGATCAGTCCGTTGGAGAGCAAGACCGCCCACGTCGATGTCATCCAGACGTTCTACTCGGTGGCGCAGGACCTGCTCTTCGAGTACAATACGTGCTTCGACTGGGGCCAGGGGGCCATGGTCGAGAACGGACCGAAGGGCAGCGTGCGGAACTGGACCTGGCGGCACAACATCTACTCCTCCAAACTGCCGACCTACCGAGGGGCGTGGGGGCTGGACGTCATCCAGGTGCCCGACGTGACGATTGAGAACAACACGTTCGCCGGGATCGTCTGGGCCGGGGTGGGGCTGCGGGGCAAGGAATCGACTAACGGGCAGATCCGCAACAACATCTTCAGCGACATGGACCGGGCCGTGATTGATGGCGACAAGGACTTCACCCCGGCCAAGCCGGTGATCGAGTACAACCTGACGTTCCTCAAGACCAAGGATTGGCCGCTCGCGGGCGAGACGAACATCAACAATAAGGACCCCATGCTTGTGGACGCGGAGAAGCGGGGTTTCCGCCTGAAGAAGGGAAGCCCGGCCGTCGGGGCGGGCAAGGGCGGCGTGACGATCGGGGCCCTGGAGTATCCCAACGTCTACTACGTGGATCCGCGTCACCCGGCGGCCTCTGACGAGCCGGCGTGGGGGTATCCGGGCGTGCCGCTGGCGAGCCTAGCCAAGGCGTGCGCGATCGCCCAGCCGGGAGAGATGATCATGCTCCGCGGCGGCGTGTACCGGGAGGCATTGCGGCCGGCGAGCGACGGCGTGATGATCCGGGCCATGAAGGATGAGAAGGTGACGATCAGCGGGGCGGATGCGGTCGAGGGCTGGAATCGCGAGGACGGGGCGTGGTGGGCGCCGCTGGCCGCCGAGCCGAAGAAACTGTTGCGCGACGGCCGGCCGTGGAGCGAGTTCCGCTATGACAAGACAGCCAAACGGATCGTGGTGAAGGCCGGTGGCGACCCGCGGCTGCACCTCTTCGAGACGGTGGTGCGGGAGCGCGGGATCGACCTGGTTGGCCGAAAGGACGTGAAGGTCGAAGGCGTCGAGGTGGCCGATACCCTGGGTGAGGCGATGCCCGGCGGCGCGAAGTAGCACCACACGATGGCGCGCCGCGAGCAAGAATGCGGGAGAAGCAGTGGTTCACGCCGGGCCTCCGGTGGGGATGGCCAATGGCTATGGGTGAGATCCCGGTATAGAGAGACGGGAAGGATCGGGTTTCCGGTACGTGCCGCGCGAGCGGCCATCTCAAAGGACAAAGGCATGAAGACGACGATCCCGCTGTCCCTTGCCGGGTTTGTGCTGGTGGCGGCGCTGTGCCCGGCGCAGTCCGCGCCGAAGGCCGCTGTCCCAGCCATGACGCTGACGAAGATGGACGAGGCGAAGCAAAAAGACTGGCTCGCCCGCTGGGACAAGGAGATCTCCGGAGAATCCAAGGGCTACCGTACGTGCGACCGCGCCGTGGGCGAGGACATCGCCTGGACGATGACGCCCATCATGGACGGCTACTACTACGGGTACATGGCCACGAAGAACACCAAGTACGTGGACATGCTGGTGGACTGGACCGACTCCCTCATCAAGCGGGCCGTGAAGGAGCCCGACGGTTACGTCGGCTGGCCCTCGGAGAAGGCGGCCGGCACTGCGGTGGACAACTTGGACGACTACAACGCCGACAGCTTCCTCGGCGACGCGATGGTGTTCCGCCCGATCGTCCTGATGGCCGGCGAGATGACCAAGAACCCCGCGCTGAAGGAGAAGTACAGCGCGAAAGGCGAGAGCTACCTCAAGCTAGCCGAGCAGACCTACGAGAAGTGGGTGAAGCGCGGCGGTTGGCGCGAGACGAAGGACGGCGGGATGATCTCCGTGACGCTGCCCTACGGAATGGACAAGGCCGGCACGAAGTGGATCGATTTCGACACGAGGAACGACCCCGGGCACGGGTTCTCGCACCCTGACAACAAGGCCAACCTCGTCGCGCGCTGGATGCTCGCCCTGTGGGACGTGACGGGCAAGGCAGAGTATAGGGACCGCGCGGAAAAGTGGTTCAGGCTGCAAAAGAGCCGGCTGGCACTCAAGGGCGATGGCACCTACGAGATTTGGAACTACTGGCAGCCGGCCGGACCGTGGGATTACAAGGCCGACGGCAAGACCCCCAAGCACTGGGTGGGCGTCCATCCCAACGGTGGGTATTACCAGATCGACACCACCGGCATGGTCGAGGCCTACGAGCACGGCCTGGTCTTCACCAAGGCGGACATCGATCGCCTGATCGACACCGCCAAGACCAGTTGGACGGGAGGCGATCCCGCCAGTCCGGTGGCCGGAATGGCGGGGTCGGTCCGGCCGTCCAGCGGCACGGCGAAAGCGGTCAACGCCTGCTTCCCGAACTCGAGGACTTCGGAGCCGACCTCCGCGGGTTCCGGAGCCCTGAGCGGCAAGGTTATCAGCGTGGAGTGGGACGCGAAAGCGAACAAGGGCAAGATTGTGGTCCAGCCCAGGGACGCGCAGGCGGCCCAGGTGACGATCGACACCGACAAGAACACGCAGGCCCAAGTCCTGCGGATGTGGTCCGCGCTGGCACCGTATGATGTCGACATCCAAAAGAACTTCGAGGCAACCGAAAAGCCGGATAGCTGGGGCGGGCTGGCCGGCGCGCCGCACTATCTCATGCTCCAGGCGAAGTGGGCAGGGAAGTAGGGCTTTGCTGTAGCATGAGACGCATGCCACCTCCTGCCAATGGGTGATCAGGAAAGATCAGGGGGGATCGCATGAGGACCCGCCAG
>CAYGZE010000035.1:0-4592 GCA_964354185.1 uncultured Anaerolineales bacterium | reverse complement strand
TCCTGCCAATGGGTGATCAGGAAAGATCAGGGGGGATCGCATGAGGACCCGCCAGAATGGGAGCAGGCCACGACAGATCCCTGGCACGGCTGTCGCTGAGTTGACGCGGGTGCAGGCCCAGTTCCTCCGCCCCGACCAGATCCTTGCCATCAGACGGCGAACCAGTCTGGCCTTCCTGCCGCTCGGGCCGCTGGAGTGGCACGGGCCGCACCTGCCCCTGGGAGTGGACCCGCTGCGCGCCGAGATGGCTGCGGTGGAACTGGCCCGCGCCATGGGAGGTGTGGCACTGCCCACCCTCTACATGGGAACCGAGCGGGAGCGCACTCCCGAGATGCTGCGGCGCATCGGCTTCAAGGGCGACGAATATGTCGTCGGCATGGATTTCCCGGCCTGCGATCTTCGCAGTCTGTATTGTCCCGAAGAGCTGTTCGGCCTGGTGCTTCGCGGATGGCTCGATCTCGTGCATCGCTCCTGGGGGTTCCGACGCATCGTGATTGTCAACGGCCATGGTGGAGAGAACCACTTGGCGGTGATCAACCGCCTGCGGCGGGAGTATGAAGCGGAGAGGGAAGTGAGGGTTGCAGTGGTGATGCCGGCCTTGGGATTTCCGCACGGTGGCTGGGGCCATGCCACGCGCGAGGAAACCGAAACGCTCATGGCCCGGTACCCAGAGTGCGTCGACCTCCGCAAGCTGCCGCGGCGAGGGGTGCCCCTGCAGAATCTGCGCTGGGCGATCGTGGATGACGCCACGTTCCGCGGCCGGTGCCGCACGGGGACAGTCGCTGCCATAGAGGATCCCCGCGACGCCGATTCGCGGCGCGGGGCGAGGAGCGTCGCCCGCACGCTCCACCAACTCCTACGGTACCTGGGCGCTTGGCTGGATTGCGGATCCGTATCGCGGCCGCGCCGCAGACGCAGGAAGGTGTAGGCGCCCGATCTCGATTTTTCCGCTCTGGGCAGGTCCATGATCAAGGTGTTACCGAAGCAGGGAGGGAATGGTATGGTGACGCCGGTGGAGTCCATCCCAGGGCTAGGTGGTTGTATGAGGAGGTAGTGCCATGCGAGCGAAGGTTCTGGTGGTGTGGGCAGCTTGCGGGTTCGCGGCTCTGGGGGCGGCGCGGGCCTCGGAGGCGGAGACGGCGCTGGTGGACCTGAGCAAACCCTTCGAGGTGGACGAGGATACGATCGCTCTCTATCACCTGGACGACGTCGCCTCGGGAGAGGTGAAGGACGCAACGGGCAGAGGGAAGCCGGGAAGGGCCGTGGAGGCGACCGAGGCCGAGGGGAAGTTCGGCAAGGCCATGAACGGCGACGGGACGAAGGGCTGGGTGGACTTCGCGGATCTGCCGAAGACCGAGGGACTGACGGGACTGACGGCGGAATGCTGGGTGAAGTTCCGCGGCCGGGCGGTGGCGGACCTCGTCTGCCGGACCGGCCAGTTCATGATACGCGTTCCAGGGAAGGTGCACGCGTACTTCTGGATAGACGGCCAGTGGCGGATCGTACCAGGGACCAAGGCGGTGCTGCTGGACCGCTGGACACACCTGGCGATAACCTGGGACCAGCCAACCAAGATGGTCAGCATCTACGTGGACGGACAACTGGACGTAGCGCAAGAGCCGGAAGGGATCACCGCCGCGAAGCTGGACAGCGGCGCGGGGAGCATGCGGCTCGGCGGCCACACGTGGGAACAGAACCCGATGATGCTGAACGGGCAACTGGATGAGGTGCGCATCTCGTCGGTGGCACGGAAGTATCAGGCGGCGGCCCCGGCACCACGAGAGAAGCCGGCGGGGGCTGCCGAGCCGGCGGCTCCGGCTCAAGAGAACCTGGCCGCTGCTGCCGAGCAGACGCTGAAGCCGTGGACGGCCAACACGGAGGCGGCCGACGCGGCGAAAGCGTCGGTGCAAGAGATCACGAAGGGGGCACAGCAGTATACGGTGGTGCAGGGCGGGACGATGGACGGGCGAAGCTGCCGGTCGCCGATGGGGTGCGGAATGGCACGGGAAGGGGCGTTCTACCAGACGTGGGAGTCGAACCGGTCGGTGCGCATGGAAAACGTGGGCGAGACGGACGTCATCAACCCATGGCTTTCCAACGGCCGGAACAACTTCAGGAACGTGGATGAGATCGTGAACTCGGCGCTGGTGCCGGGGATGACCGATGGGGAGAAGGCCTTTGCGCTCTGGTTCCAGGAGATGCGGTATCGGCACCACGCAGGGGGCGACAACAACGAACTGGGTGACCCGGTGAAGGTGTTCAACATCTACGGGTACAACACGTGCGGGAACGACTCCATTAGCCTGGCCACGCTGTGGCGCAAGGCCGGCCTCAAGGCGGCGCCGGCCCGGGCTCTGGGGCATTGCATTTCCCAGGCATTCCACGACAACGCCTGGCATTTCTACGACGGCGACCTGCACAGCGTGTATCTGCTGCGGGACAACCAGACAGTGGCGGGCGAACAGGACATCGTGCGGGACCACGACCTGGTGAAGCGGACACACTCGCAGGGAATCCTCTTTCCGGACACCTGGTGGCAGCCGCAGGGAATGCCCGCGATGTACTTCTACGTGGGAGAGGTGACGGGAGAACGGTCGGGGAAAGCCGACACCACGATGAACATGGTCCTGCGCCCGGGAGAGGCGCTCGTCTGGCGGTGGGGACAGGTGACCCCGGTGAAGTATCACGGGGCGCCGCAGACGATGCCCACATACGAAAAGGTGCCCTACGTCATCTGCAACGGCCTGTGGGAGTACCGCCCGGACTTCACGAAGGAGGCGTGGCGCAAGGGGGCGAAGGTGGAGAACGTCACAACTGGCCCGCAGGGTCTGACGGCGGAGGAAGGAAAGACGGGGACGATTGTGTGGGCGATGAGCAGCCCGTACGTCTTCGTGGGAGGCCGGATCGAGGCGACGGGCACGGGGGTGAAGTTCTTTATTTGCCAGGACGGCAAGACCTGGAGGCCCACGGGGAACACCCTGGACGGGTTCTTCCCGATCGTGGGACCGCCGTGGTACACGTATCAGCTCAAGTGCCAACTGGAGGCTGGTGCGCAGTTGAGGAAAGTGGCGATCATCAATGACGTGCAGATGGCGCCGCTGGCGCTGCCGGAGATGGGGGTGGGCGATAACGTGTTCACCTACAGTGACCAGACCCCCGGGGAGAGGAAGGTCAAGATCACGCACAACTGGGTGGAGCGGTCGGCTTCGAAGCCGCCGGCCGCGCCGCCCGGGGCGCTGAATCCGCCGGACGGCGGGGAGAGCAACGGGACGGACGTCGTGTTCCAGTGGACGGCAGCGGAAGTTCCCGACGGCGGTGGGATTGGGGACTACCATTTCGAGCTGTCGAGGCGAGCGGACATGAGGCTGCCGCTCTCGATGGACTTCTACAAGCTCATCTCTCGGACGGCGGACGCGAGCGCCGTGAAGAGCAAGGACGGCATTGTCACGAGCGCCACGGTCAAGGGCCAGTACACGCTGGCTCTGCCGGGCCTGCTCGCGCCCGACCAGAAGTATTATTGGCACGTGCGGGCGATGAACGACAAGGGAGTATGGGGTCCGTGGAGCAAGACGTGGAGCTTCACCGCGCGGGGGTCGGCCTGTCCGGTGGAGGTGACGCTGGACTACGACCAAGCCAAGGAGGTGGGGACTCTCAAATGGAAAGCCAACCCGGCGGGGAAGAAGCCGGCGAAGTACCGCGTGTACGGCAGCGACGAGAAGGGCTTCACGATCGCCGACGAGCGGTTCCAGAGCACCGTGGGCGTCACGAAGACGGAGATGGCGGCCTGGAACCCCTGGTTTCCGGCGAACTTCATCGCCGAGGCGACAGCCACGGAACTGCCCGTGATGGGCCGCGAAGTCGACTTGCCCGCCGCCAACAAGACCTACTACCGCGTGGTCGCGGTGGACAATCAAGGCAAGCGCAGCGGGCCGTCCGACTATGCGACGGCCCCACGGCCCATTATCTACAGCCAGCCGGTGCTGGCAGCCAAGGTCGGCGCCGAGTACCGCTATCAGGTGCGCGCCAACTGGTCTCTCGGCGACCTCAGCGCACGGATGAAGGGCGGCGAGCAGGTCAGCGGCTACTTCGACATCGAGAAGCCCAGGTTCACGCTCGAGAAGGGACCGGCCTGGCTCAGGATCGACGAGGCCACCGGTGTCCTGTCCGGCACCCCGGATGCGGCAGGCAAGGTGGAAGTCGCGGTCACCGCCACCATTGACCGGGAGGTGCGGACGCTTGATGAAAAGGTGCTCGTGTGGGGCAACGAGAAGGTGCTGTCCACCACCACGGAGCGGGTCGGCGCGGCCACCCAGAGGTTCGTCATCGACGTTCAGTAGCATCTGGCGGATCGCAGACGCCCTTGCGCGAGAAGCACAACGGCGACGGTTTTGCCGTCGGCGGCCTCCAGCCGCCCCCCCCGGTTTTGCTGTAAGTCCCATTTTTACAATCCGGGAAACGGGTTGGCGCGCGCGGAATTTGCCGATTTTTTGGGCCTCCGGCGGGCCAAAACCGCCCTGGCGCTAGCGCCAGGGGGGTCGGGCCTCGCGGATGTTAAGATGGGTAAGGCAAAACGCAGCGTTTTTCGATCGTTT
>CAYGZE010000034.1:18993-21758 GCA_964354185.1 uncultured Anaerolineales bacterium | reverse complement strand
ATCTTCTTCAGCAGCCAGGCCATGTTGCGGCCGAGGGTCTCCATGGTGCGGAGGCCCTCGTCGTCCTTCTCGGCGTCGCCGATCTGGAGGCCGAAGCCCATGTTCCAGTAGATGGAGCCGGGGACGATCATCTGCGAGATCAGGAAGAAGTGGTTGATGGTGTCGAAGGCGTGGATCTCGCCGCCGCGGCGGACGGCGACGACGGCGGCGCCGACCTTGCGGCGGAACATGTCGGCGTTGGCCTTGGCCACCAGACCCGCGCGGTCGATCAGGGCCTTCAGTTCGGCCGAGACGTCCGCGAAGTACGTGGGCGAGGCCAGGATGACGCCGTCGGCCTCGAGCATCTGCGCGATGAGGTCGTTCGCGGCGTCGCCGGTGACGGCGCAGCGGCGGTCCTTCCGCTCGAAACAGCGGTAGCACGCCGTGCAGCCGCGCAGGGTGCTGCCCGCCAGTTGGACCAACTCGGTCGCGATGCCCTCGGCCTCGAGTTCCCGGAAGACGCGGCGGACGAGGATGGCCGTGTTCCCGTCCTTGCGCGCGCTGCCGTTGATGGCGACGACTTTCATGCAGCCCTCCTCCTCTTCAGGTCCCTCAACCGCCGCATTATGGCGCACGCGCGGGCCGGCGTGCAAGGGCCAGGCGGCCGAGGGAAGTGACGGGGGGAAACGCCGCCGGCCTTCCGGAGATTGCGTGAATCGTCGGCGCGCGGCCGGTAAGATACCCGCCCTTATACGGGGACAATCCCCCTCTCGGGAAGGATGGACGCGATGCCCGTTGCGCTACGAACCGAAACGCTCCGCCTGCGGGTGTCGGCGCTGGGGGGCGAGAACCCGCTGCCGCACATGCCGCCGCCCCCGGCCCCGCCGGAGCACCCGCCGCGCGAGCCGGCGCTCGTCTACTCGGCCGCGCACCACATCCACGGGTGCCTGCCCTACCGCCTCCAGGACCGGTACGACCGGTCGGCGGTCGAGCGGGGGCTGGAGACGGCGGTCCTCGAGAACGCGCACCTGCGGGCGACGTTCCTCCTGGGCCTGGGCGGGCGGCTGTGGTCGCTCGTGCACAAGGCGACCGGCCGCGAACTCCTCTTCCAGCCGCGCGTCCTCCACTTCGCGAACGTGGCGATGCGGAACGCGTGGTTCTGCGGCGGGGTCGAGTGGAACATCGCCGTCCGCGCCCACGCGGCCCACACGTGCGCGCCCCTCTTTGCGGCGCGGACCCGCACCGACGACGGGCGGCCGGCGCTGCGCCTCTGGGAATACGACCGGTTCCGCGGCCTCCTGTTCCAGATCGACGCCATGATGCCGGCCGACGAGGCGGTGCTGCTGGTGCGGCCGCGCGTCATCAACCCGAACGCCGACGAGACGCCGATGTACTGGTGGTCGAACATCGCCGTCGCCGAGGCCGAGGGGCACCGCGTCGTCGTCCCCGCCGAGGCGGCCCACCAGTACGGGTACTCGGGCGAGATGGAAGAGGTTGCCGTGCCGGTCCGCGACGGGATCGACGCCAGTTACCCGACGAACATCCCGTCGGCCCACGACTACTTCTACCGCATCCCGGAGGGGAACCGCCCGTGGATCGCGAGCCTCGACCCGGAGGGCCGCGGCCTTATGCACGCGTCGACGCGGCGGATGAAAGGGCGGAAACTCTTCGTCTGGGGGATGGGGCCGGGCGGACGGCGGTGGCAGGAGCACCTGGGCGGCGAGGGCACGGGGTACGTCGAGATCCAGGGCGGACTCGGCCGCACCCAGTTGGAGTACGTCCCGATGCCCAGCCGCGCCGACTGGTCGTGGGTCGAGGCGTACCTCCTGATGGAGGCCGACCCGCGCACGGTGCACGGGAAGGACTGGACGGCGGCGCACCGGTCCGTCGAGGCGCGGCTGGACGCGATGCTGCCGCAGGCGCGCCTGGAGGCCCTGCTCGCCGAGACGGCGGCGATGGCCGACCGGCCGCCCCAGGAGGTCCTGCGCCTGGGGTCGGGCTGGGGCGCCCTGGAGGAGAAGCGCCGCCGCGCGCAGGGCGAACCGCCCCTCGCCCCGCCGAGCATGCCGTTCGAGGGGGCGGCGGCGGACAGCGACGTCGCCGCGTGGATGGCCTTGGTCGAGAAGGGCGCCCTCCCGCACCGGCGGCCCGACGAGGAGCCGGGACCCTACGTCGCGGGCGCCGCCTGGCGCCGGCGCCTGGGCGAGTCCGCGCGGGCGGGGCCCGGCAACCACTGGCTCGCGTGGCTGCACCTGGGCGTCGCGGCCCTTCGGGCCGGGGACGAGGCGGGCGCGGCCGAGGCGTGGCGGCGGTCGCTCGAGAAGGAACCGTCGGCGTGGGCGCACCGGAACCTCGCCGTCCTGGCCAGGCACGCTGGCCGTGCCGCCGAGGCGGCGGACCATTACCTCCGCGCCAGCGCCCTGGCCCCCGACCGCGTCGAGTTGCAGGTCGAGTGCGGGCAGGCGCTGGCCGAGGCCGCGCGGTTCGAAGACCTCGCGCGGTGGCTGGCCGCCCTGCCGCCCGCCGTGGGCCGGTCGGGGCGGATCGCGCTCTTGGCGGCGCGGTCGGCCCTCGAGCAGGGCGACTTCGACCGGGCCGAGCAGGTCCTGGAGGGCATCACGCTGGCCGACGTCCGGGAGGGGGAGATCGCCCTGACGGACCTGTGGTTCGAGATCCAGGAGCGGCGGATCGCCCGGGCCGAGGGCATGCCGATCGACGAAGCGCTCAGGGAACGTGTGCGGAAGACGTTCAAGCCGCCCGCGCGGCTCGACTTCCGGATGGGCGCC
>CAYGZE010000034.1:0-18893 GCA_964354185.1 uncultured Anaerolineales bacterium | reverse complement strand
TGACGAACCACTCCGTCGCGCCGCGGCACATGGACTCGGTGAACTCGTGGCCGACGTCCTCCTCGTGGAAACGGAACCGTTCGGGGGTCGCCTCGTAGAGTTTCCGCAGCCGCTCGCCGACGCGGCGCATCGACTCGATGTCGATGAAGTGGTCCTTGCGGCCGCTGGCCACATAGAGCGCCTTGGGCGGGATGCGGTCGAGGCGGGTCGAGACGTCGAGCGAGGTCACGAGCCGCTGGACGCCCGGCCCGTACGAGAGCCGCTTGGCGTCCTGGTCGGCCCCGGGAGGGATCTTCGTCACGTCCCACCAGAAGTCGGCCGCGCCGGCAATCGAGGCGACGACGCTGACGCGCGGCTCCCGCCAAGCCAGGACCAGCGACAGGCCCGCGCCCATGGAGAAGCCGCCGACGCCGACCCGCTTCGCGTCGGCTTCCGGGCGCTCGGCAAGGTCGTCGAGGAGGTACGGAACGTCCAGCGCCGAGTGCGAGATGGACGTCTGGTGGATGAAGACGCTGTACTCCTCGCCGAGATCGGGAAGGTTCGGCCGGTCGAAGATGCCCTTGACGGACCTCTCGCCGTGGAGGTAAAGGTCCGGGGCGACGACGAAGAACCCCTGGGCCGCGAGTTCCTTCGCCCAGGGCTCCATGACCTCCTTGCTCCCCTGGAACCAGTGCATCAGCAGCACGAGGGGCAGGCGGGCCGCGCCCTTCGGGTAGACGGCGATGGCGGGGACGGGCGACCCCGGCTCGCATCCGCGAAGGAGGAGCCTCTCCCGGATGAGGTTGCCGGCGATCTCGGCGCGCTCGAGGACCTTGGGCTCTGCGGCCGCAACGCGACCGGTCAAACAGAACACCGTCACCAAGAGGATGAGCGCCCGCATGAGCATCTCCTTCGGGGCCGACGCCTCGGCGGCGCCGGACGGGTACGAGGGCGGCAGAAGCATTGTCGGCCCCCGCCGAGGCGCCGTCAACGCCCATGTCGAATCGCGCGCGTCAGTCGAGGGGGTTGATGACGAGGCCGGAGAGGGCCTTGGGGTAGAAGTAGGTGGACTTGGCGGGCATGCGCTCGCCGGCGGCGGCGACGTCCTGAAGGCTCCGGACCGACAGCGGCCGCATGACGAAGGCGGCGTCGGCGCCGTCCTCGTGGACGGCGTCGAACGCCTGGTTGGCGAGGTGGACGTACGAGAGCCGCAGGGCATCGGGATGGGCGACAGCCCGCGCCAGGTCCGCGCTGAAGAGGACGCGCTGGAGGATGGCGACGTCAAGTTTCCGCCAGGGCTTGGAGTGATCGGCCGCAAGCCGGTCCATGACCTTCGGGTTCTTCAGGGTCAGGACGAAGGCCCTGGTCGCGTCGCGGGTCCAGAGGCCGAACGCGTGGCCGCGCGCCGCCGCCAGGTGGTCCGTCATGCGGGCGCTCGTGGCCTCGGCGCCCGTGAACTCCTGCCACTGGAAGTGCTCCTCGGTGGCCCGGCGCAGCGCGTCGGCCGAGAGGTCGGGCAGGCCGTGCACGATCCGGTGCGTCGGAAGGACGGCCAGGCCCGGATGGTCCATGGAGACGCAGAGCATGAGGACGGAGGCGGCCGGGTGGTCGGGCCCGACGCTCTCGCCGGCCGCGCGCAGTTCGTCGCGATACAGGACGGCGGTCTCGTACCGGTGGTGGCCGTCGGCGACGAAGAGGGGCCGGTCGGCCATCAGGGCCGCAGCGCGCTCGATCGCGGCGGGATCGACCACGGCGAACAGGCGATGGACGACGCCGTCGCCGTCGACCGTCTGGGCCAGGGGCTCGCGCGGAAGGCAGGCGCGCAAGTGCGCCGTGACCTCGTTCGCCGGGTCGGGGAACACGCCGAAGACCGGCGAGAGATTGGCGCGCGTGGCCCGGATGAGCCGCAGGCGGTCGTCCCGGACGCCGGCCATCGTCTCCTCGTGCGGGTAGATGCGGCCCTCGCCGAACCGCTCGAGTTGGACGCGGGCGAGGAACCCCTCGCGCACGCGGGAGCGGCCGTCGATCAGGAACTCCTGCTGGTAGAAGTAGAAGGCGGGGACCGGGTCGCGCGCGAGGATGCCGACGTTGACCCACTTCGAGAGGAGGTCGGCCGCCCGGGTGTACTTGTTGTAGTCGGGCCCGTCGCCCGGTTGGTCCTTGCCGAGGATGAGGCGGACGACGTTGTGCGGATGGGTGCGGTACAACTCGTCGCGCTCGGCGGGCGAGATGCAGTCGTAGGGCGGCGCGGTCACCAGGGCCAGCGACAGCGCGTCGTGCGCGTCGTACCGCAGGCCGCGAAAGGGGCGGACGATGGCCATGGCCGTCAGGTCCCCATGTCGCTCGACGCCAGGTACTTGGCCTGCTCGCTCGTGAGTTGGTCGATCTCGATGCCCATGGACTTGAGTTTGAGGGCGGCGACGAACTCGTCGACCTGGCGGGGCACCTCGTGGACCCGCGCCTCCAGTTTTCCGCGCCGCGAGGCGACCCACTCGGTGGCCAGGGCCTGGACGGCGAAACTCATGTCCATGACGGCCGCCGGATGCCCCTCGGCCGCCGCGAGGTTCACCAGCCGCCCGTCCGCCAGGACGTAGACCGTCCGGTCGCCGGGCAGGTCGTAGGCGTCGACGAGGTTCCGGACGCCGCGGCGGATCTTGACGGCCATGCGCTCCAGGCCTGGAAGGTCGATCTCGACGTTGAAGTGGCCCGCGTTGGCGATGAGGGCGCCGTCCTTCATGAGGCGGACGTGCTCGGGCCGGACGACGTTCAGGTCGCCCGTGACCGTGATGAAGAGGTCGCCGACCTTCGCCGCCTCGGCCATGGGCATGACCGTGTGGCCGTCCATCGCGGCCTCGATGGCGCGCAGGGGGTCGACCTCGGTGACGATGACCGTGGCGCCGGCGCCCCGGGCCCGGGTGGCGACGCCGCGCCCGCACCATCCGTACCCGGCGACGACGACCTTGCTGCCGGCCAGGAGGATGTTCGTGGCGCGGAGGACGCCGTCGATGGTCGACTGGCCGGTCCCGTACCGGTTGTCGAACAGGTGCTTGCAGGCGGCGTCGTTGACGGCAACGACGGGGAACTTCAGTTGCCCCCGCTTCTCCATGGCGCGGAGGCGGATGACGCCGGTCGTGGTCTCCTCCATGGAGCCGAGGATGTTCTTCGCCTCCTTGGCCCGCGTGGAGTGGAGCGCCCAGACGAGGTCGGCGCCGTCGTCCATGGTGATCTGGGGCTGGTGGTCGATGGCGGCGTTGATGTGCTTGTAGTAGACCTTGTTGTTCTCGCCCTTGATGGCGTAGGTGGGGATCTTGTACTTCTTGACGAGGGCGGCGGCGACGTCATCCTGGGTCGAGAGGGGGTTGGAGGCACACAGCACGAGGTTCGCGCCGCCGGCCTTGAGGGTCCGCGCCAGGTTGGCGGTCTCGCTGGTGATGTGCAGGCAGGCGCTCATCCGGAGGCCGCGCAGGGGCTTCTCGCGCCCGAACCGCTCGCGGATCAGGGCGAGGACCGGCATCTGCCGATCGGCCCACTCGACCCGCCGGACGCCCTCGGCCGCCAACTTCGTGTTGCGTACGTCGCCCTTCATGCGGACCTCCTCTTTCGGGTTCTCCAGGGAATGCCGGCCCGCGCGTCCCGCCAGGGGGATCACCCGGCGCGGCGGACGGCCTCGAGGAACGCGCGGACCCGCGCCGGGTCCTTCCGTCCCGGAGCCGCCTCGAGGCGACTCGACCCCTCCACCGCCCACGGGCGGACCCGCCGGATGGCTTCGGCGACGTTGTCCGGCCCCAGCCCTCCGGCCAGGACGAGCGGCCGGAAGCCTTTGTCGCTAATCATGCGAGCGGCCAGGTCCCAATCCGCCGGTCGCCCCGTACCACCCTTTGGCCCCTGGGGTACGCGCGCATCCAGAAGATACGCGTCCGGCAATCGGCCCAGCCGCTCGCATTCCTTTCGCCACGCACAGGCCGCCTCGAGGTCGCCGTCATCGCCGACGCGGAACGCCTTGATGACCTTGAGGCGTCCTAGTTCGGCCACCGCCTCGGGCGGCTCATCGCCGTGCAACTGGACGGCCGTGAAGCCGACGGCCTCGGCCAGTTCCCGCACCTCGTCGGCAGGCGCGTCGACGAACACACCCACCGGCGTCACCCAGGGAGGCAAGGCCCGGACGATCTGGGCGGCGCCGTCCGGCGTCACGCGGCGGGGGCTCTCGGCAAACACCAGGCCGATGGCGTCGGCCCCCGCGTCCGCAGCCACCCGGGCCGACTCGGGCCCCGTGATGCCGCAGATTTTCACTCGGACGCGCGCCCGCACCCGCGTGGCTCCCTGTCAAGAGGCCACACCTTACGGCCGGGCGGGCCGGAAGTCAAACGGTTTTCGGCGGCATCGGGGGGGCCGCGGACCTGGTCGGCAGCGACTCTGTGCGTGGCAGACGGGGGTGCGGCGCGGGGATCAGCCGGCGGCGCCGGGCGCGACCGGGTGCTCGCCCCGCCAGGCCCGCCACTTGGCGCCATCGGGGCCGAAATCCTGGCCGGTGATCTTCTTCAGCGTCTCGGCGGCGTAGTACGCGCTGCCGGGCCAGCGGCGGTCCTCGGGGCCGGCCTGCTCCAGCAGGACGATCAGCGGGTCGATGGCGGGCGTCCCGATCTTGGCCAGGGCCGCCGCGACCCGGTCCTTCACTTGGCGGGCGGGCTCGTTCACGTCGATCGGACGGAGGCCCGAGCGGGAGTAGTCCGGCTTCAGGGCCTCGACCAGCGCCGGCACGGCCCGCGGGTCGGCCAGCCGGGCCAAGCCCTCGGCCGCCTCCTCGCGGATCACCCCGTCGTGGTCCGTCAAGGCGGCGATGAGCGGCTCGAGGGCCCGCGTGTCGCCAAACCGCGCCAGTCCGCGGGCCGCCATCCAGCGCACGTGGCCCGACTCATCGCCCATGGCCGCGATAAGGGGCTCGGTGGCGGCCGGGTCGCCGATGTCGGCCAGGGCCGAGGCGGCTTCCCGACGGACGTTGGCGTCCGCGTCCCTGAGGGCGGCCACCAGGGCGGGAACGGCCGCACGGCCTGCGCTCTCGGCGAGGGCCCGCGCGACCGTCGCGCGGACGCCGGCGTCCGGGTCGCTGAGGGCCGCCTCCAGCGGCGCCAGGGCCCGCGCCGCCCGGGTCGCGCCGAGCGAGCGGGCCGCCGCCTGCCGAATATCCGGCCGGCCATCCTTGAGCGCGGCCAGGAACAGGTCGACCACGCGGTCGTCGGCCGCGCCGCTCAGGGCCGTGATCACCGTCAGCCGGACCTCGTGGTCCCCATCCTGCGCCGCGGCGAGCAGCGCCTCGCGGACGGGTGCGTCACCGCGGAACAACGCGAGACCCGCGACGGCCGCCCGTCGCACCCGGGCGTCGGGGTCCTTGAGCGCGGCGATGAGCGGATCCGCCCTCTCCCGCGCAGGGACTCGGCTGATGGCCTGGACGAGGTTCTCGCGGACGGGGGCGTGGGCGTCCTCCATGGCCGCGACGAGGCGTTTCAGGGGGACCGGGACGCGGCCCTCCCGGCAGACCTCGGCCAGGGCCAGGGCGGCCGACGCCCGCGCGGCCGGGTCGCTTTCCTTGAGAACGGCAAAGAGGGCGTCGATCGGCGGCTCGCGCATCCTCCAGAGGCCCGACACGGCATGAAGGCGCACGTCCACGCTGGGGCTGCGCAGGGCCCTCATCAACGTCCCGGCGGCCGGTGTCCCGATGCGCGCCAACGCCTCGGCCGCCAAGATACCCACGGGGTGGTCCGCGTACGGACCTTGCGGGTCGATCCACTCCCGGTGGCAGTTCGTGTCGCCCAGGAGCGCGGCAAGGAAGGGAATGGCGGCGGCTGCCTTCGGCCCCATGAACCCCAGGCGAAGACAGGCCTCGCCTCGTTCGTCGGGGCTCGTGGTGCGCAGACGCTCGATCTCTTGCTGGACCTCGGGCGGGCTGGCGGCAGGCACACGCTCCAGGGCAGCGGCGGGCCGGGCGAGACTCAAGGCCGCCGCAGTCAGCACCAGCGCGGCAATGCGAAGCCGCTCCCCCGTCATGGCCGTCCCCTCACGCAGGACCCCCCTGGAGAGGCCACGTCTAATCAATCAAACCATGTCTAACGTCAGGTAGCAAGACTATTTTGCAGGAATTCCGGCGCGGATGTCCCGGCGGGGGCCGTTCACCCGCCGAAGTAGCGGCGGACGACAGGGCGGTCTTCGGGCCGCACGTCAGGGGGGATGGTCGGCGCAGGGCCGCCGACGGAGGCGTCGCCCGGCACGCCGACGCGGTCTGGATGGGCAAGAGCGGCCGCCGGCTCGCCGCTCAGGTTCGCCGCGGCGAGCCCGGCCCGGTCGGCGTCGGGCAGGTCCGCGAGGCCCAGGTCGCGCCGGACGCCCTGGGCCGCGGCGACAAGCACGCGGACGCCGCCGAGGGCCTCGTCGCCGAGGGCCGCCGTCATCGCCCCCGCGAGGCCGCGCAGGGCGTCCTTCGCCCCGGCGGCGTCGGGGTGACCGACCGCCGCCGCAGCGCCCCGCAGGCCCTCAGCCAGGGCGGTAAGGTCGGCCTTGTCGGCCTCGACACGGGCGCCGTCGAGCGTGTCGGCGAGTCGCTCGCGATCCGCCAGGGGCATGCCACCGGAGCCGGGTTCCGTGCCCAGTTTGTCGGCCAGGGCATCGGCCGCGGCGGCGGCCCCTGCCCCGTCGCCCGACGCGGCCGCACGGACCATCTCGCGGACGTCCGGCTGCTCGATCCCGCCCAGGATGCGGGCGGTCTCCCGGCGCTGCCGGTCGGCGTCCGCGGCCGCGCGCCAGAGCGCCGCCGTGGCGCGGTCCGCGTCGGCCTGCGTCGCGCCGGGCGACCGGAGGTGGGCGAGGGCCCGCTCAATCTCGCCCCGCAGGGCCGGCGCGATCGGGGCGCCCCGGGCGGCCGCGCCGATCGTCTCGGCCGCGCGCGATGCGGCACGGGGCGCAAGGGGCGGCCCCGCCACCGACGGGATGAACGCGCCCACGAGGAGGCCGAGCGCCGCCGCCAGGAGGACCCGCCCGCGCGACACGAGGTGCCGCGCCATCGGCAGCCGCGGGACGTCCAGGGCCGCTGCCGCCTCGCGCGCCTGCGCCAGGAGCCGACCATCGAGAAGGCCCGCCGGCCGATCGGCCTGGTCGAGGACCTCCAGGGCCGTCGCCAGCCGCTCCTTCAGGCCGGCCGTGCGGTCGGCGGCCACGGCGGCACCGCGCAAGGGAACGCGGACCAGGGCCCGCGCGAGAAAGCCGACGGCGAAGCCGCCGGGGATGAGAAGGAGCGGCAGGGCCGGCGCGTCGGCCAGAAGCGCCCCCGGCCTCAGGACGAAGATTCGCAGCAGCACCAGGACGCCCGCCGCCGCAGCGCCGAGGATGCCACCCAGCAGGCCCGCCTCCACGGCCCTCACCAGGCGCAGGCGGCGACGCACGCGTTTCAGGGCGGCCAGAAGCGGGTCCATGCGGCACCCCACCGGACGGCGTCTCTCGCTGATAGTATACGACTGGCAGCCGGGGCGCGCTCGGGAAAACCTGCCCGCCCTCGGTCCCGGCGCGAGCGGGAGGCGGGCTGACCGCCGGTCAATACGCCCGGCGCTTCCGCGACGAGGGGATGCCCAGTTCCTCGCGATACTTGGCCACGGTCCGGCGCGCGACGTCCACGCCCTCGGCCTGGAAGCGTTTCATGATCTCCTCATCCGAGAGGGGTTTGGCCTTGTCCTCTGCGTCGACCATGGCCTTGAGGCGAAGGCGGACCTGGTCCCACGAGACGTCGTCGCCGTCGGCGTTCTGCGTGCCACCCAGGAAGAAGGACCGCAGGGGGTAGATGCCCCAGGAGGTGTCGGCGTACTTGTCGGCGACGGCGCGGGAGATGGTGCCGACGTGCAGGCCGACGTCGTCGGCGACCTGCTGCATCTTGAGGGGCTGGATGTGGTCGGGCCCCTCGTCGAAGAAGGGCCTCTGGAGGCGCACGATCGACTCCACGACGCGCCGCAGCGTGTCGCGGCGCTGCTCGATGGCGTCCATGAGCCACCGGGCCGAGCGGATGTTCCGCATGACGAACTGCCGGGTCTTCGCGTCGAGGTCGCGCTGCTTGATGAGCCGGCGGTAAGGGCGGCTGATGTAGAGTTCCGGCGTGTCGCCCTTCTCGATGGTGACGCGGTACTCGCCGAGTTCCTCGTCCCACTCGATCTTCACGTCCGGGATGATCGTGGGCGTCCGCTCGGGGGAGATGGCGGTGCCCGGCTTGGGGTTGAGGCGCCGGATGGCCTCGACGGCCTTCTGGATCTCGCCGATCGAGACGCCCAGCACCTTGGCCATGTGCGGATACCGGTTGGCCTCGATGTCGCGGAGGTGGTCGCGGATGAGGCGGACGACGAGGGCGTCATCGCGAAGCGCTCCGTCGCCCCCCTCGGCCTGCAACTGGAGGAGCAGGCACTCCGAGATGTCGCGGGCGGCCACGCCGGCCGGGCCGACGCGCTGCACGCCCTTCAGGGCCTCCTCCATCTCCTCGGGCGACGCGGGCGGGCGGGCTTCCTGCGCCAGTTCGTCGAGGCCGACCCGCAGATACCCGTTGTCGTCCAGGTTCCTGATGATTAGGTCCCCCAGTTCGCTCACGCGCGGCGGGGCGTCCTCGAGGTGCCACTGCCGGAGCATGAACTCCTGGAGGCTGTCCCCGTTGTCGGGGGTGTTCTGCATGGCCTCGGCCTTGCGGTCGGGCTCACCGGAGGGCGGACGGGCGCGGCGCCACTGGACCTCATCGTCCATGTAGCCCTCCCAGCGGTCGACGACCTCGCCGAGGCGTGCGAACTCCTCCTGGTCGCCGCCGCCCTCGCGAACGACGAGGTCCCTTCCTTCCGCGGCCTCGGCGCCCGGGGCGGCGGCCTCGTCCGGCTCGGACCCGGAGGCGGACGCCTCGGGATCATCCGCGCGCAACTCCAGGACGGGGTTCGCGATGAGTTCCTGGTCGATCCGCTCCTGGAGGGCCATCAGGGGGAGTTGCAGAATCTCCATGGCCTGGATCATCCGCGGCGCCAGGATCATCCGCTGATCCATCCGCTGCTGGAGTGAGGCGTCGAAGCGCATGCGGCTAGGACCCCATGTCTTGCCGGCCCCGCAGGGCGTCGGCCAGCATCCCCTGATTGGCGTAGTCCAGGCTCGACCCGGTGGGCAGCCCGCGGGCGATCCGCGTCACCCGCACGCCGGTGCCCTTCAGGCGTTCGGCCACGTAGAGGGCCGTCCCGTCACCCTCGGCCGTGGCCGAGAGGGCGAGGATGACCTCCTTGACCTCGCCGCCCTTCACGCGGCCCAGGAGCCGGTCGAGGTCGAGCGACTCGGGGCCCTGGCCGTCCATCGGCGCCAGGAGTCCCCCGAGCACGTGATAAAGTCCAGTGTATCCCCCCGTGGCCTCGAGGTGGACGGCGTCCTTGGGCTTCTCGACGACGCAGATGCGCGAGCGGTCGCGCCGCGGGTTGGCGCAGACGGCGCAGGCGTCCCCCTCGGCCAGGCAGCCGCAGGCCGCGCACCGCCCGACGCGGGCCCGCAGGTCGCGGATGGCGTCGGCCAGGGCGTCGGCCTCGGCCGCGTCGGTCGCGAGGAGGTGGAACGCCAGCCGCTCGGCCGTCCGCCGCCCGATGCCGGGCAGTTCGCCCAGGGCCGCAATCAGGCGTTCCATCGTTTCCGTGTACACGCCGGCCATAATCACGCTGCTCCGACTTCAGTGACGTCGTATCGCGGTGACGTAGTGTAACAGCGGCGCGGCAACTCCGTCACTTCGTCACTCCGTCACTCTGTCACTCGCCGTTCTCACATTCCCAGCATCCCCATCAGGCCCGGCGGGATCGGGAGGCCTCCGAGCATCTTCGTGGCCGCCTCCTTCTGGAGGTCCCGGGCCTTCGCCATCGCCTGGCCGACGGCAGCCTTGACGAGGTCCTCCAGCAGGCCCACGTCCTCGCGGTCGACCACCTCGGGGTCGATCTTGAGGCTCACCAGTTCCTGCCGCCCGGTGACGGTGGCGACCACCATGCCGCCGCCGGCCGACCCCTCGACCGTCTGCCGGGCAAGTTCCTCCTGGACTTCCTGGGCCTTCTTCTTGACCGCGCCCAGGTCGCGCATCATGCCCAGGAGGTCGCCGAAGCCGGTCATCGAGTACGTCCTTTCACGCCTCGTCACTTGCCCTCTCGGTCGGCCACCTTGGCGATCCGCCCCTCGAAGAGGCGCAGGGCCGCCTGGACCAGCGGGTCGCCCGAGACCTCCTCGATGCGGCGCTTGGCATTCGGCGGCGGCTCCGGGCCGGCGCCGTTGCCGAGGTTCTGGTCGAAGGGGGGCGCCTCGCCGGGCACAGGAGCGACCTCGTCGGCCGCGAGGCCGGGCGACTCGCCGACCTCATCGCCGTCCGGCACCGGGGCTAGCGCCTTTTTTTTTTCGGGCGTCGGCGCCGCCGGACGGGACGGCGCGGGCCGCGGTCGCGCCGGCTCCGCGGCAGATGATCCACCTGCCAGGCGCGACTCGATCGACTCCAGGTGCGCCAGCACCTCGGGCAGCGCCTCCATCTCCGCCAGGGCCGCCATGCGGACGAGGGCCAGTTCGGCCATCGGGCGGCCGTCGACCGCCCACCGGGCCCGCGACCGCGCCTCCGTCAGGTACCCGAGCGCCGCCGCCATCGCCGGCAGGCCCCAGCGGTCCGCCTCGGCCGCCAGGACCTTGCGGTCGGGCCCGAACGCGTCCAGGAGTTCGGCCTCCGGGCCGCACGTCTTCACGACCACGAGGTCCCGCACCTGGCGCATGAGTTGTTCGAGGACGATCCGCAGGTCGGCCCCCGAGGCCAGGAGTTCATGGAACGCCTGGAGGGCCTTTCCGGTCTCGCCGGCGCCGCAGGCCGCGATGACGGCCAGGATGCGCTCGCCGCCGGCGGCGCCGATCGTCTCGCGAACGGCCTCCAGCGTGACCTTGCCGTCGCCGACGGCGATGACCTGGTCGAGCAGGGTGAGGGCGTCGCGCACGCTGCCCCGCCCTTCGCGGGCGACGGCCAGGACGGCCGCCTTGTCGGCCTTGACCTTCTCGGCCTTGCAGATGCGCTCGAGGTGCTCGGCGATGAGCTCGGTCGGGACCGCGCGGAAGTCGAACCGCTGGCACCGCGACAGGATCGTCGCGGGCAGCCGCTCGGGCTCGGTCGTCGAGAAGATGAACTTGACGTGCTCGGGCGGCTCTTCGAGGGTCTTGAGGAGCGCGTTGAACGCGCTCGTGGAAAGCATGTGGACTTCGTCGATGTAGTAGATCTTGTAGCGGGCCCGGGCCGGCCGGTAGGAGACGTTCCCGCGGAGCGAGCGGACGTCCTCGACGGAGTTGTTGGACGCGCCGTCGATCTCGAGGACGTCGACGTCGTCGCCGCGATGGACCGCGCGGCAGATGTCGCACGTGCCGCACGGCTCCGGCGTCGGGCCCTTCTCGCAATTGAGGGCCCGCGCCAGGATGCGGGCGACGGTCGTCTTCCCGACGCCGCGCGTGCCGCAGAAGAGGTACGCGTGCGCGACGCGGCCGGCGGCGATGGCATTCTTCAGCGTGCGGGTGATGGGCTCCTGGCCGACGACCTCGTCGAAGGTCGTCGAGCGGTACCGTCGCGCCAGGACCTCGTAGTTCTCCATCGCGACACGACTCCCCTAGGGCGCGCGAGCCCCCGCGGAAGGAAGAAAGGCCGTGCACCTCCCGTCGACAAGAGGCATAGGCAGGTGACGGCTCCCGTGGCTCCGGCCAGGTGGCCCCAGGGCGCATGGGCGATCCGGCTTAGGGCTGCTGCCTTCCGGCCCTGACCCGGTTCGCCGGCCACCCATCGCATGGGATCCGGCCTTCAACGCTCGGTAAGCCGCTCCTTACGAACACCCCAGGCCTCGGGGAGGAATTCGGCCCTGCTGGAGCGGGTTGCAGGTACAGGGCACCGCTAACGCCCCGCCTAGCACGGCCTTTCTTCCCTCCGCGCGGACCGGGCGAGGCCGGAGCGCAAATCTCATACCGCCCGGGCGCTTCGACCTCACCTCAGGAGTATACCAGAACGCGGGGGCAAAGCAAGCGCGGCCTCGGTGCGCCCCCTGCCCGACCCTGCCGCCGGCCGGCGCGGGGGCGCCGCTTCGGTGTTGATTTCCGCCCTGCGGTCGGGTATCCAGGGACGTTCGGGCGGGGCGGGAACGCGTCCGCCCGGAGGCAGCGATGCCCGCGGGTCCGCGCCCGGACCTGGGAGCGGGCCGACGCAGGCGGCCCCCTGGAGGCACCATGAAGGCGCTCGTGAAGAGCAAGGCCGAGCCGGGCCTCTGGCTCGGGGACGTGCCCGTCCCGAAGGTCGGCATCAACGACGTCCTCATCCGGATCCACAAGACGGCCATCTGCGGGACGGACGTCCACATCTGGAACTGGGACGCTTGGGCCCAGAAGACGATCCCCGTGCCGATGGTCGTCGGGCACGAGTTCGTCGGCAAGGTGGAACAGGTCGGCTCGAACGTGGTCGACTTCAAGCCGGGCGACATCGTGAGCGGCGAGGGGCACCTGGTGTGCGGCCGCTGCCGCAACTGCCTGGCCGGGCGGCGGCACCTGTGCCCGCGCACCAGCGGCGTCGGCGTCAACCGCGACGGGGCCTACGCCGAGTACCTCTGCATCCCCATGACGAACGTCTGGTACTGCGACCCGACGATCCCGATGGAGGTGATCGCCTGCTTCGACCCCCTCGGGAACGCCACCCACAGCGCCTTGTCGTTCAGCGTCCTCGGGGAGGACGTCCTGATCACGGGGGCCGGGCCGATCGGCCTGATGGCAACGGCCATCGCGAGACTGGCCGGCGCGCGGTTCGTCGTCATCTCCGACAAGAACCCCTACCGGCTGGCCCTCGCCAAGAAGATGGGCGCGACGCTCGCCCTCAACATCGCCGAGGGCGACACGATCGCCCAGGCCCAGCACGAACTCGGCATGAAGGAAGGCTTCGACGTCGGCCTCGAGATGAGCGGCAGCGGGGCCGCCTTCCGCGACATGCTCGGCAACATGTGCCACGGCGGCAAGGTGGTGCTCCTCGGCATCCCCGAGGCCCACACCGAGATCGACTGGAACCTCGTCGTTTTCAACAGCCTCACCCTCAAGGGCATCTACGGCCGCGAGATGTACGAGACCTGGTACAAGATGACCGTCATGATCCAGAGGGGCCTCGACATCACGCCCATCATCACCCACCGCTTCCACTACACGGAGTACCAGAAGGCCTTCGAGATCATGCGGTCGGGCCAATCCGGCAAGATCGTCCTGAACTGGGTCGAGTGAGGAGCACGACGCCATGCTCGCCGAGGCGAAGGAGCGGCTGAGGCACGAAGTCGATGACATCCGGTCCGCCGGCCTGTACAAGGACGAGCGGGTCATCGCGGGGCCCCAGGGCGCCCGCATCCGCGTCCGCCAAGGCGAGGTCCTCAACTTCTGCGCCAACAACTACCTGGGCCTGGCGGCCCATCCGGAGGTCATCGCCGCCGCCCGCGAGAGCCTCGACCGCTGGGGCTACGGCCTGGCGAGCGTCCGGTTCATCTGCGGCACCCAGACCGTCCACAAGGACCTCGAAGGCGCGATCACGAAGTTCCTCGGCACCGAGGACACGATCCTCTACAGTTCCTGCTTCGACGCCAACGGCGGCCTGTTCGAGACGCTCCTGGGGGCCGAAGACGCCGTCCTGAGCGACGAACTCAACCACGCGAGCATCATCGACGGCATCCGCCTTTCGAAGGCCCAGCGGTTCCGCTTCAAGCACGCCGACATGGCCGACCTCGAAGAGCGCCTCAAGGAGGCCGCCGGCGCCCGCACGCGCCTCATCGCGACCGACGGCGTCTTCTCGATGGACGGCGACGTCGCCAACCTCAAGTCCATCTGCGATCTGGCCGACCGCTACGGCGCCCTCGTCATGGTCGACGATTCCCATGCCGTCGGCTTCATGGGCCCGCGGGGGCGCGGCACGCACGAGCACTGCGGCGTCATGGGCCGCGTGGACCTCCTCACGGGCACCCTCGGCAAGGCCCTCGGCGGCGCAAGCGGCGGGTACACGAGCGGCCGGCGCGAGATCATCGATCTTCTGCGCCAGCGCTCGCGGCCGTATCTCTTCTCGAACACGCTGGCGCCGATGATCGCGGCGGCCGGCCTCAAGGCCCTCGAACTCCTCTCGCGCTCGACGGACCTCCGCGACCGGCTCATGGAGAACACGCACTATTTCCGGGCCGGGATGACCGAGCGCGGGTTCGCCATCCGGCCGGGCGAGCACCCCATCGTGCCGATCATGCTCGGCGAGGCGGCCCTGGCGCAGAAGATGGCCGCGCGGCTCCTGGAGAAGGGCGTGTACGTCATCGGCTTTTCCTACCCCGTCGTGCCGAAGGGGGCCGCCCGGATTCGGGTCCAGATCTCGGCCGCCCACCGGCGCGAGGACCTCGACGCCGCCATGCAGGCCTTCGCGGAGGTCAAGAAGGAGTTCGGCCTGTAGACCCATAGGACCCCCCGGCCGCCGCAGGTGCCCCGGCGGACCCGGTCCCCGGGGAAGCGAGGCGGACGAGACCGGCGCCAGGTACCGGAGTATGCAAAGAAGGCCGTAACAGCCGTTTCGGCTAGGGCGACGCCCAAGAGCAGGTACTATTGGGACGCTCGCGGGGTTTTCTCTCTTGACGGACGGCTCTTCGTGGTGTATGTAACTTGTTGGAGGATGGAGGCTGCGCGGTCCGCGGGGGGCTGGGCCGGGCGGCCCGTCAAGCCACGACATCCTGAACGTGCCTCTTACGGGGTGACTTCCGGGGGAGACTCGGGAGTCGCCCTGTTTATTTTCACGTCGGGCAGGGCGTGCAAAGGGGGGCACCACGATGAGCCGACGCGGCGCCAGCCGTGGGGCTATCGGGGGGCCGGCGGGCATCTCGTACCGGGAACGAGCCCGCCGCGCGACCGGAAGGCCGGGTCCCCCAGACCATGCTGTCGCGGCCGCGCTTCGCTTGCACCCGGGATAGCGAAAGGAGGTGGAACCGGCATAGGCGACGGCGTGGTAGTGCGTCGTTTCGGCGCATGGCAGCGTTCCGTCAGGGCCCGCGACCACGCAGCCGCAGGCCCGTCGGGACCCGTTCGGAGAGGAGGATGAGAGATGAAGCGAGCAGTGACGGTGAGTGTGTTGTGCGTGGGCGTGTTGGCGCTGTGCTCGGCCGCGCGGGCCCACTGGAACGAGGGCGATCCCCACAAGATGCACTGGCCCCAGTTGCCCGACCTGAACCAGACGGGCATGGACGTGGACCAGACGTGGGGTACCCTGGCCGACGACTTCAAGTGCAGGAGCACGGGGTTGATCACGGACATCCACATCTGGGGTTCCTGGGCGGACGACATCCTGCCGGGCCTGGACCCGGGTCAGGGGGATCCGCAGCGCGACCCGGGCAACGTCATGTTCCGCCTGAGCCTCCACACCGACATCCCGGCCGACCATAACCCGCTCGGCTACAGCATGCCCGGGCCGGAGGTCTGGCACATGTACTTCGAGCCGGGGCAGTTCCAGTGGCGGCTCTATGCGCAGAATCTCCTGGAATGGTGGTACGACCCGGCCACCCCGACGGTGTACTGGCCTGGGGATACCAAGTGTTATCAGTATAATTTCCAAATCTCAGAGGCCCTGGCCTACCCGCAGGAGGAAGGGCAGACCTACTGGCTCGACCTGAAGGCCTTCCCCTGGGACTGGATCAACGATCCCCCCGGCATGACGGGCACCTTCGGGTGGAAAACCTCGCTCGACCACTGGAACGACGACGCGGTCTGGTGGAACGAGGACCTGTATGGAGAAGGCGTGGGCGGTTGGGCGCCGCTGATCTACCCGCCGGGCGGCTGGGACTTCATCAACGAGCAGTACAAGGAGCATCCCCTGGCCGGCCAGAGCATCGACCTGGCCTTCGTCATCACGCCGGAGCCGGCGACGCTGAGCCTCCTGGCGCTGGGCGGCCTCTTCCTGCTCCGCCGGCGCGCACGATAAGACCGGACAGCGACGGGCGGGTGCGCCCGGGGCACCCGCCTTGCTGCGGCGATGGGTCGCCTGACGGAGGACCGCAAGGAGCCTGTTCGCACCGCGCGGCGGGCCCGGTTTGCGCGGGGGAACGCTGCGCTTGCACCGGCCGCTCCTGCCAGTGAGCGGTTGCACTGCGCGCCGTCCCGTGCCCACCTCGTCCCCGGCACGAGTCTCCTAGCCTGTTGATTTCGGCCGCTCGCCCGGTTATTCCGAGTATCTGAACGGCTCGAAGAGGGCCGCGTGGCAGGGATGGCCGATGCGGACGAAGACGTACCTGGCGATGTGCGCGGCGTGTGCCGTATGGGCGGCAGGATGCGGGGAAGGCACTACGCCCGCCGGCACCGGGACCGAGCACGGCACCCCGTCCGATCGGGCCGAGAAGGACGCCTTCGAGACCACCCTCCAGCGGGTCATCATGCTCGAGGAAGCCGGGCGGTATGCCGAGGCGCTCAACCTCTGCCGCCAGATGGAGCGCACGCGCGCCGGGAAGCCCGAGGCGGCGCAACTGGTCGAGACCCGCGCGCGGCTGATGAACGAGCAGCGCGACAGCCTGGCCCTGGGCTACGCGATCACGCTCCTCGGGGCCGACCGGCTCGAGGACGTGAAGACCGGCCGCCAGAAACTGCGCGAGGGCGGCGAGGTGGCCGCCGTCCTCCTGCGACGGGTGGTGCGGGAGCAATCGGACCGGACGGCCGTCGAGGCGGCCCGCCTCCTGGCCGACCGCAAGGACCGCCTGGCGGCCTCGATCTTCGCGCGCCGGCTCGCCGACCGCCCCCCCGCCCCGCTGGCGCGGGTCCTCGTGGACGGCCTCAAGGCCGTCACGGGCGCGACGCCCAACGCCCTGGTCTGCCGCGACCTCTTCGCCTGCCTGGCGAAGGACACCCAGTTCGACGCGGCGCCCGCGGCGGAGTACCTCGCGTGGGTCCTCCATGAGCCGTGCGGGGGAGACGGCGTGCGGTTCGACGCCCTCATGCAGGAGCCGGGGGCCACGAAGCGCCTGAAGACCTACGTCACGGCGGCGGCCGAGGTCGGGAGGATGGCCGTCGACGGCGCGGGCGGGGCCAAGGCGCTCACCCAGCCGCTCTATGTCGCCGGCATCCGCGGCCAGTACTTCGCCGGAACGAACTTCGACAAGCCCGTCTTCGAGCGGCTGGACCGCCAGATCGCCATCCCCAACGAGGGGCAGTACAAGTACCCGGACGGCCGGAAGGACGACCTCTCGATCCGGTGGACGGGTTTCGTGACCGTTCCCAAGGACGGCCAGTACATGTTCTACGTCATGTCCGACGACGGCCAGCGCCTGTGGATCGACGACAAGGTCGTCACGGACGACTGGACCGTCCACTCCGGCACGGAGGCATGGGGCAAGGTGCGGCTGGCCGCCGGGCGGCATGCCATCCGCGTGGAGCACTTCAACGGCTCCAGCATCGGCCTGATCATCGTCATGTGGGAGGGGCCGGGGTTCGGCAAGCAGGTCCTGACCGACCAAGCGCTCTCGACGGCCCCCTGGCCGGGGATGAAGAAGGAATGAGGGGGCGCGCCGCGCCCTCCATGGAGGCTGCGACCATGGCCGACGAAGTCCGCTACGAAATGCTGCGGCCGGGCGAGATCGCCCGGCGCCGGAAGGCGTGCCCCGTCGTCTACATCCCCATCGGCACGCTGGAATGGCACGGCGTGCACAACCCCGTCGGGGCCGACACGCTCCAGGCCGAGGGCCTGGCCCACCTGTGCGCCCGCAAGGGCGGCGGCCTGGTCTTCCCGCCCCTCTACTACGGCGAGAGCCGCGTGGAGAGCCTCATGGAGTCCGGCGCGCCGGACCGGGAGCAGATCGCCGCCGGCTACGACCTCGCGCCGGACAACTTCCTTCCGGAGCGTCACCCCTTCGGCCCCACGGAGCAGGTCCTCGCCTATCAGCGGCTGCTGCTGCACATCCTGGCGGAGGCGGAGAGCCTGGGCTTCGAGGTGGGCGTCCTGGTGGCGGGGCACTATCCGCTGATCGACCACGCCCGCGCGGCCGTCCTCCTGTTCAACCAGCGCCGCTGGAGCAAGCGCCACGGCCTCCTGGCCTGGGCGATGCTCGATTACCAACTCGTCCGGGACCGCTATCCGAACGGCGGCGACCACGCAGCCCGCTGGGAGACGTCGCACCTCTTGGCCCTGCATCCGGACCGGGTGGACCTGCGCCTTTTGCCGCCGAAGGGCGAGCCGCTCGTCGGCGTCGGGGGCGAGCCGCCCCAGGATGCGACGGCGGCGTTCGGACGCGAGACGCTGGAGGCCGCCGCCGAGGTTGCCATCGCCGAGGTCCGCCACCGCCTGACCCACAAGCACCTGTACCGCGGCCACGGAAACTCGCTCCAGGAGGGCTTCTGGCGGACCTGACCCGAATGGGGCGCCGAGGGCCCCTGCCCCGGCCCGCCGCGGAAGCACCTACGCTTTTCGAGCCCGCCCTCGCCGGGTGCCACTGGCGGCTTGCCCGCCAGTGCTTGCCACCCGCCGGGTGCCATGCTTTCGCTTGCGAAAGCATGCGCTGGCCGCGCCCACGAGAATTGCTGTAAGTCGACTTTTTACAATCCGAAAAACCGGTTGGCGCGCGCGATTTTGGCCGATTTTCTGGGCTCCCGGAGGGCCGAAACGGCCCTGGCGCTAGCGCCAGGGGGGTCGGGCCTCGCGGATGTTAAGATGGGTAAGGCAAAACACGTCGGTTTTCGGTCGTTTTTTGACGTTTTGCGCCCGAACTATGACGCTTTTGGTCGGTTTTTGATCGCTTTTGACGGCTTTTGGCGCTCGATGGGTAGCGATGCGTCCATAACACTTACGTTCATAGCGGACCCGCCCTGTCCGAAATGGGGCCAGAAGAGGAGTCGCCGACACCTGTTAA
>CAYGZE010000033.1:0-22261 GCA_964354185.1 uncultured Anaerolineales bacterium | reverse complement strand
GGCACATCTTGGCCTCGCCGTACCATCCGCAGACCAACGGCAAGATCGAGCGGTATCACCGGTCCTGCAAAGAGCAGGTGAACCTCGTGGTGTGGGAGACGCCGGAGGAATTGGAAGCCGAGATCGCCCGGTTCGTCTCCTGGTACAACACCGCGCGATACCACGAAGGGCTTGGCAACGTCACGCCGGACGATGTATACTACGGCCGACGGGAACGCATCTTGAATCGTCGGCGGGAACTCAAGACCAAGACGCTGGCGCGTCGCCGGCGTCAGAACAAGGGAAAGTCCGGACCGAAGGAGCCCGACCGGACCGAAAAACCCTCACTTCCGCCGAGGCCCTAGTTGTGCCACTGTCGCTGACGACGTACAGGCCAGGTTCATCGCCCATTTCATCCCGCGCGAAGGTTCGGAGATGCGAAAGACGCTGGCCTGGCCGACACGGGCGACGCTGTGGCCCGCCGCTCGCGCCGGAACGTCGAGCCAGGAGGGCTGGGGCGCCCAGGCGGCCTCGTCGAGAGGGGCGACCCAGTCGGGCTTGTTCGCGGCCGCGCGCTTCGGACCGACCGTTTCGGCGCCCTCGGGAACGGCGTCCGCGAAAGCCAGCCGGTCGACCCACAGGCGCGCGTTGCCGGCGTCCGTGGCCTGAACCTGCACGGCCATCAGCGTCACGGCCGCCCCCTCGGTCATGGCGGCCACGTCAACGGCCAGCGTGTGCCACCGGTTGTCGGCCACGATGTGGCTGAGGCGGACGGCGGTGAACTGCCTGCCAGGGCCTAGTCATCGCTTTGCGTGTTGATGTTCTCGGCGCGGTACCGGAGGACCAGGATGGGCAAATCCACGGGCAAAAGGTCTGTAGACCACTTCATGCCTTTTGCCGGCTCGTCGGCGCGGAAGCAGAGCACGCGGTCGTCGCCCGTGACTGCCGCGCTCGGCGACGGATTCGACAGCCACGCCGGCTGCCGGGCCCACCGGCCCGCGTCCGCGAGATCCGCGTGCCAGGCGAAGTCGTCCGCCGGTTCCTCTGCTGCCGCGACGCCGGCCAGCACGGCAAACAGAATGGCAAGAAGCAGTCTCCCCACACTTGCCCTCCGGGAATACACAGCCATTCTCCCCTGTTGCGGCCGTAAGGCAAATCCTTTGTGGCGGTTGCATTGCCGCCCTGATTCGATATGCTCACGAAGAACAGTAGCCTCCGCCTCCGGGGTCGTCGCCATGAAAAGGCGCGCGTGGGTTCTGGCCCTGATCGCCCTGCTCGGCCCGGGATGCTCCCTGCAACCTGAGCAACCCGCCGGCGAGATCACGCTGGAGGTGGCCGTCTTCGAGGGCGGGTATGGCATCGAGTGGCACCAGAGCGTCGCACGCCAGTACGAGCGGCTGCACCCCGCAGTCCGCATCAACCTCTGGGGGGACCCGCGCGTGGACGAGAAGCTCAAGCCGCGGGTCCTCCGACGGAACCCGCCGGACCTCGCCTCCTGCAACCTGCCGGTCTGGAGGCTGATCGTGGCGGGCAAACTCTACCCGCTCGACGAGGCCCTCGACAGCCCCGCCTACGGGCAGGGCATCACCTGGCGCCAATCGCTCGTGCCGGGCGTCCTCGATGACTTCCGGTATGAGGGCAAGACCTATGCCGTGCCGAGCAACCTTGGTGCGTGGGTCTGCTGGTACGACCAGCGGCAGTTCCGCCAGCACGGCTGGATGCCGCCGCGGACCTGGGGCGAGTTCACCGCCCTGTGCGACCAGGTGAAGGCCGCGGGCGTCGCGCCGCTGGCCTTCCAGGGCAAGTATCCGACCTACGCCTGGGCCACGCTGTTGTCGCTGTACCAGCGCCTTGTACCGTTTGACCGCTGGTACGCGATGCAGGACCTCCGGAGCGGCGCGTTTACGGATCCCGAGTTCATCCGTGCCGCGCGGCTGCTGCAAGAGATGGCGGTCCGGTACTTCGAACCCGGGGCCCTGGCGATGACCCACACGGAGAGCCAGATGGAGTGGGTGAACGGGCGTGCGGCCATGGTGTTCTGCGGCCTCTGGCTCAAGAATGAGATGAAGAACGCGATCCCGCCCGGCTTCGAGATGGCCTGCTTTCCCGTGCCGGTCGTGGAGGGTGGCAAGGGCGACCCCCGCGCCGTCTACGGAGGGGGCGCCGAGAGCTTCTTCGTCTTTGCCGACGCGGCGCACCCCAAAGAGGCGGCGGACTTCCTCAAGTTCGTGCTGAGCCTGGAGGCCGCGCACGACTACGTCCAGCGCCTCGATACCCTTTCGCCGGTCAAGGATTGCGTGAAGGGGATCCGCATCTCGCGGGAACTCCAAAGCGCCGTGGACGTGCTCGACCGGAGTTCCCGCATCTTCTCCGACCGGCTGGGCGACCTGTACCTGGAGTTCAGCAGGACGGTCCTTCAGCAGTCGCTGGCCGACCTGACGGCGGGCAAGATCACGCCCGAAGAGTTCGGCGCGCAACTGGAGGCCGGTGTCGACGCGGTGCGGCGCAACCCGGATATCTATAAGCCCCCGGCCAGAGGGGTGCCGACGCCATGACGAAGCGCCGGGCGCAGAGGCTTTTCATCCTGACCTTCCTCGGGCCGCCGCTGGCCCTCTACGGCCTGTTCGTGCTGATCCCAGCCGTCAACGCGTTCCGCTACAGCCTGATGCGATGGGACGGCCTCAGCGCGCCGGTCTGGATCGGCCTCGGGAACTTCCGCGCCCTGCTCTCGGGCCGCTCGGACTTTCTGTCCGCCATCGGCCACAACCTTTTCCTGACGTTCGTCCCGGGGATCCTCATCCTCGTGCTCGCGCTTTTCTTCGCCCACACGATTCACCAGCGCGTGTGGGGCGCGCGAGTGTTCCGGGTCGCCTTCTTTTTCCCCAACGTCATCAGTTCCGTCGCGATTGCGCTCCTATGGGTTCTCATCTACAGCACGACCGACGTGGGGCTGCTGAACAACCTCCTGAAGGCGCTGGGGTGGAAGGAAGCCATCGCCTTCACCGAGAGCGGGCACCTGCTTTGGGCCATCGTGCCGATGATGGTCTGGACCGCGACGGGGTTCTTCATGGTGCTGTTCCTGGCGGCCATGGAGGGTATCCCGGAGACGTACTACGAAGCAGCGAAACTGGACGGCGCCTCGGCCGCCAGGCAGTTCTGGCACATCACCCTGCCGCTCATGTGGGACGTGCTGACGGTCGGGATCGTCTTCCTCGTGGTCGGCGGCCTGAAGTTCTTCGATGCGATCTGGGTGATGGAAAACGGCCGCCCGTCGCCGTCCACGCATACCATGTCCACGCTGATGTACTCGAAGGTATTCGAGCAATACGATGTCGGGTACGGGACGGCCATCGCGGTGTTGCTGTTCCTGCTGGTGCTCGCGGCGACGCTCGTCAGTCTCAGGCTGCTGCGCCGGGAGAGGGTCGAATACTGATGGGGCGCGGGATACACAAGATCGGCAGCGGCCTGCGTTACGCCATCCTGGCCGCCTGGCTGATCGGGGTCATCTTCCCGATGGTCTGGCTGCTCTGCACCAGCGCGAAGAGCACCCAGGAGATCTACCAGAACCCGTTCGGGCTCCCCAGACTCTTCACGTCGCCGACCGCGGAAAACGCCGGCGCGCTCGCTGCCAACTATCACAAGGCGTGGGTGGAGAGCCATTTCAGCCGCTATTTCCTCAACAGCGTGAAGGTCGTCGGCGTCAGCCTGGCGCTGATCCTGCTCCTCGGGAGCATGGCGGCTTACGTGCTGGCGCGGTTCGAGTTCGTGGGCCGCCGGTTGGCTTACTACGTCTTCGTGAGCGGCCTCCTGATACCCATGCAACTCATCCTCATTCCGCTGTTTTTCCAGTTCTCGGACATGAGCGAGGGGCTGACGGGCCTGCTCGCGCCGCCGATCCGCGCCCTGGGCCTGGGCCGCCTGACCGTCTCGCTGCACGATTCGCACGTCGGGCTGATCCTCATCTACGTGGCCGCGAGCCTGCCCTTTACCGTCTTCACGCTGACGGCCTTCTTCCGCACGCTGCCCAGCGAAGTGCGCGAGGCCGCGATGATGGACGGCGCGAGCGAGTACCGCGTCTTTTTCTCGGTGATGATGCCGCTGGCCAAGCCCGGCCTGATCACCGTCGCGATCTTCAACTTCCTGGGCCTGTGGAACGAGTACCTGTTCGGCCTGGTGTTCCTCAGCAGCGACCGCCTCAAGACGCTGCCGCTGGGCCTGGCGAGCATCAGCATGCAGGCACAATACAAGAGCGACTTCGGCCTTCTCTTCGCAGGGCTGGTGATTGCCATGCTGCCCACGTTGCTCGTCTATATTTTCCTGCAAAAGAGGCTCACGAAGGGCATCACGACCGGCGCGATCAAGGGCTGAAGACCCCGTGGGCCCGCGCCATTGCCCCAACCTACGGGAGCGCTGCCGCCGTTGGGAACAGATCCGAACCCCCGGTCTCCACCATACTTGTCCTGGTAGGCGTTCTTCGTGGGGAAGTCCTTGCTGGTCCAGAAGGCCCTGGCCCTGTGAGCGGAAGCGGGCAAGTAGCGGCGCGGATGCGGAGGCTTGCGGAAGAGATTGACCGGGAGTACCTTTTCCGGCAGTGCGTCGGCGGAGAGGCCTCCAAGCCGGCGCTGGCATGGGCTGACTTGCGGATTGTATGCGGAGGGCAAGCGAATGCTCCGGATCCTGCGTTTCCTACTGCTTCCGGCAGCCTGCCTTTTGCTCGTGGCCGGGGTGGCCTGCATTCAGGCGGGTTCCCGCCCGTTTGACGAGCCCCCCATGGCCCTGGAGTTTCCTGGGCGCCCACCGGGCGCGGCGGTTGCCAAGGTTGGTTCGAGCGAACTGGTCGTGTCCAACGATTTCCTCGCTTGCCGATGGACGCTGAGCGATGGCCGGCTGAGGCCGGCAAGCGTCGAGGACAAACTGTCGGGCCGGGCCCTGGAGTTCGCCCAGGACTCCGAGTGCATTCATCTCGTCTTCCTTGACGGACAGAAGGTTCGGGCCTCGGAGATGAAGGTCATAGGGTCGCCGAAGGTTGAGTCCCTTCCGGCCGATACCGGATCAGCCAACCTGGCCCGCCGCCAGGCAGGCAAGCAGATCGTGGTCCGGTTGGCCGCCCCGAGTCAGGGACTGGAAGTCGAGTGGCGGGCCGTCCTGAGAGATGGGTCCAATTACGTGCGGCCATGCGTGACGTTGCGGGCGAAGGACCGGCAGGTCGGCGTCCGCACAGTGACCCTGACCGACCTGGGCGTTCGGAGTGATGGGGCGCGGGTCGTGGGGCAGGTGCCTGGCTCCCCCGTGGTGATGGACGGCTTCTTCTTCGCCTACGAGCACGCCAACTCGTCCAGCAGCGTGCAGGGAAGCACCGAGGGCGGGGGGCGGCCCGCGCAGCGGGTCTCATGCAAGTTGGACAGGAACGCGCCTCTTCGCGCCGGCGAGGAGGTCGAGCAGACCTCCGTCATCGGTCTTACGCCACCGGGCCAACTCCGCCGGGGCTTCCTGTACTACGTGGAACGCGAGCGGGCGCACCCGTACCGGCCTTTCCTGCACTACAACTCCTGGTACGACATCTCCTGGGGAGATCGCCGGCCCACCGAGGCCGAGTGCCTGGCGGCCATCGAACGGTTCGGCAAGGAACTGATCCAGAAGCGCGGCGTGAAGATGAAGTGCTTCCTGTGGGATGACGGTTGGGACGATCCCCAGACCCTGTGGCAGATCAACAGGAAGAACTTCCCCAACGGGTTCGCGAAACTCCTGGAGGCGGCCCGAACGTACGACAGCACGCTGGGGTTCTGGATGTCGCCTTGGGGCGGGTATGGCGAGTTCAAAAGTGAGCGGCTGGCGTACGGAAAGAAGCAGGGCTTTGAGATGGAGGGCGACCAGTTCTCCATGGCCGGGCCTCAGTACTTCGAGCGGTTCCTGGAGACGTCGCTGGAGATGATACGCGAGAACGGCTGCAACCACTTCAAGTATGACGGCATGAATGCCGGGCGCGTCGAACAGAACGAGGCGATGATCCGGCTGATCGCACGCCTGCGGCAGGCAAAACCCGACCTGTTCGTCAACATGACCACCGGCACGTGGCCGTCGGCATTCTACCTGTGGTACGGCGATTCCACCTGGCGGGGCGGGGGCGACATGGACTGGCATGGCAAGGGCTCCAAGCGCCAGCAGTGGGTCACCTACCGCGACTGGGAAACTTACCGGAGCGTGGTGCTTCGGGGACCGCTGTATCCCCTGAACTCGCTCATGACCCAGGGGTTCGTGCACGCCCGCTACGGCACGGCGGGTGAACTGGGCGACGATCCCCGCGAGATGGGCCAGGAGGCCCGCAGTTTCTTTGCCAGCGGCACGGCCGTGCAGGAACTCTATGTCACCCCGCAGAAGATGACCGACCGCAATTGGGACGACTTGGCCGAGGCCGCACGCTGGGGGCAGGCCAACGCCGACGTGCTGGCCGACACGCACTGGGTGGGCGGTGACCCGGACCAGGGAGTCTACGGGTGGGCCTCCTGGAACAAGCGCAAGGGCATCCTGGCCCTGCGCAATCCTGCCCCGACCCCCGCCAGGATCGCGATCGACATCGCCAAGGCATTGGAGTTGCCCGACGGGGCTGCCCGTGAATACGTCCTACGCAGCCCGTGGAAAGAAGATGCCGACCGGCCTCCCGTGACGCTTTCGGCCGGCAGGGAATTCACCTTCGACCTTCAGCCTTTCGAAGTGCTCGTCTTCGACGCGACACCCAAGTAGTGCTATCGGCCTCACCGAGATCTTCGAGAAGAGCTCGCATGTGAAAATCGCCGGTGTTGGACCTTGCGGCCGGCTTTCCATGGCGGCCTGAGAGGAGGACGTATGAGAGCGCACCGGATGATCGTGGTCCTGTCCATGGCGGCTCTACTTTGCGGGTGCACCCCTGCGAGCCGGGCCGAGCGGCAGCCAACCCCCGTCGGCTTCGAGGTCCTGAACAGCCTGGACCTGCTGCCGCTCATGAAAGAGGGCGTGGTCTGCAAACAGCACTCGAGTTACGACCGCACTGGCGGCAACGACGACGGGTTCTCCGGCGCGTACACCCACCTGCGCAAGACCGACGCGGGCGAGTTTGTCATCTTCGATGCCGACGGCCCCGGGTGCATCTACCGGTTCTGGAGCGCCCAACCGCCGGAGGGGTACCTCAAGTTCTTCTTCGACGGCGAACCGCAGCCGAGGCTGACGTGCAGTTTTCGCGACATGTTCCAGGGCAAGGTCCCGCCCTTTGCGCCTCCGCTGACGGGGCTCTCGAGCGGCGGTTGGTACTCGTACTTCCCCATCACCTTCGCGAAAAATTGCACCCTCGTGACGGAAAAGCAGACGGGGTTCCTGGCGATCGCGTACCACAAGTTTCCCAAGGAGACGAAGGTCGAGACGTTCACCCCGACGCTCAGCCCCGACCAGAAGAAGGTGTACGATGGCGTCCAGGCCTCCTTTGCGGACCCCGCGAAGAAGGAGGTCGAGGCGGGCCTGGAGATGAAGGTCGCCAAGATCCCTGCCGCCGACGGCGAGTTCAAACTAGCGGAACTGACGGGCCCGGCCACCGTCGAGGGGCTTCACATGAAGGTGAAGGCCGACCTCGCGCCGAAGTGGGAGCAGGTCCCTACCCTCCGCAAAACTGTCCTCCGCGTCTACTGGGACGGCGACCCCAGGCCGGCGATCGAGTGCCCCCTCGGCGAGTTCTTCGGCACGGGATTCGGCGATACGCAGCCCGACCGCCAGCAGAAGCCCGCGGCCGTCAAGTATGCGGCAGTGACCTTCGGCATGACCGAGGGGTTCTCCTACTTCCGCCTGCCGATGCCCTTCAGGAAGTCTGCTCGGATCACGATCGAAAACGGGACGGGCAAGGAACTGGATCTCGCCTGGGCCGCCGACCTGAGGAAGGGGCGTGTTCCCCAGGACGCGGCCTACCTGCACGTCCAGTGGCGCAATCATATGACGAAGGCGGGCGAGTACGTGCCGATCCTGGAGACCGCGGGCCGCGGCCATTACGTGGGAACTGTTCTAAGCATGCAGAGCCCTCATTGGCTGACTTACCTGGAGGGTGACGAGCAGTTCTTTGTGGACGGCGAGGAGCAGCCCAGCATCCACGGCACGGGCACCGAGGATTACTTCAACTGCGGCTGGTACTACAAGGACGGCCCCGTCTCCAGGCCTTTCCACGGCCTGACGGCCATGCCCGACTGGCAGAGCCGGACAAGCCAGTACCGGATGCACGTGCCTGATTGCGTGCCGTTCACCAAGAGCCTGAAGGTCCGCATCGAGCACGGCGAGGCGAATGACAGGCAATACACCAACTACGCCATCGTGGCCTTCTGGTACCAGGATTCGACCTCCCACGAGGTCCACTGGATACTGCCGCCGGCAAGAGAACTCCGCTTTCCCGGCCTGCTGGCCAACAACCCCGGCATGGGAACGTTTGGGGCCGAGCAGAAGTGGACGGCCTACACGGACCTTGTTCCGGGCCTCGACGTTGCCGCCGGCATGAAGGCGGGCGGGGGCAGGTTCGAAGTCGTGCCCTTCAACCGCCTCGACGAGAACTGGGACGGGCCCCAGAGGGTCCTCGTCTCCAGCGACAAGCCGGGCGCCTTCCTGAGTTGGCAGGTCGAGGCCGACCGAGACGACCTCTACGCCCTCGATCTTGTCATACCTAAGGGCAGGCAGTTCGGGATCGTCGAACTTTTCGTCGACGGCCAGCCCACCGGATACAAGATGGACCTGTACTGCGACCGATTCGGCGAGGGACTCCTCCTGGGCGAAACACCTTTCTTCATGAAGGCGGGGCCCCGGCGGCTGGAACTCCGCGTTACCGGCAAGAACGAGAAAGCCCAGGGCTTCAACATGGCCCCAGGATCGTATCTCGTGCGGGGTGCAGGGCCGTGGCCGAAGCAGTGGAACGTCGTTGGCCCATTCCCCGGCGGAGACGATGCCGGGTACAGCACCGCCTATCCGCCGGAAAAGGGCGTCGATCTCGGCGCGAAGTATCCCGGCATGGACGGCAAGGAAATCGCCTGGACGAAGCTCGAGACGAAGGACCTCGTCTGGCTCCATCCCAAGTTGACGCCCAATATCCATTGCGTCGCCTACGCCCACCTTTACGTCAAGAGCCCGGATGACCGGAAGGCTACGGCCTTTATCGGGGTCGATGACGCGGGCAAACTCTTCATCAACGGCGAACTGATCTGGGCGGTCCCGGGGATCCATCATCTCAAGGTGGATGAGTACGCTGTGCCGATCAGGCTCAAGGCCGGGTGGAACGAAGTGCTGATCAAGGCGGGCCAGGGCGAAGGCAATTGGGGCTATGCGTTCCGCGTGCAGGACCCCAGGCAGGAACTGATCTACTCCACTACCAAGGGACCGCCCGATGAGAAGAGGAGCCATTAGCGCCCGAACGCCATTGTGCGCCGCGAAGTGGCGGTGCAGGATCAGTCGCCCGCCTATCGCAGTCGTTCGAGCGCGGCATGATACGGGTCAACCGCTTCCTCGAGATGGCGGACGAGGGCGGGGTGAATCGCCGCCAGCCAGCGAAAACACAGGAACTGTAATCCGCTGCACGGGAACGGCTGTCGATCCGTTGACGATGCCCTCGATCCTCCGCGCTGTCGTGTCGTCGTAAAACTGTTCGCCGCAGCCTTCGCAGACTCGGGCCGGAATGGCCTCGATGACGACCCATCCCTGTTGCCCCCAGAAGGCCGCTTTGACGACGTCCCCATGGGTATCCGAGCCGCAGTAGACACAGGGACAAGCAACTCGGCCACCCCGCTGCCCTTCGTGAGCCGGTCCCGACTGGTCTTCGGGTAGCGCCATAGCCGCGCACCTCCTGGCCCGCATGCCGCATGCCGAAGCATCAACCCTTTACCAGTTTCTTTGCCGCCGCAGCGATGTGGGCAGCACCCACTCGCATGTGGCCAAGCATCTCCGGCGCCCCCGGCGCCGGCGCATCGGGGAACGCTAACCGCTTGACTTTGGTGCCGGGCAAGGCCTCGGCCACCCGGGCCACGATCTCCGTGCAGTTCGAGAAGCTGTAAGACCCGTCATCGGACGTGAGCAGTCTGCCCGTCTTCTTGACCGACTTGAGGATGGTTTCCATCACACTTTCCAACGGGGCCAGGGTCCGGGGGTCGATGAACTCGGCGCGGATCCCCTCCTTCTTCAGTTCCTCCACGGCCTTGGCGATCTCGACCGTCTGCGGGGCGTAGCCGACGATCGTCAGATCGCTGCCTTCCGTGCGCACCGCAGCCTCGCCGATGGGCACGGCGTAGGGCTCGTCGGGCACCGGGGGCCCGGAGGTCGGCATGGGGTAGTGGCAAAAGATCACCGGGTCCACGTCGCGGATGGCCGCGATCATCAGCCCCTTGGCGTCGTAGGGATTGGAGGGGATCACGACCTTCAGCCCCGCCAGCCGGGCATAGGACGACTCGAGCCCCGCATCGGCGTGCTGGCCGCCTTGCGCGGGCACTCTTCCCAGCATATCGGCCCAGAGGACCATGGGGAAAGCGGCCTGGCCGCCGGTCATGTGCCTCAGTTTGCCCGCATGATTGAACATTAGTTCGTAGGGGATGAAGGTGGTCATGCTGGGGATGTGCGCGATGGCGGGAACGCCAATCATCGACATGCCCAGCACCCCGCCCACGATCCACTGCTCGTCGATGGCGCAGAACCGCGCCCGCCAGCGGCCAAACTCGGCCTCCAGGTTGATCGTGCCTTTCTCCCCGCCGGCGACGGGTGTCTGGTATTCATAGAGAAGCGTCAGCAACTTGTCGCGGCGCATCTCCCCTTGGATGGCTTCCAGGATCGCGTAAGTCATGCTCTTGGCCATGGCAGGGCCTCCCTCAACTGGTATGAAGCGGAACCGCGCCCTGGGCGAACACATTCTGCAGGCCGTCCTCCGGTTTGGGCACCGGCTGGGCCTTGGCGAAGGCGGCCGCGTCCTCGACGGCTTGCTGGACTCCGGCCGCGATCTCGTCGGCCCGTTGTTCGGTGAGCACCTTCTCGGCCACCAGGAATCTGCGGAAGCGGGGGATGGGATCCTTGGCCATCCAGTCCCGCAGCTCCCGGTCGCTGCGGTAGCCCAGGCCGAAAGCCCCGTCCATGCCGATCTTCGCTCCGCCCGCGCCGTAATGGTCGTACCAGCGATAGGTCTTACACTCGATGATCGTGGGACCATTGCCGGCGCGGGCCTTGCCCACGGCGTACTTCGCCGCGTTGTACACCGCAAGAACATCGTTGCCGTCGACGACACGCCCCTCGATGCCATAGCCCTGGGCTCGCTGGGCCAGATCCACGATCCCGTAGACGTCCGAAGCCCGCACCCAGATCTGGTAGCCGTTGTTCTCGATGACGCCGACCCAGGGGAGTTTCCACGCGGCGGCCGCATTGGCGGCGCTGGAGAAGAAGTTTCCCTGGATGGAGCCGTCGCCGCCGAAACTCACGGCGACCTGGTCGGTTCCCTTCACCTTGATGCCGTAGGCCGCGCCGGCGGCGAACAGGTGGGAGGCCCCGACAATCCCGTTCATCCCGAGGATGCCCAGACTGACGTCGGTGATGTGCAGGGAACCTCCGTAGCCTTTGCAGTACCCCGTGGCCTTGTGCGCGATCTCCGCCAGCATGCGGCCCAGATCGCCTCCCTTGGCAATCAAGTGGCCGTGGCCGCGGTGTGTGCTGGCGATGTAGTCGTCGCGCCGGAGGGCCCGGCAGACACCCACGGCAATCGCTTCCTCGCCGACATACAAGTGTGCCACCCCGCGGAAGCCTCCGGCAAGAAGCAGGTCCTTGATCTTCGACTCCCACAGCCGGATCTTCAGCAGGTCCGTGTACATGGCGGTGAGGTGCTCCGGGGATAGTTCATCCGCAACCGGAGCACCGTGCTGAGCCTCGGCTCGCCCGGTGACACCTGTCGAGAAGACGACGGCCCCCGCGCCCGCCGCAGCGAGGCGACTGAGGAAGGCCCGACGGGATACGCCGGTGTTGGGGCTGGCCGAAGTGGCGGCCGGCCTGCCGCTCATCTTGCCTTGTGCGCTCATAGCCGTACCCCCTTGGTGGGCAACCACGTTCGCCCGAACTGTCTTGACGCCGCGGCCATCGTACCTCTTGCAGAGTGACGCCGCAACACCCCGCGTGGCCCATAGTGTAATGGGTACAGTGACAGGGGCGATCCTGAGGCCACGTGGCCCCAACAGGACGCTCCGAAGTTGTCAAGCGTCTTCCGCAATGCTGGCGCGTCCGGAGCACGGCAACGCCGACAGCCGCGCCCGGCCCGTGGGAACCGCAGCGGGTCAGGAGGCCGACGGCGCACCCGTGCAACGGCGGCCATGCCGGGTTGCTCAGTCGGCGGGGCCCGCGGCCCCCTCGTCCGCCCGGCCGCGCTTGCCGCGGAAGAAGTCCGACAGGATCGCCCCGCACTCCTCGGCCAGGACGCCGCCGGTCACCTGGACGCAGTGATTGAGGCGCGGCTCCTCCAGAAGGCGGAACACGGACGCGACAGCCCCGGCCTTCGGATCGGCCGCCCCGTACACGAGCCGCTCGATCCGCCCGAGGACCATCGCCCCCGCGCACATGGCGCAAGGCTCCAGGGTGACGTAGAGGGTGCAGCCCTCGAGCCGCCAGGAGGCGAGGGCCTCGGCGGCCTGGGTGATGGCGATCATCTCGGCGTGGGCGGTCGGGTCGCGGAGGGTCTCGCGCTGATTGTGGGCGCGGCCGACGGCGCGGCCCTGGTGGACGATGACGCAGCCGACGGGCACCTCGTCGGCCCGGCGGGCCTCGTCGGCCTCGCGCAGGGCCTCGCGCATCCAGCGTTCGTCGGCGGCGGTCGGCAGCGTCGGGTCGGCGGCCACGGCGGCTCCTACCCTCCGTCTCGGCACACTGGCGGGCAAGCCGCCAGTGGCACCCGGCGCGAGCGGCATAGCCCGCGCCCCAAAAAGGCCCGGCGCGCCTGGGGACGCGGACGGGCCGGGAGGTCTGGCGAGCGCGGCAGGACTCGAACCTGCAACCTTCGGTTCCGTAGACCGAAGCTCTATCCAATTGAGCTACGCGCCCGTGCGAGTGCGGTCAAAGCAGGCTTAGAGCCTATCCCTGCCGCGGAGGAAGTGTAGCAGGATGTGCCGCGGTGTCAACCCCTTGGCGCCGCGGCCGCGGGAGGGCGGGCGGCTTTTGGCGTTGAGGCGGTCCCTCGGCGGGCCTATAATGCCTCTCTGCCGCGGGCGAGGCGCGGCCCAAGCGCCCCCAGGGAGTGCAAGATGACGTCGCTGGATCGGCCCTTGGCGGCCGAACTCGTCGAGCGGATCAGCGCCTTGCGCAAGAAGCGCCGGGCCTTCCTCCTCGCCCACAACTACCAGTTGCCCGAGGTCCAGGACGTGGCCGACTTCGTGGGCGACAGCCTGGCCATGGCCCGCGAGTCCGCCAAGGTCGAGGCCGACGTGATCGTCCTGTGCGGCGTCCGGTTCATGGCCGAAACCGCCAAACTCCTGAACCCCGACCGGCCGGTCCTCATGCCCGACCCCAACGCCGGATGCCCGATGGCCGACATGGTGACCCTGCGGGAACTGGAGGCCGCCAAGGCCCGCCACCCGGCCGCGGCGGTGGTCTGCTACGTCAACTCCTCCGCCGCCGTCAAGGCCGCCAGCGACATCTGCTGCACCAGCGCCAACGCCGTCCGGGTGGTCCGGTCGATCCCGCCCGAGCGGCCGATCCTCTTCGTGCCCGACCAGTCGCTCGGCGATTACGCGGCCCAGGAGACCGGCCGCACAAATATCATCCTCTGGCCGGGATTCTGCCCGACGCACCACCGCATTCTGGCGGAGCACGTGGCGGCGCGGAAGAAAGAGCATCCCGACGCCGAGGTGCTCGCGCACCCCGAGTGCACGCGGCCGGTGCGGGCGCTGGCGGACTTCGTCGGCTCCACGAGCCAGATCATCCGCCGCGTGGCCGCATCGCCGGCCCGGACGTTCATCATCGCCACGGAGATCGGCGTCTGCCACACCCTCCGCCACCGCAACCCCGGCAAGACGATCGTCGAGGTGTCGAGCCTGGCCGATTGCCCGAACATGAAACTGAACACCCTGGAGAAGATCGTCTGGTCGCTGGAGGACATGGAGGTCGAGGTGACGGTGCCGGAGCCCATCGCCGGCCGCGCCCGGGCGGCCATCGAGAGGATGCTCGCCCTGGCCTGAAGCGGAAGCGCGGGAGCGGAACGGACCCCCTATGACGGAACCTGCCACGCCGCCCGGCGCCGCCCGCACGGGCGGGACGGACGCGAAGCCCGCGGCGCCCCGGCCGGCGGCCGCCCGGCGGCGACGCCTCACGGACCTCATCGACCTGGGGACGCTCCAGGCGATTCAGGACGGCTTCGCGCAACTGACGCAGATAGCCGTCAGCATCCGCGACGAAAACGGTCACCACGTCACGCAGCCGTCGCGCTCGCACCGGTTCTGCCAACTGATCGGCGGCCCGCTCCGCGACAACGAGGCGTGCCGGCTGTCGAACTACGCGGCCGCGGCCGCGGCGGCGGCCTCGGGGCGCGACGCGCCCGTCAAGTACGTCTGCCACGCCCACCTGGTCCAGTACGCCGCCGCCATCCGCCTGGAGGACCGCATCCTGGGGACGATCGTCCTGGGGGACTTGCCCGAGACGCCGCTGGACCCTCAGGAGGTGGCGGAACTGGCCCGCGCCCACGGCGTGCCGGAGGAGGACCTCCAGGCCGCCGCCCGCGACCTGCCGTCCTCGTCCGACGAGCGGATGCACTCCGCCATCTCGTTCCTCCAACTCCTCGCCAACACCCTGACGCGCTTCTGCTACCAGCAGGCCGTCCTGGAGGAGCAGATCGGCGAACTCACGCTGCTGGCCGAGACCAGCCGCCTCCTCTCCTCCACCCTCGATCCCGACGCCGTCCTCGACAACGTCGTCCGCACGATGGCCGAGGTGATGGGCGTCAAGGCGTGCACCGTGCGGCTCCTCAACGACACGGGCGAGGAACTGTTCATCAAGGCGACCTACGGCCTGTCGCCCGCCTACCTCAAGAAGGGGCCGGTCCTCGTGGCGGAGAACCCGAACGACCAGGCGGCCCTGCGGGGCGAGGTCATCACGATCGACGACATGCGGACCGACCCGCGGGTCCGCTATCCCGAGGAGGCGAAGCGCGAGGGCCTCGTCTCGAGCCTGGCCGTCGGCCTCATCGCCCAGGGCAAGGCCCTCGGCACCCTGCACCTCTACACCGCCGAGCCGCACGTCTTCACGCCGGAGGAGGTCCGCCTGTTCCGCAGCGTCGCCAACCAGGCGGCCGTGACGGTCCGGAACGCGAGCCTTCTGGAGCAGGTCGTCCGCGGCCGCCAGCAGGTCCGCGAACTCGCCCTGGCCGAGCGGGTCCAGCGGCGGATGCTGCCGGCGGCGTCGCCCGCGATCCCCGGCTACGACTGCTACGCCATCACGACGCCCTCGCAGCAGGTCGGCGGCGACTTCCACGACTGGATCCAACTGCCCGGCGACAACTGGGGCATCGCCGTCGGCGACGTCGCCGGCAAGGGCGTCCCGGCCGCCATCCTCATGGCCAGCGTCCGGGCGGCGCTGCGGGCCCAGGCCGAACATATCTACGAACTTGACCACGTCATGGACCACGTCAACCGCGGCCTGGTGGCCGAGACCGAGGTCTCCGAGTTCGTCACCCTCTTCTACGGCGTCCTCGACAGCCGCGCGCGCCGCCTCACCTGCACCACGGCCGGTCACGAGCCCGCCGTCCTCGTGCGCGGCGGCCAGATGTCGCGCCTGACCGTCGGCGGGCCCCTCCTGGGCGTCTCCGCCGACGTGACCTACCAGTACGAGGTCGTCGCGCTGGAGGCGGGCGACACGCTGGTCGTCTACTCGGACGGCGCCTGCGACGCCGCCAACTTCAAGGGCGAGCACTTCGGGCGGGAGCGACTGCTGGAGTCCATCCGCCGACATGCCTCGCACGGCGCCCGCCGCATGGTCGAGGAGATCCAGTGGGACATCCGGAGGTTCACGGGCCTCGCCCCGCGCGCGGACGATCTGACGCTGCTGGTCGTCAAGGTCCTCTGAGCGCGGCGGGCCTCGCGGCTTACTCGGCGTTCAGGATCAGGGGCTCCCAGGCCGGGATCTCGCAATCGGACGACCGGAGCCACTCCTGCCAGGCCGCCTGGTTGTAGCCGAAGTCCTTGCCCGTGAGTTGCTTCAGGGCGGCCAGCATCTCGGGATGCTTGACCTCGACGCGCTGGTAATCGGGCAGGACGTGGCGCTCGCTCATGGCGATGGTCGTCGCGACGTCGATGACGCTGACCTGCGGCAGTTCGATGGTCGCGGTCGCGACGGCGGCCACGGCGGCGGCCTGGAGTTGCACCTGGCGGAACGTCGGCACCCCGGCCACCGTGGCCCGGATGTCGAACTGCACGTCGTACCGGTCGAGGTTGGTGCCGACCAGTTGAACCTCCTCGGTGACGAGGCGCTCGACCATGAGCCAAGCGGCCTTCTTCTCGAGCATCGCCGCCAGGGCCGTCGCGGCCCGATCCCTGAGGGCGGGCACCTCGTCCAGCGCCAGGTGGACCATCAGCCGCTCGGTCGGCCGGCCGCTCACGCCCTTGAGGACCTTGATGGCGTGGTTGCGGCGGCCCTTGTCGCCGTCGCCGACGGCGATCTCCTGGAGGTACGCCGCGGCCGCCTTCGACCCGCGGTTGGCGTGGGCCTCGAGGGCCTCCACCAGCAGCGTCCGGTACTTCACGTTGTTCCCGTACAGGACGGCGACGAGCGGGGCGACGGCCGCATCGTCCTCGATGGCCAGGATCCTCTGGCGCCCCTTCTGGAACTCATCGGCCTTGTCGGACCGGAGGTGCCGGATCTCGATCAGGCGGATTTCCTTGAGGCGCTCGGTGTAGGAGGCCTCGGCCTGGTCGGCCCGGGTGTCGCGGGCCTGGACCTCGGCCGCCTGGGGTTTGGCCGCGTCGGGCCCGGCCAAGGCCGCGCCGCCCCAGAAGACCGCCACAGAGAGCACCACGCCCGCCACGTTCCGTTGACGCATGGCCGCACCTCCGTCCGCCTGACCGCCCTGCCCTTCCTTAGATTATACGACGCCGCGAGGGGCCCCGCGCATCTTTCCCGGGGGCCGGTGCGCCATTCCTCAAGTGTTTGCGCGGCAAGTGTTTGCGCGGCGGGTCTCCCTACGTGTTTAGCGTGCTCGTAACGCGGGTGCCACTGGCTGCTTGCAGCCAGTGTGATTCCGGGCGGCACTGGCGGACAAGCCGCCAGTGGCACCCGCCGATGGGAGCTTGCCAAGCACGCTAAACACGTACGGGTCTCCGCACCCGCCGCGCACCAGGCGTCATGATGCGCGGTGGGTACGGGGACCCACCGCGCACAGGCTCCCATGGCGCCGCAGGATCAGGCGCCCGCGGCGGCGACCTTGCCGGCCTCGGCCGCCCCGACCTTCAGGGCCTGCTTATTGAGGGCGAGGACCTCGCGCTTGCCGGCCTCGCGGCCGAGTTTCTCCTCGAGGAGCGACTCGATCGCCCTCGGGGGCGCCAGACGCTTCAGGGCGTTCAGGGCCCCCAGCATGATCATGTTCGCCACCCGCACGTTGCCCATCTCGTTGGCAAGGCCCGAGGCGTCGATCTCCACCAGCCGCGCCGTCCCGTGGGCGCTGGTCGGCCGGACCATGCTCGCGTTCGCCAGAACGAGGGCGTCCGGCGCGGCCACCGGCGCGAAGCGGTCGTACGACATCTGGTTCATCACGACGAGGCACGTCGCCTGCTCGACGACGGGGCTGGCGATCGGCCGGTCGGCGACGCAGACATGGCAATAGGCCGTACCCCCGCGGACCTCCGTCCCGTAGGACGGAAAGAACGTCACCGCGTGGTCGTGCATCAGGAGTTCGGCGACGAACTTGCCGAGGGTCATCAGGCCCTGCCCGCCGAACCCCGAGAAGATCATCCGCTCGTCCATGCGCTCGTGCTCCTTGCCCTGGGGCGCCTGCGCGGCGCCGCCGGTCACTTCGCCAGGTCGATCCGCACCACCAGGGACCGCTCGAAGTCGGGCAGCGCCAGGCGGCCGCCGTCGACCTTCGCGGGCGCCCACGCGTCGCGCCACGGGTCGTAGGTCCGCACCGTCGCCCCCCGGAGGGAAGGCAGGTCCTTGGGCAGTTCGAGCGCTTCGCCCGCGATCCGCCCCGGCGCGGCGCCCTCGGCCAGTTCCGTCCGCCATGTGTTCTTCGGGTCCCGCAGCCACGCCAGGAACGTCCGCCGCCCCGCCAGGGCCCGCACCGAGAGGCGCCCGTGCGGCAGTTCGAGGACGCGGAACCCCTCGGCCGGCGGGTCGAGCCCCTCGACCGCCTTCGCGAACCGCCCGAAGTGGTGCCACAGGTTGTTCTTCGCGACATAGACGTCCCAGTGCCAGATGTGCCCCGGCCCGGCCGCGCCCGTGAAGAACGGGGCGAACAGGACGTCGTGCAGGATCAGGCCCGCCTTGTCCTTCTCGTACAACTTGAACGGGCCGGAGTGGCTCTTCTCGACCGCGCCGCTCTCGGCCAGCAGGACGGGCCGCCCGGGCTCGAGGGCCGCGAGTTCCCGCACCGCGTCGGCCGCAAGGACGTCGACCGGCCCGTGGCAGACGGCATACTGGGCCCCCAGGTCGAGGTAGCGGTGGACCTGGGCGACGTCGTTGCCCGGCATGACGGCCATCCGCGCGTAGGGCTTGCGGCCCCAGTCGCCGTCGAAACTGCCGAGGCTCTGCATCGCCAGGTTCTTCGGGAAGAGGCGGTGCAGTTCCGCGAGCATCTCCTGGGTCCACGCCATCCAGTCGCCGCCGCCGACGCAGTTGATCTCGTTCCAGAGTTCCCAGCCGAAGACGTTCGGGTTGTCGCCGCAGCGTCGGGCGAACCAGGCGAGTTTCGCCTTGAACTGGTCGCGGCACTTGGGGGCGTCGAAGAAGTCGGCGATGGTGGCGGCCGGGCCGCCCTGCGAGACGTGATGCAGGCGCTTGACGGCCCAGTTGTCGCCCTCGATCGCCCGGAAGTGCTCCAGGCACAGTTTCAGCCGGATGCCGTGCCGCGCCCCCAGCCGCAGGAGTTCGTCGATGTGGGCGGCCTGGTCGGCGTCGTACTGGCCGCTCTTCGTCCGCTCGACGTCGAAGTACCGGCCGCTGAGCCAGATCCGCGCGTAGTTCCCGCCGTTGGCCGAAAGGTCCTTGAACCAGGTCTCCATCGCCCCGAGTTCCTTGTGCGGCCAGGGGGGCTCGACCAGGTTCAGGCCGATCGGGATGTAGGGCCGCCCGTCCGAAAGTTCGAAGTACCGCGGGTCGCGCGGGCTGACGCGGACGAAGGCCCCTTCACTTTCGCCGCGGGCCTGCCTACCATTGCCCATGACGAGGGCGGGGAGGGCGACGCCCAGGATGAGCGCGAAGCGGAGCATGTCGGGTCCCTCGCGGCCCGCCCGCCCGTTGCGTGGGCGCGGCCGGGCCGGTAGCATAGAATAGACGGGGAACGGGCCGACCGGCAAGGGCAATCCGCCCGGGATCGGAGCACGACGCGATGGAAAGCGGCATCACGCGGCGCGACGCCCTCAAGGGAATCGGGGCCGCCGGAATCGGCCTGGCCATGGCCGCCGCGGCGGGCGGCGAGGAAATCACCCACACCACTCAAGGAGGAGACACGATGGCGACTCAACCGACGGCCTATGCCTTGCCGCCCCTGCCGTACAAGTCGCTGGAACCCGTGATCGACGACGCGACGCTCGCCCTGCACCACGACAAGCACCACGCCGGGTACGTCAAGGGCGCCGCCGCGGCCCTGGAAGCCCTGGCCAAGGCCCGCGACGCCGGCGACTTGAGTCTGGTCCAGCACTGGGAGCGGACGCTGGCGTTCCACGGCTCGGGCGTCGTCCTCCACAACCTGTACTGGGAGAGCATGTGGCCGGGCGGGCGCGGCAAACCGTCGGCGGCCCTCGCCCAGGCCGTCGAGGCCTCGTTCGGGTCCCAGGAGAAGATGCTCGCCCAGTTCGCCGCCGCCACCAAGGCCGTCGAGGCGAGCGGCTGGGGCCTGCTGGCGTGGGAGCCGCTGGGCCGGCGCCTCGTCATCCTCCAGGTCGAGAAGCACCAGGACCTCGCCGTGTGGGGCTGCGTCCCGATCCTCGTCTGCGACGTCTGGGAACACGCCTACTACCTCAAATACCAGAACAAGCGACCGGACTATGTCGATGCCTGGATGAAGATCATCGACTGGGAGGGGGCGAGCAAACGGTTCGAGGCGGCGGTCTGAGGTAGTACCTGAGTACCTTAGTACCTGAGTACCTGAGGAACGGAACAACAGCGCCGCGGGCCGGAGCGCGAAGCCAAGGCGGTCGGACGAGAGGCCCTCGTCCGGCCGCCTTCTCGTGCGCCGTCTAGGGAGTGTCCGCCCTGCGCAGGATGAGGACCCAGTCCTGCGCGTCCGGCAGGGGCGGGAGGTGCAGGCGGCCGCCCTGGGGCGCCAGGCGGTCCGGCAGCGGGTCGGCCTTGCCCGTCCGCGGATCGAACCACGTGGCGGCATACGTCCCCCCTGCCCCGCCCAGCCGCAGATGCGGCGCGGGCGTCGGCCGCTCGGCCGCGGCGAAGTAAATGAGGATCGTCTCGTCGCCGTCGGCCTTGACGAACGCCTCGCGCCGCGCCCCGCGGTCGGGCAGGTTCTCCAGGCGGTCGGCGGGCGCGGGCTCAAGCCGCCACCACGCGACGCGCTCGTAGCACGCCCTGAGGTGCTTCATCTGGGCCCCGCCCGGCAGGGCCAGCGCCTGCCACCAGGGAATGGGCGTCCCCCACTCCTTGAACGTCTCGTCCTTCTCGTCCTGCGTCGGGTACCACAGGCCGTGGGCCCCGTAGGTGAAGCCGAAACTGCCCGACTGAATCGCCTTGTAGGCGTTCCTGCGCACGACGGCGTCGGTGAAGCCGCCGATGCCCTCGTACGTGCACTCGCCCTCCAGGAGCGGCTTCGGGGACGTGCGGTTGTAGAGATCGCGGTACGTCGATACCGGCGGCCCCTCCTTCAGGTGCGAGCCCTGGAGCATGACCACGTCGCACCACGCCTGGCCGCGGGCCTGGCCCTTCTCCTCCAGGAAGTACCACGGGTGGATGGTCATCGCCCTCTGGTAAGGGTCGCGGGCCTTGATGAAGGCCCCCAGGGCCAGGAGTTTCTCGACCCGCCGGGCGTCCGCCTCGCCGAACGTGCGTTTCCCGTCCTTCTCCACCTGGGACGCCAGGTTATACTCGCCCGAGATGAGGAACGTGACGGCCTGCGCGCCGTAGCGCGCCAGGACGTACCGCCACAGGCGCTGGAGTTGCCCGAGCGTCGGCCGGTCCAGGCCCGAGTGGAAGCCCATCCCGATGACCGGGACGATGCCCTTGGCGCTGGCGTAGTCGAGGTACCGGTCCACCGTCTGCCAATAGGCCGGGTCGATCCGCCCCTCGAAAAGGGCGCTGTAGTTGCCCGAGACGCCGTGGCCGGCCGCGAGGTCGCCCAGGAAAGCCATATGGACGACGGTGTATCCCTGGGCCGCGCGGGTGTCGACGAGGGCCCGGTACATGGACGGGACGTCCGGGCGGTTCGACCGGTCGATCGGCACCAGGTCGCTCGGGCAGAACCACCACGTGTCGCCGAGCCAGAAGAAGGGCGTGCCGTCGGCGTAGGTGAGGAAGCGGCGGTTCCCGCTCACCCGCAGGATGCCGCCGTGGAGGTCGAGGGGATTGGGGCCCGCGGCGGGCCGGACGTCCAGGGCGCCCTGGGCGATCTGCGACGTGCCGTCCGGCGCGCCGGCCGGCGCCACGTACCAGGCCCACCGCCCCGGCGCGGGCGGCGCGAAGCGGACCCGCCACGTGCGTCCGCCGTCCCAGAAGGCGGGCAGGCGGAACCGCGCCCCGCCGGGCCCGGACCAGTCGGCGACGATCGCGTCGGCGTCGAGCGACGCCGCCGGGTCCGCGTCGGCCTCGACGGCCACCTCGAGCCGCCGATACTGGAACGCCTCCGAGGGTGTCACGTCCGCCGCCTCCGCCGCGGTCGCCGCCAGGGCCGCACCTGCGGCCATCCAGAAGAGGACCCGCCGGCCGCGCTGCCACGCGCTCGTCCTCATGGTCGCCCGCGCTTTCCGCTCGTGGTCCATAGCAGGGACCATCCTAGCGGGCCGCGCAGCCGCCCACAAGCCGCCAGGCCCGCGGACCCCTGCCGCGCGGCCAGGCGCGGGTGCCGCGGACAGCGCAGACGCCGGCGCGGTTGCCCGGGCGGCCTTCCCGGTGTATACTTGGCCGG
>CAYGZE010000032.1:0-22630 GCA_964354185.1 uncultured Anaerolineales bacterium | reverse complement strand
GTCGCTGGGCGCGGTCGAGCAGGTCCTGGGGGCGTGCGGCGAGGTGATCCGCATCGGCCGCCGGCTGGTCGAGATCGCCAACCCCAACCTCGTGAGCGACGTGGGGGTGTCGGCCGAACTGGCGCTCGGGGCCGCCCGGGCCGCCTGGATCAACGCGGAGGTGAACCTGGCCGGTTACGCGGATGAGGCCGACGCCCGGGCCGTGCGCGGCCGCGTGGAGGCGGCCGTGGCCGACGCCGAGCGGACGGCCGGCGAGGTTCGCGCCGCCGTGATGAAGAGACTCAGGGGCTGAGGCGCGGGGTCCGAGGCGGGCGCCGCGTCACATTGGGTATCGCAGATATGGCTTTGGATCGCGAATACAAGATTGACGCCTCGTCGCGGCGGTGCGGGACATGCGGCCGCGCGTTCCAGGTCAACGACGTCTACTACTCGGCGGTCGTCGAGACGGAGGAGGAGAGCCGCCTGGCACGCCAGGACTTCTGCCTGGACTGCTGGAAGCCCGGCGGCGCGTACTTCAGTTTCTGGAAGACCCAGGTCCCGGAGCCGCAGGAGGAACCCTCGCGCGGGCCGCGCCTGGTGGACGTCGAGCGGCTGATGCAGATGTTCCAGCGCCTGGAGGACAGCGAGGACGAGCAGGCCCGGCGGTTCCGCTACGTTCTGGCGCTGGCGCTGATGCGGAAGCGGCGGCTGAGGCTCCTGGAGTCGCGGCGCCTGGGCGGCGGGCGGGGCGAGGAACTGCGCGTCCGCGAAGTCGGCGCGGAGCGCGAGTACCTGCTGACCTGCCCCGGCCTCTCGGAGGCGGAACTCGCCTCGGTGGCCGACCGGCTTCGCGAGATCCTCGACATGCCGGACCAGTGGGACGCGCAGCAGGAGGCCGCCGATGAGAACCTCGCCTAGGCTGTGTCTGGCAAATCCGATCTGGCTTCGGGCGGCTGCATTCGGCCCTGGCGGCGTCGGCCTGCATCGGCGATGCGACAAGCATCGCCTGCTTCGGCCTCCTTGCCAGGACCGAATTCGCTCGCCCTCGGGCCGACGACGGATTTGCCAGACAAAGCCTAGTCGTTCTGCGGCGGTCGGCGCGGCGGCGCTCGCCGCGGCGCTTCTCGTCCTGGTCGCCGCGGGCTGCGGGCCTGTCCGGTCCGGCGCCGCCCGCGGCGGGGCAGGGGGCGGTGCGGTCCTCGGCCCGACCGAGGTCCTCGAGGCCCACAACGCGTGGGCCGATTCCATCGAGCAAATCTGGTCGCGCGTCAACGTGACCCTGAACGTCCCGCGCGAGGAAGGATCGGCCGAGCGCCGCCGGTACGACGTCGACGGCCACCTGTTTCTCGCCAAGCCCGACGGCCTGTTCCTGCACGGCCAGGTGCTGGGCCAGGAGATGTTCGCCCTCGGGATGAACGCCCAGGAGTACTGGCTGTGGATCCGGCCGGAGGTGAACCGCGTGTGGCGCGGGCGGCGGAGCGGCCCGGGTGAGGCGCGGCTGATCGTCTCGCCGACCGACCTCGCGGCGGCGCTGGGCGTCTTTCGGATCGAGCCGGCCGCCGACGGCTACGCCGAGTTCACGGCCCAGGCGCGGCACTACGTCCTGGCCGAGGACCGCGTCGCCGGCGGCAAGCGGGTGCCGCTCCGGCGCGTCTGGTTCGACCGGGCGACCCTGCGGCCCGTGCGGATCGACCTCTTCGACGAGGCCGGCTCGCGCGTCCTCCTCGCGGAACTCCTCCGGTACCGGCCTGTGGGCACGACCGATCTCTGCACCGTCTACCGCGCCCGGTTCACGCGCGGCCAGGAGGTGGACCTCGTGATCCAGTTGTCCGCCGTCCGCCTGGACAAGAAGCCGAACCCGAGAGTGTTCGAATACCGCACGCCCCCCGGCGCGACGGAGCGGGACCTGGACGAGGCCGTGAAAGAGGAGACCCCGCAGGTCGCGCCCGCGGAAGGGGAAGCCCCGTCCCCGGCGGGTGGGGCGGAGTGACCGCGCGAAGCCGCGCGGCAACGCACAAGCCGAGGAAGACACCATGCCGAGACCGTGGACGCCTCATCCGTGGCTGCACGTGAAGAAGGGCGACCTGGAGATTGAGCGGCGCCAGGCCGAGGACGAGGGCCGAGACCTGGCGGGCATCGAGGCTGCGTTCAAGCGGCTCCTCGCCCAGGACCTTGACGGCGACCTCGCCCTGTGGCCGAAGGTCCAGCGGCTCCTCGAGAGAGTCCAGGCCCTCCCGATCCGCAAGGGCTACCCGTTCCGCGAGCCAAGCGACCTCGCGGGCATCCGCAGGGCGCGGCCGAAGGACGGCCCCACGATCCGTCCGCCGCGCCTGTCGGACGCCGCGTTCCACGACAAAATGTACGGTGCCTGGCTCGGGCGGTGCTGCGGGTGCCTGGGCGGGAAGCCGGTCGAGGGCCGCCGGCGCCGCTCGATGGAGCGAATCCTCAAGACCCAGGGGCGATGGCCCCTGGCGCACTACTGGTCGATGAAGGTCGATCCGAAGGTGGCCGCCGAGGAGAACTGGTTCAAGGACCAGGCCGCCGCGCCCCCGCCGACCGTCCTCGAAGGCATTCGCGCGATGCCGGAGGACGACGACACGAACTACACGGCCACGGGGTACGCAATCCTCGCGCGGCACGGGGCGGGCTTTACCCCCGCCGACGTCGCGGCGTTCTGGCTCGGCAACATCCCGATCCACCACGTCTGCACGGCGGAGCGCGTGGCCTATCGGAACCTGGTGATGCTCTATCCGCCGCCGGGGCCCGACGGAAAGGTCGACGGCCCGTTCTCGAGCGCCACGTGGTGCAACCCCTACCGCGAATGGATCGGGGCGCAGATTCGGGCGGACTTCTTCGGCTGGGCGGCCCCCGGCCGGCCTGAGCGGGCGGCCGAGTGGGCCTGGCGCGACGCCTGCATCAGCCACGTCAAGAACGGCATCTACGGCGAGATGTGGGTGGCGGCCATGCTCGCGGCCGCGTGGACCACCGACGACCTCGGGACGATCCTCCGGGCGGGCCTGGCCCAAGTGCCGGCCCGGTCGCGCCTGGCGCGCGGCGTCGGACAGGTGCTCGAGTGGAAGCGGCAGGGCTGGACCTTCGACCAGGCCCTCGACGAGATCCACAGGACCTGGAACGAGGCGACGGGCCACGATTGGTGCCACACGATCTCCAACGCGATGATCGTGGCGGTGGGCCTCCTCTGGGGCGACCTCGACTTCGAGAAGTCCGTCTGCCGCGCGGTGACCTGTGCGTTCGACACCGACTGCAATGGGGCGACGGTCGGATCGGTGGTCGGCCTGGTCCTTGGCGCGGGGCGAATGCCGAAGAAGTGGACGGATCCGATCCGCGACACGCTCCAGACGGGCATCCACGGGATGCACGAGGTGCGGCTGGCCGACCTGGCGAAGTCGTCGTGCGACCTGGCGGCGCGGCTGGTGTGAAGGTGCTTGCTTCGTTCCGAGGGGTGCGGCGGCGCAGCGCCGGCACGCCGGGCCCGATGGCATTGCCGGCCCGGAACGTTTGCCTTGACTTCGCCGCCCCGGTCGGCTAGGGTGTCCTGCCCGTAGGGCGTTCCTCAACGACGTTCCCCTAGACGGCTTGGCGGCGCCATTGGCATGAAGGTCATCTGCATCATACCTGCCCGATACGGGGCCAAGCGATTCCCCGGGAAGCCTCTCGCCTCGGAAACCGGCAAGCCGCTCATCCAGCACGTGTACGAGGCGGCGGCGGGGGCGAAGCGGGTGGACGCCGTGGTCGTGGCTACCGACGACGAGCGAATCCGGGCGGCCGTCGAGGCGTTCGGCGGCCGGGCCGTCATGACCCGGCCCGACCACCCTTGCGGCACGAACCGCGTGGCGGAGGCGGCCGAGGCATTCCCCGAGGCCGAGATCGTCCTGAACCTCCAGGGCGACGAGCCGGAACTCGACCCGCGCCTGCTCGACCGCCTCGTCGAGGCGATGCAGGCCGACCCGTCCGTCGAGGCGGCGACCCTGGCGGGGCCGCTCGCGCCGGACGAACTCGCGAACCCGAACGCCGTCAAGGTGGTGATGGCCGCCGGAGGCGACGCCCTCTACTTCTCGCGGGCGCCGATCCCGCTGGCCCGCGACGGCGAGGCGAAGCGCCGCGCGCCGGCGCTGAAGCACTTCGGCCTCTACGCCTTCCGGGCGGCGGCCCTGGCGGACTACGCCCGGATGCCGCAGACGCCGCTCGAGCAGACCGAGCGGCTCGAACAGTTGCGTTGGCTTGAGCACGGGCGGCGCATGCGCGTCCTGGTGACCCGGCAGCGGCCGGGCGGCATCGACACGCCCGAGTCCTACGCAGCGTTCGTGTCGCGTCACCGCAGCACCGTGGGTACGTAAGGGACCGTTATGTTCGGGAACCCGACGCTCCGTTCCGTCGCCTCGCAGACCGAGGAGACCGAGTTCTACACGCCGATGCCCGAGGGCTACCGCGTCGGCCAGACGAAGTACGTCGTCGTCTTCGGGACGGTGATGAGCGGCCTCGGGAAGGGCATCTTCGCGTCCAGCCTGGCGAAACTGCTCCAGGACAAGGGCCTGAGGGTCGCGCCGATCAAACTGGAGGGCTACCTCAACATCGACTCGGGCACCCTCAACCCCTTCCGCCACGGCGAGGTCTTCGTGCTGGACGACGGCATGGAGACCGACATGGACCTGGGGACCTACGAGCGGATGCTCGACCAGGACCTGACGCGGGACAACTTCGCCACGAACGGGCAGATCCTCGGGGCGGTGCTCGAACGGGAGCGCCGCGGCGAGTACCTCGGCCGCGACGTCCAGATGATCCCCCACGTGACGGGCGAGGTGAAGGCGAAACTGCGGCACCTGGCCGTCCGCACGCGGGCCGACGTCGTCTTCGTCGAGATCGGCGGCACCGCGGGCGACTTCGAGAACGCCTACTACATCGAGGCCATGCGCCAACTTGCCTACGAGGAGGGGCCGGAGAACGTCTGCTTCGTCGCGCTGACGTTCATCCTCGAGCCGCGCATCCTCGGCGAACAGAAGTCGAAGGCGGCCCAACTGGGCATCAAGCGCCTCCTGGAGATGGGCATCCAGCCCCACATCATCGCCTGCCGCGCCGACACCCCCGTCACCGACAAGGTCCGCGAGAAGATCGCCATCTACACGAGCGTCCCGATGTCGCGCGTCTTCTCGATGCACGACGAGCCCTCGATCTACCTCATTCCGACGCGGATGCGCCGCGAGGGCGTCGATAGCCAGGTCCTGCACCTCCTGGACCTCGTGGACCGCGCCAGCCCGCGCAACGAGCACAAGGCGGTGGCGGTGTGGGAGGCGTTCTGCGACCGCATCCGCCAGCCCCGCCATGAGATCACGATTGCCGTCACGGGCAAGTACACCGCCGTGCGCGACAGTTACGCCAGCATGATCAAGGCCCTTGAGCACGCCGGGGCCGCGCTCGATGCGCGCGTGAACATCGAGTGGATCGACACGTCCGACCTTGACGACGCCCGCGCCGCCGAGGCCCTGGCGCGGGTGGACGGCGTCATCGTGCCGGGCGGCTTCGGCGTGCGGGGGACCGAGGGCAAGATCGCCTGCGTCCGCTACGCGCGCGAGCAGGGCGTCCCGTACCTGGGCCTGTGCTTCGGGTTCCAGATGGCGGTCATCGAGTTTGCGAGGAACGTGTGCGGTCTGGCGGGGGCCCACTCGACCGAGATCGCGGCCGAAACGCCCCACCCGGTCATCGACCTCCTGCCGGAGCAGAAGGGCGTCTCGGACCTCGGGGGGACGATGCGGCTGGGCGGCAAGGACGTCGAACTCCTGCCGGGCACGCTTGCCTCGAAGATGTTCGGCGGCGCGAAGACGGCACGCCTGCGGTTCCGACACCGCTACGAGGTGAACCCGGACTACATCGAGCGCCTCCGCGAGGGCGGCCTCGTCTTCTCGGGCAAGGCGCCCGGCCAGCCGATCATGCAGATCCTGGAACTGCCCGGCCATCCATACTTCGTCGGCACGCAGTCGCATCCGGAGTTTACGAGTCGGCCGCTGAGGCCGTCGCCGTTTTACCTGGGCCTGGTGGCGGCGGCCCTCGGCCGCAATGCCGTCGGCGTGGGCGAACTGAAGGGCGGGAGAACGTAGGGGATACAGTCATGGCGGACAAGGACGGCGGGCCCGAGCGCCCGAAGATCCACGTGGACGATGACTGGAAGCGCGAGGCGCAGGCCGAGAAGGAGCGCCTGGATCGCGAGGCCCAGGCGGCCGGGGGGCCGCAGGGGCCGCGCCCGGCGGGGGCGCCGCCCACGGGCCGGGCCGCCGCGCACGGTGACCGGGTGCGCCTTCCCCCGGCCAGTTTCAGCGCCCTCGTGCAGACGCTGGCGACCCAGGCCATGATCTTCATGTCTGACGAACGCGACCCCCAGACCGGCGAGAGCCTCCGCCGCCTCGACATGGCCAAGCACCAGATCGACATCCTCGGCATGCTTGAGGAGAAGACGAAGGGCAACCTGACGGAGGACGAGAAGCGTCTGCTCGACGCGATCCTTTATGAACTGCGGATGGCCTACGTGAATGAGGCCTCCGTCTAAGCACGGGAGAGTGCCATGAGACGTATCGCAGGGACGTGCCTGGCGCTCGCGCTGCTGGTGCCGCTGGTCGGCGCCGGGGCGGGATGCGCGACGATTCAGGCGACGGGCGAGCGCAAACTCATGCTCCTGACGTGGGACCAGGAGATCCAACTCGGACGCGAGGCCGCACCCGACTTCGAGAAGGAGTTCGGCGGGCGCCTCGAGGACCTGGCGGTTCAGGCCTACGTCCGCAGCGTCGGCGAGAAGGTGTCGCGTTCGACCACGCTGCCCGACCTGCCGTACCAGTTCGCCGTCCTCAACAGCGGGGTGGTGAACGCGTTCGCCCTGCCGGGCGGCCCCGTCTACGTGACGCGCGGCCTGCTGGGGAAGTTGGCGTCCGAGGGCGAACTGGCCGCCGTCCTCGGTCACGAGATGGGTCACGTCAACGCGCGCCACGGCGCCCAGCAGGTCAGCCGCCAGGTCGGAATCCAGGTGATCCTGGAGGTGATCGGCGCGGCTGCCGGCCGCACCGAGACCGGCAGCACGTTGCAGCAGGCCGCGAGCCTGGCCAAGGTAGTCGGCGCGCTCGTCGACCTCAAGTACAGTCGCAACATGGAGAGCCAGGCCGACCGGCTCGGGCTCGACTACCTGGCGGCCTCGGGCTACGCCCCGGGGGAGATGGTCCGCCTGCTCCAGATCTTCGTGTCTCTGAGCGAGGGGGGCGGACAGCCCGAGTGGCTGAGCACACACCCGAACCCGGAGAACCGCGTCCAGGCCGTCGAAGCCCAGATCCGCGAGAAATACGCGGACCGCGGCGGCCGCGTGGCCGATACGGAGTACAAGCGGGAAGTCCTGGACCGCCTGTCGAAGGCCGGAGGCTGAGCCCCATCGCCTTTGCCCGAGGAGGCCCGTGATGCGCCGGTTGACACGCCTGACAGCGATGCTCGTCATCTTCATCCTGCTCGCGCCGGCGATCCTGGGGTGCGCGAGCCACGCGTCCCTGGATCGCAGCGCCCGGACCGCACTCGATCGGCTGATGGCGAATCGGGCGCCGTCCGGCGCAACGCAGGCGTCCGCGGCGCCCGCGGACTCAATGCAGCCCGACCCGGCCGGCGAAGGCCTGTCGCTGTACCTGGCGCCGATTGCGCCCGCGGCGGCAGAACCGGTGCCGCCGCAAGCGCCGGCCGAGGCACCGGGCGCGGGCGACGCGAAGGCCCCCGAGGCGAAGGCGGCCGAGAGCGGCGCGGCTGGCGAGGCGGAGGCCGAGGGCGAGCGCCCCGCGTTCCGCCCCATCGGCGACATGACGTTCAGGCAGGTCGTCGTCCAGGACCTCCGCGAGGGCCCGGCCGCCCTCGGCCGCGGGTTCAGGCACGCGTTCGTCAAGCCGGAGAACCTGCTGATCCTGGGCGCGGCCTTCGGCGCGGACCGGATCGTCCGGCACAACTGGGACGAGAGCGTCCGCGAGTACTTCGCGCGCCACGAAAACCAGACGAGCCTCTCGGCGACCGGCGACTTCGGCAGTGTCATCGGGAACCCCGGCCTCCACTTCGGCATCGGCCTGGTGTGGTACGCCGCCGCCGTCCGCAGCGACAACGCGCGGCAGCACGAGATGAGTAGGGTGCTCTTGGAGGCGCTCCTCGTCAACGGGATCACAACCGAGGTGCTGAAGTTCTCGATGGATGACGAGTCGCCGAACAACGAGCAGTGGGGCTGGCCGTCCGGCCACTTCTCCTCGAGCATGTGCTTCGCCTCGGTGATGCACCAGTACTACGGGCTGGGGGCCGCCACGCCGCTGTACCTGCTGGCGGGTTACTCGGCGGCCACGCGCCTGGCCGACCGGGAACACGACGTGTCGGACCTGGTCTTCGGCGGGGCGCTGGGCCTGGTGGTCGGCCACAGCGTCGTGAAGGGCGAGTTGCCGCAGGTGGCCGGCTTCCGCGTCCTTCCGTACGGAGGGCGCGGCGTCGGCGGTCTCATGCTGGTACGGTCGTGGTGAGGCTGCCCGGCGCGCGCGGCTTCGAGGCGGGGCGTCCCGCCCGCCTTGCATCAGGCGGCGATTCCTTTTCCCGAGGAGTGCCCTACACTGGCTGGTATGCGACATCGGACAGGTGACGGGGCGCGGCGGGTGGTGGGCGCGTGGCTCGCGGCGGCGGCGCTTGCGGCGGGCTGCGACCTGCCCACGCCGCCCCAGGCGCCCGCGCCGGCGGGCCCCATCGCCGTCGGCAACGCGAACAACCTTTTCCTCATCGTGCCTGCGGGGCGCGGCGAGGAGGCCGCGTTCTCGTACCGGCAGCGCGATGCCGCCGGCGCCTGGCACGCGCCCGGCGTGGGGGAGGGGGCCGTCGCCGCCGCGGCCGCCTGGCGCGAGCACGTCCTCGTGTTCTTCCCGACGGGGCGGTACGGCCTGTTCGGCCTGGAGACGCCGACCGTCCAGCCGGCCCCGGCCCCGGCATGGACGCCGGCCGCGGTCGCCGAGGACGGCGCGGCCATCGACGCGTTCGGCTGGGCGGCCGACGAACCCACGCACGCGCGGAACGAGGGGGGCGCTTGGACGCTTCAGAAGATCGACATACCCCTGAGAAAGGAGACCGTCCACGATCCAAGCGCCGCACGGTTTCGGGACCGGCTCTTCCTGGCGTGGCGCGAGGAGGTGCCGGCGCTGGCGCGGGCCGGCTCGACCTGGCGGCTCGGCTTCGCCTACGGCGACGCGGCGGGGTGGAAGGGCCCCTATCCGCCGCCGGGGCAGCCCGGCCTTGCGATGGAATCAGCGCCGCGGATCGCGGCCACCGCCGACCTCCTCCTGTGCCTGTACCGGGCGCCGGCCGGCGGCGGGAGGCCGGCGGCCTGGGCCCTGGCCGCCTACTCGACCGGCGACGAGAACTGGCACGAGAACACGCGACTTGAGGGCATCTCGGTCGACGAGCCCCTGACGCTGGCGCGGTGGCGCGAGGGTTTCTGCGTCGCGACGGTGCGAGAGGGGCACCCGTGCACGGCCTCGCTTGAGGGGCAGCCCCTGCGCATCGGCCCGTTCCAGGCCCTTAAGTCGGGCGAGCGCCGCGAGTGGCTGCCGGGCATCGGTCTCCCGGCCATCCTTCTGGGGCTGCTGCTGGTCGCGGCGCTGGTGGTCGCGTCCCGCAGGCACGGCCGCGCGATGCGCGACGCGGGGGGTGCCCAGGCCCTTTCCATCGCGAAGCAGGCCGCGCCGATCGGCCGGCGCGTGGTCGCGGGAGCCATCGACCAGGTCCTCCTGACTCTGCCGCTCGCAGCGGGGATTCTGTACCTGGAGCCGGACCTCCTCGGGCAATGGCCGGAGATCAGGCCCTGGCCCGATGAGCAGATGCTCCTGGTGCAACTCGTTCGCTTTCTCTTGACGGTCCTCTACTTCACGCTGGGCGAGTGGCTCGCGGGCCGCACGCTCGGCAAGGCGCTCGCGGGCCTCGAGGTGCGCAGCCTGGGCGGAGCGCGGCTCCGGCCAGGCCAGGCGTTGATCCGGAACCTGGCCCGGGCCGTCGATGAGATCCCCTTCCCGCTGTACGCGGTGGGGTTGGTATCGATATACATTGGCCCTCTTCCGCAACGCTTAGGCGACCGGATGGCCGGTGCGCTGGTCGTGACGTCCTCCTCTTCGAAGGGTCTGTAAGAGGTCCCCAACTTCCTCCCGCGCGCGGGGGGCAAGGGCGGCGGCCCGATCCCGCGCGGCTTCGCCAGATTCCCAGGATTTTTTTCGGTGGGCAGCACAACGCGCCATCCTTCCAACCCCTAGTGGTTGTCCCTGCGAGGAGCCCAATCCCTGGGGCAAGCACGCCCCTGGCGACCGGCGGTTTTTCCAGGAGTTTTTCCGAAATCGCTTGACGGCTCAACATAGTGTGGTTAAGGGTGGGGCCAGGTGGCCGATACTAGGCAGTATTGTGGGGTTAAGTGGGGGATGCGATTGGCCGTCTTTGCCGCGCGCCGTATCCCGTCTTCTTGGGAAGCCATGGCAGAACGGTCGGCGGGTCGAGGGCTCACGTGCTCTTCCTCACGGGCGAATACTCTCACGCGATCGACGCGAAGTCTCGCCTGACGGTCCCGGCGAAGTTCCGGGAGACGATCGATCCGGCGGAGCACGGGTCCGGTTTCTACGCGGTGCCGGGGTTCGACGGCGTTCTGTTCCTGTACACGCCGAAGACGTTTCGCGAGATGAGCCCGCAACTGGACGGCGACCTGTTGGCCGTGCCCGAGGTGCGGAACTTCCGGCGGCTGCGCTACGGCCTGACGGAGTACGTGGAGGTCGACCGGCTGGGCCGGGTGCTGATCCCGGAGAAGACGCTGAAGCGGTGCGGCATCGAGCGGGACGTCGCGATCGTGGGCGTTCAGGATCACATCGAAGTGTGGGCGCGCGGCAAGTGGGAAGCATTTGTGGCGGAACACCTTTCTCAGCACGACGCGTTGGCCCAGCAGGCGATGAAGGCCGAGCGCCGGAAGCCGGCCGATCCGGCCGGGGCAGACTAGACCCCTTGCGGGCTGCCCGGGCGGGCGCGTCCCGCCCGGGTGGCCCCCCGTTTGCGGCAAGACGGGGCTGTGGGGCGCCGGGGGCGACGTGGGGTCGGGGCAGGCCGTACGCAAGTCGACGTACCAGAGGACGAGGTCAGGCGAGAAGTGGGGGCATGGCAACCTGGGGATGTGGGGCATCTCGCTGCCGGAGCGAGGGGGAGGTTGACGTGAATCGGGAGACGGAAGCACAGGGGTGGGACCTGGTCCGCAGGGCGGTGGAGGATCCGCACACGCAGGCGTACCTGTCTGCCGATCGGCTCCATCGCGAACTCAGTCGCCTGAAAGTCCGCCTGGAGCGGGTCCGCGCGCGGGGCGGGCCTTACGGACAGGTGGATGTGTCGTTCGACGTGCACGAGTTACTGGCCCGCCTGGAGGCGGGGTCGCTCCTGAGCACGCAGGTGCACTAGGTCGAAGGCGGGGTGTCGCGTGGCCGAACCCCCCGCACATGTCCCGGTGATGCTCGGCGAAGTGCTCGAGTATCTGAGACCCCGACCCGGGAACGTGGTGCTGGACGGAACGGCAGGCGGGGGAGGCCACGCAGCGGCTGTGCTCGAGCGGATTCAGCCCGGCGGGACGTTGATTCTGCTGGATCGCGACCGTGAAGCCCTCGAGCGTCTGATCGCCCGATTCGGACGCCGGGATGACGTGCGGTACTTTCACGCCAACTTCCGCGATTTCGACCAAGCCTTGTCCGAGGCAGGGGAGGAGACCCTCGACGGCGCCCTCGTGGACCTGGGCCTGTCGAGCCTGCAACTGGCGGACGCGGAAAGGGGCTTCAGTTTTGAGCGCGCGGGACCCCTGGACATGCGGTTCGACCGGACGGGCGGCACGTCGGCTGAGGAGATCGTCAACCGGTGGGACGCCGACCGCCTGGCCGACGCCTTTGTCCGGTACGCCGACCAGCCGTTCGCGCGGCGGATCGCGCGGGCCATCGTCGCCGCGCGGCGCGAGCGCCCGATCCGGCGGACCGACGAACTGGCCGCGATCGTCACGCGCGCCCAGCCGGCCGCCTACCGGCGCCGGCTCGACATCCATCCGGCGACGCGGGTGTTCCAGGCCGTCCGGATCGCCGTGAACGACGAGGCGCAGAGCCTCGACCGGTTCTGCGAGAGGATCTTTGACTTCTTGAAGCCCGGCGGACGCGTAGTGGTCATCGGCTTTCACAGCGGGGAGGACCGGATCGTGAAACGGCGGTTTCGCGAGGCGGTCGAACGGGGGAGGGCGGCCCTCCCCGCCCGAAAACCGATCCTGCCGACGCCGGACGAGGTGCGGGCGAATCCGCGCAGCCGCAGCGCCAAGATGCGCGTCGCGGAACGCCGGGGTTCGTTCGAAGGCTAGTGCTGCCGACGGCCGCTGTGGGGCGGCCCGTCGGGCGAACGTGGGTGTTCGCACAGGTCCGCGGGGTCTTTCTAGCAGCGAGGGGAGTGGAACGTGGGACGGGAAACGAAGGTCGGACTGATTGTGGGGTTGGGGTTCATCGTCTTGTTCGGCGTCATCCTGAGCAGCCGCGCCGGAACGCAGGGCAATGCGGATCTGCCCACCGGGGAGAGCCTGACGCACCGCACCATGGCGAAAAGCCTCGGGAGGGACGTGGATCCGTTCCTGAAGGACAGCCCGATTGAACTGCCGAAGGAGCCGGCGCCGGGCGGCGACGTGCCAGGCGGTGGTCGGACGGAGACCGTCGAGGGGCCCGCCGGCCCCGTCGAGGAGCCGATGCGGGCCCCGGACGGGATCAAGCCGATCGAGACGCCGCCCGACGCGATCGAGCGCCACGGACGGCTCGCTTTCGGGCCCGCCAGGATTGAGACCCCCGGCCGCGAGTACGAGAAGCTGAAGCCGACCGAGCCGGAGGAGCCCGAGCCGAAGCCGGCGCGCGAGCAGCGGGCCTCCGAGCCCTCGCAGCCGACTTACACGGTGGCCAAGGGCGACTCGTTCATCTCGATCGCCCGGAAGGCCTACGGCCCGGACGGCGACCGCCAGTGGCGCCGCCTCTGGGAGGCCAACAAGAAGGCGGTCAAGGACCCCGACCGGCTGAAGGTCGGCCAGACGCTCGTGGTCCCGATGATCCCGGGCCTGCCGGCGGTGGCCGGGAAGGGGGCGCCGGCGGCCGAGCGCCGGAGCGAGCCGGTCGCCCAGGCCCCGGCCAGGGAGCCGGGGCCGGCCGAGGGCCGCGCGGCCGCGGAGTCGCCCCTCAGGGCGCTCTTGACAAAGGCGTCCCGCGACGGCATCCCGTCCGTGACCGCCGAGGAACTCGGCCGCCTGGTCGGCCGCGGCTCCGACCTGAGCGAGGCCCCGGCGGCCGTCCCCCAGATGTACACCGTCAAGGCCGGCGACACGTACCACAGCATCGGCAGCCGCATCTACGGAGACGCGAAGTTCGGCCGCCTCCTCTACCTCAAGAATCAGCACCTCGTGCCCGATGAGACGAAACTCAAGATCGGTCAGCGGATCCTGCTGCTGGACGGGGTCGAGGACGATCGCACCTGACCGAAAGCAGGCGCTCGGATGAGACTGTGCCTTCGCCTGGCCGCGCCGGTGGTCCTGCTGATGGCGGTCGCGATCGGCCTGGTGTACGTGCGGACGGAGACGGTCCGTGCGAGCAACCACCTCCACGCGCTGTACCGCGAGAAGCGGGACCTCGAGAGGACCTGCTACCGGCTGGAACTGACCATCGCCGACCTGAAGCGCCCGCAGCGGTTGCGGGAGCAGGCCGCACGCCTGGAGACCCCGGCCGAGGAGGAGGCGCCTCGGCCGGAAGGCGCGCGGCGGCCGCTCGTCGCCGGCCGAGCGGCCATCTCACGACCGTAGGCGGTCCCCTGCGCCGTCGGCCGAATGCTTAGGGGTGCAGCCGTGACGTTTGAGACACGCCAACGCCGCGCAGCCTGGGTCATGGTCTGCGCCCTCGGGGCGATGCTGGCGGCCCTGGCCGGGCGGCTCGTCTACATTTACGCTGTCTCCAGCGAACCGCTCCGGCGCCTCGCCTACCAGCAGCACCACATGCGCGTGCCGATCCGGCCGTGCCGCGGGAGCATCCTGGACGCCCGCCTTCGGCCGCTCGCCGGCAGCCTCGAGACCCAGAGCGTCTTCGGCGACCCGAAACTGGTCGAGGACCCGGCGGCCGTGGCCGGCGCGCTCGCCCCGGTCCTGAAGGTGGACGCCGACGAGATCTACCACAAACTGTCGGCCGACACCGAGCGGCGGTTCGTGTGGCTGGCGCGGCGTATCGGGCCCGAGGTCGCCCAGGCCGTCCGGGACCTCGACCTGGTCGGCGTCGCCCTGGTGCCGGAGGGGAAGCGCGAGTATCCGTGTGGCCAACTGGCCGCCCACATCCTGGGCTTCGTCGGCGCCGAGCAGCAGGGATTGGAGGGGCTCGAGAGAGCCTTCGACGAGCGCCTTGCCGGCCGCGAGGGCGAGGCGATGGTCCTCACGGACAGCCGCCGACGCCCGATCTGGACCGACGCGCAGACCTACGTCCCGCCGCAGGACGGCCAGCACCTGGTCCTGACGATCGACGCGGTGATCCAGTCGGTGGCCGAGGACGCTATCTGCGAGGCCCGGGCCAAGTTCAAGGCCCGTAGCGCCGTCGCCATTGTGATGGACCCGGTGACCGGGGCCATCCTGGCGATGGCCAACGACCCCACGTATGAGCCGGCCCGGTACGGCGAATACCCGGCGGACGCGCGGCGAAACCGCGCCGTCACCGACACGTTCCCGCCCGGCAGCACGGCCAAGCCGTTCCTCGCCACGGTGGCCCTGGACGTGCAGGCCGTCCACTTCGGCCAGGTCTTCTACTGCGAAGACGGCTACTGGGCCCAGGCCCGCCTGCACGACGCGGGGCACCGCTACGGGAACCTGACGGTCGAGCAGATTCTCATCAAGTCGAGCAACATCGGGATGGCCAAGATCGGCACCCGCCTCGGGAACCGGGGTCTCTTCGACGCCCTGAACCGGTTCGGGTTCGGGCGGCCGACGGGCGTCATGCTGCCCGGCGAGAGCGCCGGCCGCGTCATCCCGCTGGCGAAGTGGACCCGCCTGAGCACGACGCGGGTGCCCTTCGGCCAGGAGTTCACCACGACGCCGCTGCAACTGGTGACGGCGTTCGCCGCCATCGCCAACCAGGGCCGCCTCGTGAAGCCGAAGATCCTCCGCGGCGTGCTCGACAGCCGCGGCCGCGCGATCGTCGACCTGTCGGCCCCCGAGGAAGTCGGACAGGTCTGTTCGCCCCGGACGGCCCGTGACATGATCGACCGGGCCCTGCTCGGCGTGGTCGAGGAGGGCACCGGCCGCAACGCCCAGGTCCCCGGCTACAAGGTGTTCGGCAAGACGGGGACCGCCCAGGGCATCGACCCGGAGACGGGCGCCATCAGCCACACGCGCTACATCGGCGCCTTCCTCGGCGGCGCCCCGGCCGACAAGCCCCAGTTCGTGGTGCTCGTCCTGCTCCAGGAGCCGGACAAGTCCGTCGGCTACTACGGCGGGACGGTGGCGGCGCCGGCGGCGAAGACCATTCTGGAGGCGACGCTCCATTACCTGGGCGTCCCGCCGACGGAGCCGGTGGAGGGCGACGCGGCGGCGCACCTCGTGCGGCAGGACGTTTCGGACTGACCGCCGGCGCCAGAGAGGGGTTCGGACGTGAGACTGGACGAACTGGCCAAGCGGGTGCCCGGCGCGGAAGTCGTCGGGCCTCCCGAGGTCCAGGTCGGGCGTGCCGCGCACGATTCGCGGGAGGTGCGGCCGGGCGACCTGTTCGTGGCCCTGCCGGGGCTGCACGTCGACGGCCACGCGTTCGTGCAGGCCGCGCTCGAAGCCGGCGCCGCGGCGGCCATGGTCGAACGTCGCGTCCGGCTGCCCAGCAATCCGCCCCTGCTGATCGTGCCCGACGCGCACGCGGCGCTGGGCCTCGTGGCCCATGCGCTCGCGGGCGATCCAACGCGGGCCCTCGTGGTCTGCGGCATCACGGGCACCAACGGCAAGACGACGACGGCGTACCTCCTGCGAAGCATCCTGGAGGCGCACGGCTGGCCGACGGGCGTCATCGGGACCATCGAGTACCAGATCGGCGAGCGCCGCATTCCCTCGACCATGACGACGCCGGACGCCAGCGTGCTGACCTCCTACTTCGCCGAGATGGCGCGGAGCGGCCTCCGGGCCGCCGTCATGGAGGTCTCGAGCCACGCGCTGCACCAGAAGCGGACCGTGGGCATCCACTTCCAGGTCGGCGCGTTCACGAACCTGACGCCCGAGCACCTGGACTACCACCAGGACATGGACGCGTACCGGGAGGCGAAGCAGATCCTGTTCGCCGGCCTGGCGCCCGATGCGGCGGCGGTCCTCAACGCCGACGACCCGGCCAGCCCGTTCTTCGAGCAGGCGACGCCGGCCCGCATCGTGTGGTTCGGCCTGGATCGGCCTGCCGACGTCCGCGTCGAGAACGTTCGCTCGGGTATCTCGGGCAGCCGCTTCGTTCTCGTGACGCCGCGCGGCCGCGTCGAGACCCAGACGCCCCTCTTGGGCGAGTACAACGTGCGGAACTGCCTGGCGGCCGGGGCGATCGGCGAGGCGCTCGGTCTGCCGCTCCCGACCATCGCCGAGGGGATCGGCGCCCTCGGGGCCGTCCGAGGGCGCCTCGAATCGGTCCCCACGGACCGGCCGTTCAAGGTCCTCGTCGACTACGCGCACAAGACCGAGGCGCTTCGGAACGCCCTGGCGACGGTCCGCCGGCTCGTCGAGGGGCAGGGGCGGCTCGTCGTCGTGTTCGGCTGCGGCGGCGACCGCGACCGCTTCAAGCGGCCCGAGATGGCCCGCGTCGCCGAGCAACTGGCCGACCGCGTCATCGTCACGAGCGACAACCCGCGGTCGGAGGAACCGCTGGCGATCATCGGCGAGATCCTCAAGGGCTTCTCGTCCCCCAGCGCGGCGACCGTCGAGCCGGACCGCCGCGCCGCCATCGAGCGGGCCATCCACGAGGCGCAGCCTGGCGACGTGATCGTCATCGCCGGCAAGGGCCACGAGACGTATCAGATCGCCCAAGGTGTGACGCGCCCCTTTGACGACTGCGCCGTGGCGCGCGAGGTCCTGGCCGCGGCCAAGGTCGAGGGGGCCTAGTGGAATTCACGGTTCGCCAGATCGTCGACGCGACGGGCGGCCGGCGCCTGGCGGGAGACCCCGACGCCCCGGCCGGGAGGATCATCACCGACACACGGCAGTTCCGGCGGGGCGACACGTTCCTGGCGCTGCGGGGCGAGCGGTTCGACGGGCACGACTTTGTGAAGGACGCCGTCGCGGCAGGCGCGGCCTGCCTGGTGGTCTCGCGGGCCGAGGCTGCCGCCGGCCTGGAAGGGCCCGCCGTGGTCCGCGTGGCGGACACGGGGGCCGCCCTCGCGGCGCTCGGGCACGCGGCCCGGCGGCGCCTGGGGTGCCCGGTGATCGCGATCACGGGCTCGTGCGGCAAGACGACGCTCAAGGAGATGATCGGCCAGGTGCTGGGCCGCCGGCTCAAGGGCCAGGTAGCGCCGGCCAGTTTCAACAACCAGATCGGCGTGCCGCTGACCCTGCTGGCGGCCTCGGCGGACGACGCCTTCGTCCTGTGCGAGTTCGGGACGAACGCGCCGGGCGAAATCGCGGCGCTGGCTCGCCTGGCGGAGCCGACCATCGGCGCCGTGACGCTCGTCGCGCCCGTGCACCTGGAGGGCCTGGGGTCGCTCGAGGGCGTGGCCGCCGAGAAGGCCGCCCTCGTCGAGGCGATCCCGCCTGAGGGGCTGGCGGTGCTGAACGCGGACGATCCCCGCGTGGCGGCGATGACCCGGCGGTGCCGGGGGCGCGTCGTCACGGTCGGCCTGCACGCGAAGGCCGACCGCGTGGCCGAGGATGTGCTCCAGACGGCCGGCGGCGTGCACTTCACGTCGGGCGATGTCGGGTTCTCGCTGCCGGTCCTGGGCGAGCACCAGGCGCTCTTGGCGCTGATGGCGGCGGCCGTGGCGGCCGAACTGGGCGTGACGGCGGAGGAGACGGCCGAGGCCCTGCGTGCGTTCCAGCCGCCGCCGATGCGGCTCCAGGTCCGCGAGGAGGGCGAGGTCCTGCTGGTCGACGACTGCTACAACGCGAACCCGGCCAGCATGAGGGCGGCACTGGGGCTCCTGGCCCTCTGGCCGGACCGGCGGAAGGTGTTCTTCTGCGGCGAGATGCGCGAACTCGGCGCCGCGAGCCGCGCCGAGCACGAGGCCCTCGGCCGCGCGGCCGCCGAGGCGGGCGTCCGGTGCCTGGTCTGCGTCGGCCCCGAGGCGCGGGCGACCGCCCGGGCGGCGGTGGCCGCGGGCCTGAAGGCCGACGCGGTGCACGCGCTCGACGACGCCGAGGGGGCCGCCGCCGAGGTGCCGCATCTCGTCCGGATCGGCGACGTCGTCCTCGTGAAGGGGTCGCGCGTGGTCCACCTGGAGAAGGTCGTGCGGGCCGTCGAGGCCGCCCTGGCGGCGTCGGGCGGACAGACATGAGAACCAAGCAGTCATCCCACATACGGAAGGCGGTCTTCCGGTCCTGCCGCGGGCGCGAGCGGGATAACCAAGGGCCCTCGGTCCGGGCGTCGGTCGTCCTGGGTCACAGCACGCCCGGCGCCGAGGGCCCCGTGGGATGCGCGGGACGGGCGGGATGATCTACCGGCTCATCTTCATCTTCCAGGACTACCTCCGGGACCACGGTCTCTGGAGGTACGCCAACGTGTTCCGCTACCAGACGTTCCGGACGGCGTTCGCGATCGTGACGAGTTTCTGCGTGTGCATGGTGTTCGCCCCGTGGGCGATCCGGATGCTGCGGCAGTTGAAGATCGGCGTGGCGGTCGACTTCAAGGACGAGGCGATCAACCGGATGTACGACTCGAAGGTCGGGACGCCGACGATGGGCGGCATCCTGATCATCCCGGCGGTGCTCCTCTCGACGTTCGTGTGGGCCGACATCAAGAACGTCCACGTGTTCTTCGCGATGATCACGGTCGTGTGGTTGGGCGTCCTGGGCGGCGTGGACGACTACCTGAAAGTGCTGAAGAAGAGCCGCGATGGCCTCCGCACCTGGGAGAAACTGATCTTCCAGGTCGCGCTGGCGGTCCTGCTCGCGTTCTTCCTGTACCAGGTGGGGGGGCAGGTGCGGCTGCCGGAGCGCGAAGAGACGGGCATCGCCCTGAACCTGCCGTTCTACAAGTTCCAGATCCTTTTGCCCTTCTGGGCATTCGCGGTCCTGTCGGTCCTCGTGGTGGCGGGGACCTCGAACGCCGTCAACCTGACGGACGGCATGGACGGTTTGGCGATCGGCAGCATGGTTCCTCCGACGCTCGTGTTCCTCATCATCAGTTACGTCACCGGGCGCAGCGACTATTCGTCTTATCTCTTTCTGCCGTACGTCCCGGGGGTGGGCGAACTGACCGTTTTCTGCGGCGCGCTCTTGGGGGCGAGCCTGGGGTTCCTCTGGTACAACTGCCACCCGGCCCAGGTCTTCATGGGCGACACGGGCAGCCTGGCCCTGGGCGGGGCGATCGGCTTCGTGGCCATGGCCACCCGCCAGGAGGCCATGCTCCTGGTGGCCGGGGGCCTCTTTGTCCTCGAGGCCGTCAGCGTCATCCTCCAGGTCGGCTACTTCAAGATGACGCACGGCAAGCGGATCTTCCTCAGGTCCCCGCTGCACCATCACTACCAGATGCGCGGGTGGACGGAGACGCAGACGGTCGTCCGGTTCTGGCTCCTGGGCGCGATGTTCGCGGCCCTGGCCCTGGCGACCCTGAAGTTGCGGTAGCGCGGACGGGCCGGCGGCGGGCCCGTGGAGGTGCGGCATGGATGCGGCAGAGCAGGCGACCGGCGGCGATCCCCCCGACCGGCCCCTCGGCGACCCCTGGGTCTTCGTTCTCCTGGTCCTCGCCCTGATGGCCCTGGGGACCGTCATGGTGTACAGCGCGGGGCAGGGCGTCCCGGCGACGGCGAACAACTATTACTTCACGCGGCACCTGGTGTTCATCCCGGCCGCGCTCGCCGCGCTCGGCCTCGGCGCGTGGCTGCCGTACCGGCGGCTGAACCGCCGATGGATCGCCCTGGCGGTCCTCGCCCTGGTGGTCGGGCTGTTGGTCCTCGTGCTCGTGCCGGGCATCGGCGAGATGCGCAACAGCGCCCGCCGCTGGTTCGTCGTGCCGGCGGGGCCGATCCAGATCAGCATTCAGCCCTCGGAGTTCGCGAAGGTGGGCCTGGTGGTCTTCCTGGCGTGGCTCCTGGCGCGGCCGGGGTCCGACCCGCGGGACTTCCGACGGACGTTCCTGCCGGCCATGGGCGCGATCGGCCTCGTGTGCGGCCTGATCGCGAAGGAGGACTTCGGCACGGCCGCGCTCATCGGCATCGTGGGCACCCTGGTGGTCCTCATCGGCGGGTGCCGGTGGTGGCACGTCCTGCCCGTCGTGCCGATGGCGGCCCTGGGCGTCTGGGCCACGGTGCTCCGCGTGCCGTACCGGCTGGAGCGGCTGACGTCGTTCCTGAACCCCTGGGAACACATGGAGGGAGCCGGATGGCACACGGTGCAGAGCCTGCTGGCCATCGGCCGGGGCGGGCTGTTCGGCGTCGGCCTCGGCGCCGGGGTCCAGAAGTACGGCTACCTGCCGGAGGACACCACCGACTTCATCTTCGCGGTGCTGTGCGAGGAGATGGGCATCCTGGGGGGGATCCTGGTGATCGGCATCTTCGGCGTGTTCGTCTGGCGGGCCGGGCGGGTGGTTCGCCGCGCCCCGGACCCGTTCGGGTTCCTGCTGGCGTCGGGGCTGCTCCTGCTGATTGCGCTCCAGGCCGTCATGAACATCGGCGTGGTGACGGGCGCGCTCCCGGCCAAGGGGATCGGCCTGCCGTTCGTGAGTTACGGCGGCTCGGGCCTGGTGATGATGAGCCTGGCGGCCGGCCTGCTGGCGTCGGTGGCGCGGGCGGTCGCGCAGGGGGAGGGCGCCGCGGCGCGCGCCTCGTCCCTGGTTGCCGCGGACGCCGGTCCCGGCGGGCCGCTGGTCCTCCGGCGGGCAGCGGACGGCCTGGCGATGGAGGCGGGCGGCGATGCGTGAGAGCGGGCGGCGCGTGTTCCTGGCGGGAGGCGGCACCGGGGGCCACCTCTACCCGGGCCTGGCGATCGCCGAGGCGATCCGCCGGATCGACCCGGAGACGTCCATCGCCTTCTCCTGCACCCGCCGTCCGATCGACGCCAAGGTCCTGGCGGGCCGCGGATACCCAGTCACGCCGATCGACGCGCGGCCGTTCAGCATGAAGCCGTGGACGTGGCCGGGCTTCCTGGCGGGCCTGCTGGTGGCGGGGAACCAGATTCGGCGCCGGTTCCGCGAGTTCTGCCCGGACGCCGTCGTCGGCCTGGGCGGCTTCGGCAGTTACGCGCCCGTCCGCGTCGGCCGCAAGTACGGCGCCGCCACCGCCATCCTGAACCCGGACATCGTGCCCGGCAAGGCCAATCGGGCCCTGGCGCGGCGCGTGGACGCCGTCTTCTGCCAGTTCGATGAGACGCTCAAGGATCTCGGCGAGCGGGCCCGCGCCACGGGGTGCCCCGTGAGGCCGAGCCTGCTCGGTCGCCGCCGGAGCGACGGCGAGGCCGCGTTCGGTCTGGATGCCGGACGCAAGACGCTTCTCGTCACGGGCGCGAGCCTTGGCGCGCGGACCGTGAACCGCGCGATCGTCGCGATCCTCCGCGAGCGCGGCCTTCCGGAGGGCTGGCAGGTCCTCCACCTGACGGGCCACGGCGAATACGACGAGGTCGCGGCGGCGTACCGGGCGATGCGCGTGCCGGCGGTGGTGCGGGCGTACGCGGACGACATGGGCCTGGCCTACGCGGCGGCGGACCTGGTGGTCGCACGGGCGGGGGCGTCGACCATCGCCGAGATCCTGGCCGTCGGCCTGCCGGCGGTCTTTGTCCCGTACCCGTTTCACAAGGACCGGCACCAGATGTGCCAGGCCCGGGCCCTGGAGGCGCGGGGCGCGGCCGCCGTCGTCGAGGACCGTCCGGGCGACGCGGCGACCGCGCGCGATCTGGGCGACGTCCTCGCGGCGCTTGCCGCCGATGCGCCGCGGCTGGCCGCCGTGCGCGAGAGCGCCCGCGCGGCGGGCCGGCCGCGCGCTGCCGAGGAGATCGCGCGGGCCGTGCTCGACCTGGCCGACGGCGTCATCGCGCGTCGCCATGCGCGGATTTCGGGGGACGTTGACAAGCCGGCGCGGGCCGCGTACACTCCGGCCGGAGAGGGAAAACCATGACCCAGGGCGCATCGGGCGCGAGGCCTTATGCGGGCCGCGCGATCCACTTCATCGGCGTCGGTGGGTGCGGCATGCGCGGGCTGGCGGCGTTCGTCCTGCGCGAGGGCGGGCGCGTGTCGGGGTCCGACGTGAAGGCCGGCCAGGCGACCGAGGACCTCGCGCGCCTGGGCGCCGCGATCCGCATCGGCCACGCGGCCGCCCACGTGCCGGAGGGGGCGGACCTCGTGGTCGCCAGCGCCGCGGTCAAGCCGGACAACCCGGAACTCGTCGAGGCGCGGCGGCGCGGCCTGCCGGTCCAGAAGTACGCGGAGTTCCTGGG
>CAYGZE010000031.1:16907-22775 GCA_964354185.1 uncultured Anaerolineales bacterium | reverse complement strand
TAGGAAAACGACACGTTTCGTCTTGCCTATCTTAACATCCGCGACGGCCGACCCCTCTGGCGCTAGCGCCAGGGCCGATTCGGCCGGCCGCGCCCCCCAAAAACGCGCAGATTCCGCGCGCGCCAACCCGTTTTTCGGCGTGTAACAATGTGACTTACAGCAAAATCGGGGGGGGCGGCGCATGCTTTCGCAAGCGAAAGCATGGCACCCGGCGCCCGGCGCCAGCGGGCAACGGCTAGGGTATGCCGGCCGCGGGCGGGGGGGCCGCCGGGGCGGGGGCGCCGTCGCCCGGAAGCCGCCGGCCGAACACGATGGCGGCCGCGATGCACGCCACCCCGCCGATGAGCACCGTCATCGGCGCCCCGATCCACTGGGCCAGGTAGGCGGCCAGGAGGCTGCCGAACGGGCCCATGCCCATGAACGACATCATCCAGAAACTCATCACGCGGCCGCGCTTGTCGTCGTCAGCCAGCGACTGCACCAGCGTGTTCCCGGAGGCAAGCATGACCAGGAGGCCGAAGCCCAGCGGGGCGAGGACCGCCAGCGAGAGCCACAGGTTCGGCGAGAGCCCGAAGGCCACCAAGCCGCAGCCGAACAGCACCCCCGCCATGGTCATCACCCGCCCCAGGCCCAGGACGTTCCGCCGCGCGGCCAGGAACAGGGCCCCCAGCAGGGCCCCGACGCCCGGCGCGGCCGCCAGGTAGCCGAACGTGTCCGGGCCGCCGTGGAGGACGTCCTTGGCGAAGACCGGCATCAGCGTGCCGTACGGCATGCCCAGCAGGCTGACGACGGCGATCATGGCCAGGACGGCCCGGATGCGGGCGTGGCGGCGCACGTACTCGAATCCGTCGCGGAGTTCCCTCAGGAGGTGGCGGCCGGAAGGCTCGACCCGGCGCGGGTGGATCCGCATGGCCAGGAGGGCGGCGATGACGGCCAGGAAACTGACGGCGTTCGCGAGGAAGCAGTAGCCCTCGCCCACGAGGCCGATGAGGTATCCGGCCGCCCAGGGGCCCACCAGGCGGGCGCCGTTGAAGAGGAACGAGTTCAGGGCGATGGCGTTGGGCAGGTCGGCCCGGTCGTCCAGCATGTCGACGACGAGCGACTGGCGGGCCGGGATGTCGAACGCGTTCACCAGGCCCGCCGCCACGCTCAGAACGATGATGTGCCACGTCTGGATGGTGCCCACCAGGGTCAGGTAGGCCAGGGCGAACGCCTGGACGGTCGCCAGCGACTGGGTCGCCAGGACGAGGTAGCGGCGGTTCACGCGGTCGGCGACGACCCCCGCCAGCGTGGCCAGCAGGAAGGCCGGAATCTGGGTCGCGAAGGCCACCGCGCCGAGCATCGCCTTCGAGCCGGTCAGGCGGTAGACGAGCCAGCCCATGGCGGCCCACTGCATCCAACTGCCGATCAGGCTCAGGCCCTGGCCGAAGAAGAACAGGCGGTAGTTGCGGTGGCGGAGGGCCCGGATGAGCGGCCGGGCCCCGGCGGCGACGCCCTCGGTTGTGTCGACGTTCGTCACGGTTCGCCGGAGATATCTCGCCGGACCCGGCCGCGCCACGCACCGCGCGGCACCGTCGGCCGGCGGACCCCACGGCGCATTCTACCCATCTTGAACCGGGGGGGAAGGGGCAGGTTCCTCGTCTTGGCAGGCCGGCAGGTTCCGGGCGGCACTGGCGGACAAGCCGCCAGCGGTCAAGCCACGGCAGCCTGCCACGGCACGGCGCGTGGCCGTGCCAGGGGCTTGCCCAGCCAGGGTGGCACCCGCCCATGGGAACTTGCCAGGCACGCTGAACACGTACCTGCCGGCCGGCCGCCGCAGCGCCGGGGCGTCGCGGCCGGGCGCCACGTTCCGGGCCGCGGTTGCCTGGGCCGGCGGCGGGCGGTAGGATGGCGGTGGCGGCGATGACGCGCGAACGGCCCGGCGAACCGGGCGGAAGGAGGCGGCCCATGACGACGGCGGCACGGTGGACGCGGGTCGGCGCGGCGGCGCTCGCGCTTCTGGCGGCCACAGCGGTGGCGGCGATCGCACTTCTGGGGGCGGCGCGGGCCGCCGCGGCCGCCGAGTTCGTCGTCTCGCCCGACGGCCGCAGCGACGGCGACGGCTCGCGCGGGCGGCCGTGGGACCTGGCGACCGCCCTCGGCCACCCCGCCAGCGTGAAGCCGGGCGACACGATCTGGCTCCTGGGCGGCGCCTACCGCGGCGGCATCACCAGCCGCCTCCGGGGGACCGAGGCCGCCCCCATCACCGTCCGCCAGGCCCCGGGCGGGCGGGCGACCATCGACTGCCGCGCGCCGGAGGGCAAGGGCGACGCCTTCCTCTCGGTCGAGGGCGAGTGGACCCGATTCTGGGGCTTCGAGGTCACCTGCACCGACCCGAAGCGGCGGACCGAGATCCGCGGCTCCAGCCCCGAGGACATCCGCCGCGGCGGCGTCAACTGCCAGGGCTCGCACATCGCGTTCATCAACCTCGTGGTCCACGATTGCTCGAACGGGTTCGGGTTCTGGTCGGGCGGCGAGGGCGGCGAGATCTACGGATGCCTCGTCTACAACAACGGGTGGGACGCCCCCGACCGCGGCCACGGCCATGCCATCTACGCCCAGAACCGGGCGGGCACGAAGCGCCTGGAGGCCAACATCCTGTTCAACCAGTTCTGCTACGGCATCCACGCCTACGGGTCGAGCCGCGCGTTCATCAACGGCTTCGACGTGGTCGACAACGTGTCGTTCAACAACGGGGCGGCCAAGGGGCCGGGCGACCTGGCGCCGGCCATCCTGGTGGGCGGCGGCAGCCCGTCGGAGCGGGTCCGCGTCGTGCGGAACTACACCTACGCGGCCGGCGCGGGCGGCACGGCGCTCCTGCTGGGCTACGGGGCGAAGAACAAGGACGCCGTCCTCGAGGGCAACTACCTCGTCGGTGCCGCGTCCCTTCGCATCTGGGAGCGCCTGGCGGCCGCGGGCAACACCTTCATCGCGTCCGGGCCGCCCGCCATCGAGGCCGTCTTCACGCCGGACGGCAAGGCCCTGACGGCGGCCGACCTGGCGGCCGCGAACCGGGTGGTCGCCGGCAAGCCGACCGGGCGGCAGGTGTTCGTCATTCCGAACCGCTACGAGCCCGGCCGGGCCCATGTCGTCGTCTACAACTGGGACCGGGCGGCCGAGGTCGAGGCCGACCTGGGCGGCGCCCTCAAAGCCGGGGCCAAGTTCCGCGTGCAGAGCGCCCAGGACTTCTTCGGCAAGAGCGTCCTGGAGGGGACGTACGACGGCAAGCCCCTGCGCCTGCCGATGCGCGAATACCGGGCCCCGCCGCCCGTCGGCAAGGAGGGCTACCTGCCCCCCGCGACGGGGCCGGAGTTCAACGTCTTCGTGGTCCTGCCGGTGGAGTGAAACGGGGGGGCGCGAAGGGCGTGCAATGCCGGGCAGGCGCCGGGAAGGCCGCTTGGGAAAGGAGCGAGCGATGAACGGGGATCTCGCAAAGAACGTCGGGGCGGCGGCCCGCGCGGCCTGGGGGACGGTCTTGCTGGGGGTCGCGTGGCTGACGGTCGGGTACGTCGTGTGGTTGGTGATCCTGGACGCGCGGCCCGCGTGGGTGCTGGCGCTCTGGGGCGGCGGGGACCTTGCGTGGTCCACGGTTCAGGAGATGAGCCTGTGGTTCATCGGGGCCTTCAAGATGATGCTGCTGGTGGTCGTGCTGGCGGCCATCTGGCTCAGCCTGTGGGCGCGCGGCCTGAAACGCGCCGGGTAGTGGCGGCCGGCGCCGGGAGGGCAACGGCGGCGCAGGGCCCCCGCGCGCTTCGGGCTCTCCGTGGGACGGCACGTTTCTGCTTGCAGCCGCCGACCCGACCCGTACTATGGCACCCGGCTGGATTTGCCCGGACGCCTTTTCCGGCTATAATATGAGGAGATGGGGGGCAAGGGCATGGCTAAGCCGGATCGCAAGCGCGGGCCGGGGGTGGTTCCGTATGCCCTCGGCTTAGTTGTCTGCGACGCCATTTGGAGGGACCCTACCACAGGAAAGCGTACGATTCTGGGCTGTTTCTCGGCCATCCAGGCGCTCTCGTTTCCGGCCAAGCACCCCATGTTCTCTGTCTATGCGGCGCTGACCAGCGGCCACGGAGAGGTTCCCATCAGCCTGCGCCTGGTGGACGTTGACGAGGCCGGACCGCCCCTTGTCGAACTCAAGGCTAAGGCCAAGTTTGAGGACCCAAGAGTGATTCTGGAGGTGGACTTCGTCCTGATGAACACGGTTTTTCCGGGACCGGGCGAGTACAGGCTCCAGTTGAGATCGGGCGAGACGCTCCTCATGGAGCGTCGCATTGCGGTACTGGAGGTCGGAGGGCAGACACATGACGCCGACTCAGAATCCGGCCCTAGTTGAGGTGCCGGGTGTCACAATGCAGGTATGCGGCCCCGCAGAGCAGGTAACACGGGGTGCAGTGTCGAATACAACGCTGGGTACCTCCCTGCCTCCGTTTGCAGAGATCAGGCACGTTCTGTCCGACAAGCCCCTGCATCGCCCCAAAAGGAACAAACCGCAGGAATGAGGCCCACACCACAGCCGTCCGAATTGCGCCGCCCGCGCGGGCGCACCTTGAGGCGCGCCTAACACTACAACGCAACTTCGCGCGGCGGGTCTCCGTACGTGTTTAGCGTGCTTGGCAAGTTCCCATCGGCGGGTGCCACTGGTGGCTTGTCCACCAGTGCCGCTCGCACGCACAGTGGGTGAAAGCAGCCAGCGGCACGCCCGTTACCGGCACGCTAAACACGTACGGGTCTCCGGACCCGCCGCGCCATGGCCAGGAAGCGCGTGGTCGCCGCGGGGACCACCCTACCTGCGGCTCGCGGCTCACTGCGGCACCCGGCCGGCAGCGGTCAGAGGGTCCACGGGGCGCGCATCGGGCGGCCGAGCCAGCGGTTGGCCTCGTCGTCGCCCGGGAAGGTCTCGGCGGCGGGGTCCCACGTGAGCGCCCGGCGGGTCCAGTGGGCGATGCAGCCTAAGTGTGAGACGATGGTCGACTGGCACCCGACCGCAACGTCGCAGGCGGGCCGCCCGCGCGACCGGATGCAGTCCAGCCAGTTCTCGTGATGGCTCCGCGCGGGGCCCTGCGGGCGGTACTCGGCCCGGTACCGCTCCAGGATCCCCTCCGGCCAGGACTTGAGGTACCCGCCGCGGCCCACGTGGACCCAGCCTTCCTCGCCGACGAAGAGGGCGCCGAAGGGCGTGATGGGCGTCCGCTCGTCCCAGCCCTCGGGCACGAAGACCTTCCGCCCATCAAGGAGGCCGTCGACAACCTGGAGCAGGACGCCGCTTGCGTACCGGTAGGTCAGGACGGGGACGCGGCCGGTCTCGGGCGGGGTGATCTCGACGGGCCCGCTCTCGTCCATGCCGAGGCCCCACTGGACCACGTCGAAGGCGTGGACGGTGTTGCTCGTGAGGTTGCCGCCGCCGAAGTCGCGGCAGAAGTGCCACGGCACGACGAAAGGCGGCTGCCCGTAGGGATGGAAGCGGGCGTTGTACGGCCGCCAGAGGGCGGGGCCGAGCCAGAGGTCCCAGTCGAGACCGTCGGGCACCGGCTCGGGCGCGAGGTCCACGTCGCCGCACGTCCCCGGATGGTTGACGTAGACGACGCGGACCTTGCCCAGGCCGCCGCCACGGACGAGGTCGCAGGCCGTGCGGAAGGCGGCCTCGGACCGCTGCTGGAGGCCGCCCTGGAAGACGCGGCCGTAGCGGCGCACCGTGGTGACCATGGCCCGGGCCTCGCGGACCGTAAGCGAGATGGGCTTCTCGCAGTAGATGTCCTTGCCGGCCTTGGCGGCCAGGACGGTGGCGAGGGCGTGCCAGCGGTCGCCGGTGGCGATGAGGACGGCGTC